>JAWLHT010000259.1:0-7543 GCA_041690195.1 Candidatus Latescibacterota bacterium
TCTAAGTGCTTGCACACCTTAGACCTCCACGACAGATTTTGGAGTCCTCTTTTTTTCCTCCCACGTTTACTCCATCGGTACAATTGAGTCTACACCCGATATAAAGGATTCTGTTTAGCGTTTGCTACAGAATACGAGCCCTTTAATAAAATGCGAAAGATTAATTACTGTTCTCATATTCCCAAGATTAACTGGATTCCTTTCCTTCTTGAAAATGATTCAGATCAGATACTCGATCTCTTTTACACAAAATCGGAAGCATGGCAATACGAACGTGAATGGAGAATAATTCATAAGAAGGCAGGCACATTATTTACCTATGAAGCAGATGCGCTAAGAGCGGTTTACTACGGTCCTGATATTGAATCAGAAACAATGGAGATAATATGCTTGATACTAGGGGGACAAAATCCGAACATTGAATACTGGAAAGGAATCAGAAGCGAACGCGAGTTTAAAGTAACCTTTGAAAAATTCAAATATACTACTTACCTTGAGGCAAAAGCACTTGGTCTTAGAAAATAAAAGCAGACGACACTCTTCTGCTGCCCGCAGTTTCCCAGTAATACGAAAACGTTTTCGATCTCAAAAGAATGGGGCAACCGTACCAGCTAATACACCGTATTTCCCCTTGGGAAGGGGCTGCCCTCAGGCTTTCACTATGTATTGATCGAGTTTTCGTATAATAGCATCTTTACGCCCCTGCTGATGATCCATGATGCGGACGGCTCACCTTTTTTTGCGTAACCTCATTTCCTTTTGGGGATACTAAAGAGGGGCTTATGGAGGAATCATAGTGAATTCTCGATCGATGTTTCAATCTGTTACCCTCGCAATTTGCACCCTCGGCCTCACCCTTCTCCTCCCCCTCACCTCCCACGCCGCCCCCGCCCCATCCCCGGCCAAGCGCATCGAATTCCGGGTGGACCCGTTCCCCAACTACGTCTTCCACCTCTATGCGCTCGGGAAAATCGGGTACGCAAGCCCGTACTCCGAGCACTACACCGACACGCTGCCGGAGCGCGACCGGTCGTACCTGATGGAGCACAAGGATTTGCTGGCGTTCGCCAACGGGGGAACGGGACCGCTCTCGGTGGCCTTCCTGTTTTTCCCGCTGTACCTGAATTTCGCCTCCCCGGAGGAGATGAACGCCTACTTGGACCGGTTGAACGCGGCGGTTGACACCGGGGACGCGTCGGCGCTCGCCACGGCCTACGGGAAGGAACTGGACCGGGTCAAGCTGTTCCTGCCGTTCGAGATCGGCCCCTACGTGCAGTCAATCGCGCCCCGGAAGGACACCGTGCGGGAACTGGGCCGGATCTACCGCGAGAATTATCTGGCCTATCTCGAAACGGTCTGGCCGCAGGAAAAGCCGCGCCTGGATGAACAGGCGGCCATGCTGAAGGCGCACATCGCCCCACTGGACCTGATCCGGAAATGGGAGGAAGCCACCGGGCTGACGTTCAGGTTCGACACGTATGAACTGGCGCTCTGCCGCGCGGCCGAGGGCGGCCCGAACGCAATTTCGGCGGGCTATGAGCGGAATCACTTCTTCTACACCGGGGACATCGGTTACTTCACGCAGTTCGTCAGCCATGAAACCGGGACGCACATCCTCATCGAGGCATACCACCAGGCGATGGGACAGCAGCGCTATCCATTTTCGACCGTATACAGCGCGTACGAGTCCCTGGCCATGTTCTACAACAAAACCCGGATATTCCCCGGCGAGAAATTCCTGATGAATTTCGAAAACTACGATTCCGACACCTTCCTGACGATCTATGCGGAACTGACCCGCGAGAATCCCGGGATCAAGGCGGGGGAACTGCTGCAGAAGGGGTTGGAGCGGTATGCGGGCGGGGGAAAAACGGGGAAGTGACAAACGGTCCATATATCTTCATCAATGTCGGAATGCACCATGCGATACTTCTTGACGGATTCTCAAGGATGTTCATATATTCTCTGGAAGAAACTAATCTGATATTTTCTCGTTCTGAGGTATGATATGACCCGTTTGGAGAGATTGGAACAGGATATCCGGAGTCTCAACCCGGAGGAGCTTGCCTCGCTCCGTGACTGGTTTCGGAAATATGACGCCGCCCGGTGGGACCGTCAGTTTGAGGCCGATGCAGTATGCGGCAAGCTGGACAAGCTGGCGGAAGCGGCGCTGGCCGCCCACAAGGCCGGAAGGACAAAGCCGTTGTGAACCCCTCTTTGACAGCAAAAAGCCCCCTCTCCAACCAGACAGGGGGCTTTTTTTTCGCTTTGTGCTTCTGCCTTCCTTACTCCCTCTCCCTCGCCACCAGATCTTCCCAGCTTTCCCGTGCCGTAACCAGCGTATCCTCTCCCCCGCTGACCATGACTTCCGCCGCGCGGGTCCGAGAGTTGTAGTTGGAGGCCATGGACATGCCGTAGGCGCCCGCGCTCATGACCGCGAGGAGGTCGCCTTCCTCGGGCAGGGGCAGTTCGCGGTCCTTGGCGAGGAAGTCGCCGGACTCGCAGATGGGGCCGACGACATCCACCACGGCGGGAGCGGCCTTGCGGTCAGTCACCGGCAGGATGGAGTGGAAGGAGCCGTAGAGGGAGGGCCGCGCCAGGTCGTTCATGCCGGCGTCCACCACGACGAAGGTCTTGTCGACGTTCTTCTTGATGTACTGGACGCGGGTGAGGAGCGCCCCGGCGTTGCCGACCATGGAGCGGCCGGGCTCGATGATGAGGGAGCAGCCCGCCTGCTTGATCACCGGGATGATCATGGAGGCCCATTCGGAGGGATCGGGCGGCGTCTCCTCGTTATACCTGATGCCGAGCCCGCCGCCGATGTCGGCGTAGCGGAGGTTCACGCCGAGAGAGCGGATTTCACCGATGAGCCCGGCCAGACGCTCGGCGGCCTCGCGGAAGGGGGTGACATCCACGAGCTGGCTCCCGATGTGGGCGTCGATGCCCATGACCTCGATATTGGGGAGCTTCGAGGCTTCGGCGTAAACGCGCAGGGCCGAGTCGTGGGGAATGCCGAACTTGTTCTTCTTCAGGCCGGTGGAGATGTAGGGGTGCGTCTTGGGGTCCACGTCCGGATTGATACGGAAGGACACCGGGGCCTTCTTCTTCAGACGGCCGGCGACCTCGTTCAGGACGCGGAGTTCTGATTCGGACTCCACGTTGAACATGAGGATGCCGGAGTTGAGGGCGTACTCCATCTCGGACGGGGTCTTGCCCACGCCGGAATAGACGATGCGCTCCGCCGGGATGCCCGCGCGGAGAGCCCGGAAGAGTTCGCCGCCCGAGACGATGTCCGCGCCGAGTCCATGCTCGGCGAAGAGGCGGAGGATAGCCCCGCAGGCGTTGGCCTTGACCGAGTAGCAGGTGAGGTGGTCGATGCCGGAGAACGCGCCGTCGATGGTCCGGATGTGACGTTCCAGCGT
Source organism: Candidatus Latescibacterota bacterium (assembly GCA_041690195.1). Lineage (GTDB taxonomy): Bacteria > Latescibacterota > Latescibacteria > Latescibacterales > Latescibacteraceae > JAWLHT01. The sequence goes on from JAWLHT010000259.1 coordinate 3,423, forward strand.
GGCGCGGGAATAGACATACACCGGGGTGCCGTACTTCTCCGCGATGCGGGAGAGCGGCACATCCTCGGCGTAAAATTCGCTGTCCTTATAGTTGAACCAGTGCATGAGAGCCTCGCATAAGAGAGTCGGGAATGGGGAGAGACGCCTCACCCTCCGGCCCGAATGCTAACTCACCCCCTCAATCCCCCTCTCTCATGAGAGAGGGGGAAGAAAAGCCTTGCCTGCGAGTCACCCCCTCTCTCGCGAGAGAGGGGGCCGGGGGGTGAGTTAGGTTTTCAGGGCCGGGGGGGCTGAGGAGCTTATATCTTACATCTTCACCTTCGCGATGCGGTCCACCGCTTCGGCCAGCCGCTCCTTGGAGGTGGTGACCGTCATGCGGATGTAACCTTCGCCATTTTCGCCGAAGCCGTTGCCCGGCGTGGTGACCACCGCGGCCTCCTTGATGAGGAGCTTGGTGACATCCATGGACTTCATGCCCTCGGGCACGCGGATCCAGACATAGAAGGAGGCTTTCGGCATCTCCACATCCCAGCCGAGCTTTTTGAGGCCGCCGACGAGGATCTGGTGACGCTCTTCGTAGGTGCGGTTGTTCTCGGCGACACAGGACTGGTCGGCTTCGAGAGCGGTCATCCCGGCGTACTGAATGGCCTGGAAGGCGCCGGAATCGAGATTGGTCTTGACCTGCCCGAGCCCGCGGATGATATCGGCGTTGCCGAGCGCGGCGGCGATGCGCCAGCCGGTCATGTTGTAGGTCTTGGAAAGGCTGTAGAGCTCGATACCGACATCCTTCGCCCCCGGTGCTTCCAAAAAGGAAGCCGCTCGGTATCCGCCGAAGCTCACATCGGCATAGGCGGCGTCGTGGATGACGATGATGTTGTACTCCCGGGCAAAGGCCACCACCTTCTCGAAGAAGGAGAGATCGCAGGTCGCCGCGGTGGGGTTGTTCGGATAGTTGATGAACATCATTTTGGCCTGGCGGGCCACATCGGCGGGAATGGCGTCCAGGTCGGGCAGGAAGCCGTTTTCGCTGTTCAGCGGCATGAGGAACGCCTCGCCGCCGGCGAGGGTGGTTCCGGCCGCGTACACCGGGTAGCCCGGATCGGGAACGAGCACGATGTCGCCGGGATTGACGAAGGCCAGGGGCAGGTGTCCCACCCCTTCCTTGGAGCCGATGAGGGTGAGCACTTCCGTGGCCGGATCGACTGTCACGCCGCGGGTGCGCTGGTAATAGGCGGCCATGCTCTTCCGGAAGCCCATCATGCCGGTATAGGAGGGATACTGATGGTTCGCCGGGTCATAGGCGGTTTCGCAGAGACGGTCGATGATGTGCTTCGGCGTGGGGAGGTCGGGGTCGCCGACGCCGAGATTGATGACATCCTTGCCCGCCTGGATCGCTTCCTGCTTCATCGCGTCGATGGCGGCGAAAAGATACGGCGGCAGCTTGGTCAGACGGTCCGCGTAGGTGACAGTGACAGCCATGAATCGGGCCCTTTCGGTGGGTTGGTTGGAGTTATATGGATAAAAAGCCGTTTCTCGCAGAGACGCAGAGAGAAAAAGAGTATCTCACGCCAAGACGCAAAGGCGCAAAGAAAAGATAAGATGATAAAGAAAGGCGCTGCGCTCAGAAACACGGAATAAAGTCATTCAAGTTTCTGTCAATTATAAACGAGACAGCCCGTATCAGTGATGAAACCGTCCTTTTTCCCGTTTCGTGCTTTTCGTGTCTTTCGTGGTAAACAGTCTTTTCCCTTGGATTTTCGTGCTAAATCTTTTCTTTCTTTTTCCCTTATCTTTGCTTTGCGCCTTCGCGCCTTTGCGTGAGGCATTCTTTCATTCCCCGGGGTTCCCGTCCTCCCGGATATCCGCGCTCCGGATGCGCTCCCGGCCGGAGACGAGCGCCGCGCCGACCACGATCATGGTCCCGCCGATCACCTTCCAGACGCCGGGGATCTGGCCGAGGAAGATGAGCGCGACGAGCGCCGAAAACACAACCTCCAGGCCCATCACCACGCTTCCGCTCCCGGTTTTGATGTACCGGAACCCGTAGACGATGGAAAGTTGCCCGAGCATGCCGAACATCGCGGCGAAAATGACATATACCCCGCCCGGGAATCCCGGGAGACTCAGCCCCTGAGTCAGGAGCGGCAGCGAAACCGCCACTCCGGCCAGCGAATGGAAATAGAGGACGGTCGAGGAGTCGTCGGTGGCGCGGAGTTGGCGGAGAAGGGCTACCGCGATTCCGGCGGAAAGGCCGTTCAGCAGCCCCCAGAGATGGCCGGGATGCAGGGTGAAAAAGACCGGGTTCACCATGATGAATATCCCCGCCAGGCTCAGGGCCAGCGCGGCGAGCACGATCCGCCCGGCTTTCTCCCCGAAGGCAAAAGCGGCGATGGCCACGCCGAACAGCGGATAGGTGTACTTGAGAACCACCGCCTCGGCGATGGGTATGGACGCCATGGCGTAAAAATAGAATACTCCTCCCACGGAAGCCATGACGGAGCGCCAGAAGAGAAAGGTCTTGTTGTGGGGCCGCACCCGGATTTTTCCGGAAACCCGGAGCGACTCCATCACGAGAAACATGAAGAAGAACCGGGCGAGCACGATCACGCCCACTGGCACTCCCTGATTTGCCCCCAGCCGGACAAAGAGCGAGGTCAGGGCGAAGAAGAGCGAGGCGAGCGCCATCATACAGGGGCCGAGCGCCCCGGTTCGGCAGGAAAGGTTCATTGGCTGCTCTCCCGGATACGGATGATTTCATGCTCCAGATACTTGAGGCTCACGAACACCAGGCTGCGGTTTCGGGTCCAGGCCGCCAGCGCCCCTCCTTCGCCGGTGCACTGCCCGGTGAGAACCTCGGCGTGGTCGCGCACGACGGTTATCCAGCGGCCGGAGGACTCTTCCGGGGAAATGGCCCGGTGACGGTAGACCTCGCAGCCGGGAATGGACTCGCCGTTGAAGGTGAGCAGCCGTACCCGGATCCCCCGGGCCCCTGCATCCGTCAGATCGCACCGGAGACGGGCGATTTCCTCCCCCCAGAGGGCGAGATCAAGCTCCCCACGGGCGTCCCGGATCATCTCCCGGGCTTTTTCGGCCACCCCATCGTATCCGCCGATATTAAAAATATACTCGGCGCGGTCGCTTCGCCGCTCTTCCCGCAACAACTGGCCGAGGAGATCCAGCGAGGAGCCGAATTCCCGGGAAAGCCGCCGCACCAGTTCCTCCGGGGGCACCGGGACATACTTCACCGGGCTGCCCTCCACCGGGAACACCAGGCCCTTGCGCTTGAGCCGTTCGAGGCACTCGTACACCTTGGACCGGGGAATGCCCGAATGCCCGGAAAGCTCGTAGCCGGTGAGGGGATTATCCCCGACCAGGGCGATATAGGCACGGGACTCGTAGAGAGAAAACCCCAGGCCGGTCATGACTGCTTCTATTCGTTCGCTGTCCATATTGGTAACCACTCCGGTAGTTAATAAGGAAAATATACGAACAGCCTCCCGGATGTGTCAAGGAAAAAAACCTGTTGCGGTATGGAAGAGAGGGAGTAGAGTCGAGGGAAGCCGCAGGGCGGACCGCCCATAATGGCCGGGATGTCCGGAGGGGAGAAGGGCGCCCGAATGCCCGCTCACCTGTTGCGTGGTGGCATGGATACGGGCTGACGAGGGGATGGAATACTCTTTGTTACTTTACAGATACCGGGCAGGTCAGCAGCCGGGTTCCGTGCCGGGGCTGTTTCTTCTCATCGGAGGTGTCTGTTTTAGCCTGCCCTTCGGACCCAGCCCGATACCCTGTTGTCGTAGACATACGGGAAAACCACTGGCACGCATGAGTACAAAAAGGTAATCAGTGGATGTGTTGGCCGGTAACTCACCCCCTTGCTCCCCCTTCCTGCACCCCATCCCTGTTCCACAGGGCCGGGGACCCCGCCTCTCCGGAGAGAGGGGGAAACCGAGCCATCGGGAATACCGAGGCGGCCGATAACGAGTCATCCCCTCTCTTGCGAGAGAGGGGAACGAGGGGCATTGTCGTAAACTTAAGGAAAAACCACTGGCACGCATGAGTACCATAAGATAACCAGTGGATACTTTGGCCGGTAACTCACCCCCTGGCCCCCACGCTCC
>JAWLHT010000260.1:0-7491 GCA_041690195.1 Candidatus Latescibacterota bacterium
ATGTAAAGAGCTCCTGCGACTTGCGCCAGTCCCAGCCGACCTGCGTAATCAGAAACTCCGCCCCCGCTGCGAGCTTCTTTTCCATCTTGTAGTACTGCATCATCTCGACGGGTTCGGTGAACTTGTACGGTGAAACCACCGCACCCGGGAAAAAGGAGGTCTGCGCGCCTTCCTCGATGGTCCGTCCGAGGCCGTTGACCCGCTTTCCGCGGTTCATGAGAGTGAGCAGGGCAAGGATGTGGATTGGGTCCAGATCGAAAACCGGCATGGAAAGCCCCGCCTGCCCCTGGGTCTGGAAGTCCCCGCTCATGACCAGAAGATTGCGAACCCCCATTCGATCGAGCGCAAGGGCCCGCGACTCTACCATGTTACGGTTCATATCCTTGGCCGGAAAATGAACAATTACCGGAAGTCCGGTCTGCTCTATCTCGTATGCCAAAACATCCGGTGCGATGGCCGGAGCGCCGCCCGGATTGTCGGTGAGGCTCAGCGCATGCACCAGACCCGTCTCATGGCACCTCGCGGCAAAGGCCAGAATGTCGTCCAGCTTCTTATCCCGCGAGACTCTCCCCGGGATGTGTTCACAAGTGACCACGAACGTTCCGGTGGACGTGAGCAGCCTCTGGAACTGGTTCTCCCTCATTTCCGTCATGTTTTCCCCTCCGCGGATGGTGACGTATCACCCCGAATTCCGGAATAATAGCATAAACCCACTCTGTGCACAATGCAAAAAAAGGGGCCGGACCTTCGACTTCAGCCGCGTCCGTCCCCTCACATCATTCCGGATTCACACCACCCGTCAACCGCCGAAGCGATCCGGAAAACCGGTCTTCCGCCGCTTGCCGGCTCCCCCGCCGCGGCCGGAATCACGGCCATAGCTCACGCTCCGTCGTTCAGGGTCCCGAAGACCGCGTCGTTCGGAGTAGTCCCCCTGGTGCTTCCGGTCCCCGTGCAGGTCATCTTCGTCGTCTGAATGCTGGCCGGGCAATCCTCCTTCGGACGCCAGTTCCACAATTTCCTCCAGATCCCCGTAATCCATCCAGACTCCCTTGCACCCCATGCAGATGTCCATTTCGACGCCGTACTTGCCGATCTCACGCATCTTCTCCCCGCAAACCGGGCAGTCCATCTCCGTGTCTCCTCAACTGTGGACATATTGCCTATCCCGGGAATCCCGGGTACTCCGTACTGATAATATAATGACGAAAAATGTTTTCGTTCCAGTGAATATTGACGCATCCGGCGATTCAGCACCCCTCGACCACCGTGTAATCTTCAAACCGGCGCGGCCGGTACACTAATCCCCTGAGCCGGTACTCTGCAGCGGGGAGGCTCAGACGGGTGATAAAGAGTTCCCGGGGAGCATTGAGGGCAGTCAAGCACCCCCGGAACCGGCGGACAGGGTCGATGTCCTCGTCCCGGATGTCGGGAGAAGGAACAAACGATATTACACCATGACGGGCCAGCTTGTCAACTGAAAAAGGATTGACCGCATAGCAGTAGGAGCCGGCGATAAATTCCACCTCCGGCAGAGAGTCACGAAGCGCCAGCCATCCGTATGTCGGGACAATGAACCGGGTATATCCCAGGGCCGCCAGCGCAATCAGCCGGCGTTTCCAGTCCTCGACCTTCGCTTCGGGAACGAAGTGCGGCAGAACGAGCACCGTTTCCGGCGAGGGAGACGGTTCGGGATTGCCTTCGAGAGCAACCGGATAGGCTGTGAACTCCGGCTCACCCTTCACGGGCGGACAGACCGAATCGGAGTAACGGAAGGTCCGCGGCACGGAATCCACGGCATGTTCCCGCACGATAATCCCGATCTCCCGTTCGATTGCGGCCCGCCGGGCTTTCCGTTCCTCAGCCACACGGGTTCGGAGGAGCAGATCCAAATCGGAATAAACGGTCCGCCGCGCCTCTTTCAGCACCCCCACCGGGCAGAAGAGGCCCGGGGACACCCGGCAGGCAACGACCTCCGGCGCCAATGAAAAAGCTCCGGCCTGGGAAAAAATCCGGACGCAATCTTCCGGAGAAAGCGGATGGGATCGTGAAGGTTCCGTGGCGAGCGGATACTCCCGCCGCAAGATGACCGGTGACGTACCGGCCACCGCATCGACACGGAGAATTCCAGGAACGATCTCCACCTCGATGGATACCGGCTTCACCGCTGATTTACGCGCCAGGCCGCGGAGCCAGCCGAGTGCATCGGCGGGCGCGCTCCTTCCGACAACATAGAGGGTGAACGGCGGAGTGTATCCGGCAGTATCGACCCGCTCAGAAACCCGCCAGGAGAGAACTTCCCGTCCCGCTTCACAACGACGGGTAAAGTCCAGCAACACCCCCTCGTACAGGTTTCTTCCCCGGACATCCTGAACCCGGAGCCGCATACCCTTGACCGGTTTTCCGATGATCACCGCGCGGATTTCGCGGCCGGTTATTTCGAGCGTCCCACCGAGCACCTCTCCCGCGGTTCCGCTGGCGTTGCACTGTACCAGACGGTAGTAATCCGGTCCGCCGGAAAAATACCCCTGCCCGGTTTCGCGCTGACGACTGATCTCGGGCACAGGATCGAGCGTCATCCCTCCCCGGATGGCATCGAGTGTCGCACGGTAGGCGGAGACGGTCTCATACACATAGTCGGCGTTCTTCAGCCGCCCTTCAATTTTGAGCGAGGCAACCCGCATGCGAACGAGTTCCGGTACAAACCGGAGAGCGTTCTGATCCATCATCGAAAACGGATAGCACTCCCGGCCGTCCGCACGAAACGCGTGACGGCAAACCTGACGACAGCGGCCACGGTTTCCGGACTCTCCGTGGAGCCAGGAGGATGCCAGACAGCAACCGGAAAAGGAGAAGCACATCGCGCCGTGCACGAACACCTCGTATTCCACCGGCACCCGCTCCATTATATCCCCGATCTCCCGGAGCGAGAGTTCCCTCGGCAGAATGATACGGCTTACCCCGGCATCTCGGAGAAATGCGGCATGAAGTGAATTGTGACAGAACATTTGGGTGGAGGCATGGACGGGGATTTCCGGAAAAAACTCACGCAGAAGGGAGAGGACACCGATATCCTGAACGATCACGGCATCGGCGCGGACCTCCCGGATGAGATCAAGGAGGTCCAGGAACGCCGGAAGTTCCCGTGAGAAGAGGAGGGTGTTGAGCGTGATGTATACCCGACGTCCGTGAGCGTGGGCAGCCTTGACGGCGAGACGGAGTTCCTCTTCAGTGAAATTCCGGGCTCGTTTCCGGGCGTTGAAATCGCCGTATCCGAGATAGAAGGCGTCCGCTCCCGCCTCGAATGCCGCCCGGAAGGTCTCGATGGAACCGGCCGGAGCAAGGAGTTCGGGTATATGCATGGATAGAACCTGAAAGGTGAATCCCTGTCCCCCTGCATACGGTCCAACGGGGAATCCGGGACCGGTCCCTGAACGCGGGCACATGCCGGTGGCAACAGGATTATGAACGGCTCCGCAGGACGGGGGCGCGACTCACTCCGAACGGGAGAAATGGCCAGACCGCACCGCGGGCGTCCCGGTTACTTGTAACGCAGCTTCATCCAGATAATCATGAGTGACAGGACAAGGGTGACCAGGTTGGAAATAATCACCGGCGGCGACTGGAGGTAGAGGCCGTAGATAAGCCAAAGCGCCACCCCGAGGGTGAAAAACAGGAACATGGCAAGGGAGATGCTCTCGGTGGAACGGGTTTTCCACGCTTTGAGCACTTGGGGAACGAAGGCCGCGGTGGTAAGGGTGCCGGCTATATATCCCAGATACGTAATGTCCATCATGTCGGGGGAACCCGGGTAAGGAGAGCCGACGGGCAGGACCGTGGCTCGGGTGAACAGTGAGCCGGCTCATAACACGCCAGCCCTGAACAAAACCGGATTCCGGACGGGAATCGCCGTTACCGGTGAACGGAACCGGGGACGGATACTGATCCGTCCCCGAATTCCATTTGTTGAACGTCCCGGCTGTTACTTGGTTTCAGCGCCGGACACGATTTCAAGAAGTTCGATCTCGAAGATCAGAAGCGAGTTGGGCGGGATGTTCGGACGGCCGTATTCGCCATAAGCGAGTTGGGGCGGAACGAACACCTTCCACTTCGAACCGACTTTCATGAGTTCGACCGCCTCGGCAAAACCCTGGATCATACCCGGCTGACCAAGCGGGAACTCCAGCGGCTCCCGTCCTTCCTTGAGCGAACTGTCAAACTCGGTGCCGTCAATGAAAGTGCCGACATAGTGTACCCGGACAGTATCGCCCGATTTGGCCTGCTGGCCGGTTCCTTCGGTGATAACCTGATACTGCAGACTATCCGGAAGCGTGATTACGCCAGGCTTCCCGGCATTTTCCGCGAGGAACTGACTGGCCTTCACGAGATTATCGGCTTGGTCCTTTTTCAGCTTTTCTTCCTGCTTGGTCCGCATGGTGGTCTGGAATGACTCCATGATCTGGGTGGTTTCGCTGTCGGAGAGCGCCAGGGCCTTGTCATTCATGGCATCGTTGACCGCGCGCATGAATATTTCGGTATTCAGCTCGATACCGGAATCCTTGAACTCCTTGAAGCTCTTGCCAACCTGTGTACCAAAAATATAGCTGACCTTGTCGTTTTCGGTCTTGAATTCAACCTTGCCGCCGCCACTATTGCAGGCGAACAACGCCAGGGAGGAAACCAGGGCTGCTGCCGTTACGGTTTTCACCACCTGTGCCTTCTGCATACATACTCCTTACGAGGGGTGTGTGGATTACCGCCTCCAGTCCGGATACTCCTCCGAACGGGGAAGCGCATGGTGTAAAAAAACGCTCAAGCGTGATTTTCGAAGCAGTTTTTTTTATATATCTGCAAAGACTGCGTAATATATACATATTCATGATGTTTTAAAAGTAGTATTTGCGAGGATTTCTTCGGAAAGAGGAAGATTCCGGTATGCGTTATCGCTTATTAGCCATGGGATATGCTCATCAACGAGCATGAGGACGTTTCCGGCGCGTTCATTTTCGGGTATCGGTTGATTCAGCAGGGTTTACATACCGGATATTCCGGCGGATATTCCGGCTTTCCCCCGGTTTTTAGCGCGGGAGGGAGACATTGAGGACAGGGACGGAAAGGGTGGGTTCCTTTCCATCCGACAGCCCCCTGCGTACTGGGCTGTACGCAGGGGACGAGGAGAAAGAAAAGACACGCGGACGAAGCTCAGGAAAGGGAGCTTGACACCGCCGCCCGATACGGCAGCAGCCGGTTATACTTCACGGAGAAGCCAGCGTACCGCGTTCTTCTGGAGAGTGACATACTCCGGATTCCAGAGCGCGGAAATCATATGCCCCGGAGCGAGAAAGCACACCCGTCCCTTGCCGTAATCGTACGCCCAACCCGCTTCGCAGGAAGGCCCCTTGCCTTCGAAATCGAGTCCGTCGGCATTTTCACTCCGCAGGAAGACATGGGCGGGATCCTTGTCATAGGTGACATAATGCTGCTCGTCGGTGACCAGGAAATCATTCACTCCCCGGGTGATGGGGTGGTCGCGGTTGGTTATGCGGAGCCAGAAGGAACGCACCGGAGGGTGTCCGGCATATCCGGCGCCTTCCACGTCGCGGAAGTCCGGATCGCCGAGCGAGACGTGGCTGACATTATGATAGAAAAGAGCGGACCCGCCGTTCTGTACGAACTCCTTCACCGCACGCCCCTGTTCGGGCCGGATCCACATTACCGGCTCCCCCTGAATGGGAGGCAAGGGCGGTTCGCTCCGCAAATCCGGACCAGTCCCGGGCTCATATCCGGCGTATGAACCGATATAACCGTCCGGCCACAGCATGCCGTCCCGAAACACGACCAGCAGACGGTATCCCTGAAGCGTTTCGGCGGAAAGAGCGGTCACCTCGTCGGTAAAGTCGATGGAAACGCCCGCTTCACGGACAATCGTCCGTCCGAGTGCGGTGCGGATATAATCAGAGTTGTGATACCGGTCTCCAATCAATGCGAATGCAGCGGCTTTCTCCCGGACGGCTTCCGTCCGGCGGGAACAACCGGCGGCCGCCCCGAGCGCCGCTGCGGCTCCGGTCAGCCCAGCCCCTCTGATCATACCCCGCCGGGTGATGACTTTTTTCCCGTACATCCCGTTTCCCTCCCTGAATATATCCGTGGCTTTCATACGCTCATGCTCGTAATAAACGCGCCGGAACTTCGAATGCAAGGAGAAAAACACTGGCCGTAATTAAACCGGCGCAGGTTCGGACCATACGGAGAAGAAGCCGGGGGGGAAGAGTGAGCGGTTCAGGATTCGGAAGCACGGTGGATATCGAATATTTTCTTTTCAGCGGTGTAGCTTACTGTTTCGTAGCGGGTTATGTTGTTGAGCTTCCGGGTTATTTCAGCCATGCGCCGGACCGCGTTTTCGATTTCATGCAGATGTCCCGAGAATGATTCGGACTCCAGCGGCTCACGGTTGAGGATTTCCATGTATCCGGAGAGCACCTGGAGCGGCTGGTTAATTTCATGACAAACCGCATGCGCCATTTCCAAAGCCCCCTGGAACTTCTCCCGCAACATGGCTTCCTCTTCCGCCCGGAGACGATCGGTTATGTCCCTGACTACGCAGAGATACAACCGGTGCCCGAAAATATCAATCGGACTCCCGGAAATTTCGGCCGGGAATACTGAGCCATCCTTCCGACGATGATGCTGGAAAGGCAGAATCTTCGGCGAAGCCAAATCTTCGTCACCGGAGTTTTCCTCCTGTTCATCCCAGAGGTCATTCCGGGTAAGAAGCAAAAACTCTTCTCTCGTATACCCGTAAATATCAACCCCGGAAGAATTCACGTCCACAACTTTACCGGTTTTCTCGTCAATGAGAATAACCGCCTCCCGGTCCGATTCAAAGAGCGCCTGAAACCGCTCTTCGCTTTCCCGGATGGCCTGCTCGGCGCGTTTCCGCTCGGTGATGTCCCGCGCCACCCCCTGGGTTCCGATGTAGTTCTCCGCGGAAACCCTGTTCCCCGTATAAAGCCCCTCGGCTTCGACCAGGAACACCGGGTCCAGCGGGACCTGCTGCGAATGCAGCTCAAAGGGAATGATTTCCCGGCTCCTGGACAAAAGACGTACTTCCGTCGCTCCGGCTCTCCTTGGGCCGACCCGGCGTTCGGCAAGGGCATTCCTGACCCGGGACAAATCCCCCGGATGCACCAGGTCGCTCATAAAGCGCCCTACCAACTCATCTGGATCGTATCCGTAATGGCGCACTGCGCTGCTTACATAGGATATCCGTCCCTCCGGGTCCAGCCGGTAAACGATGTCGGGAATGGCGTCAACCACAATATTCAGTTTTCGTTCCGACACCCGGAGCGCATCTTCGACCCGTTTCCGTTCGGTCACGTCATGAATGAACACCTGGAAGCATCGTGAACCGTTCTCACATTTTCCCCGAACCGTAACCGTGAGCAGACAGTCCAGCAAATCTCCGTTGCGCTTTTTGAGACGGACTTCCAGATT
>JAWLHT010000261.1:0-7490 GCA_041690195.1 Candidatus Latescibacterota bacterium
GCCCCATACCCGTACCATGCAACTGGCACGAAATAAAGCCCCATCCCCGGGACCGGTATCAGCATCCCGCGAAACCAGTGCTGTATTTTTGAACGGACCATTAACGGGAAAGATCCCATGACCGACATTGTCGCACATAAAAAAGCGGAAGCGCTCAGCATAATATCCCGCCTCCGGGACAAGGGTCGCCGGGCGTTCATCGTGGGCGGTGCGGTACGCGATATGGTAATGGGGCATGAACCCAAGGACTTCGATATCGCAACGGATGCGTCGCCGGCCGAGGTGGAGCGGATTTTCGAAAGGGTACACCCGGTGGGCGCCCGGTTCGGGGTAAGCCTGGTGATGATTGGGCAAAATGCTTTTGAAGTGGCCATGTTCCGAAAGGATGGGGTGTACGAGGACGGTCGCAGACCCGGCAGCGTGGAAAGTTCGGATGAGGTCGAGGATGTGCGGCGTCGTGATTTCACCATCAACGCACTCATCTACGACCCGGAAGAAGACCGGGTTATTGACCACGTCGGCGGTGTAGCGGATATCCGGAAGGGGATCATACGCACGGTGGGCGACCCCTTCCAGCGATTCGGCGAAGATCGGTTGCGCATGCTGCGGGCAGTGCGTTTCGCCGCGCGGTTCGGGTTCACCATCGAACCAGCGACGATGGAAGCGATCCGGATGAATGCACCGCGGGTTCTGACCGTGAGCGCGGAACGGATCGGAGACGAACTTGCAAAGATGTTTTCCGGCCCGAATCCCGACCGGGCGCTCACATATCTGGACGAGAGCGCTCTCCTGCAGGTGGCGCTCCCCGAGGTTGCCGCCATGAAAGGCGTGGAGCAATCACCGGAACACCATCCGGAAGGCGACGTGTTCACACACACACGCCTGATGCTCCAACTGTTCGGGGGCGGTACAGTGATTATGGGATTTGCGGTGCTGCTGCACGATGTGGGTAAACCGCCGACCTTCACCATGACCGACCGGGCGCGGTTCAATCGTCACGATGAAATCGGCGCAGAACTTGCGGAATCCATACTCCGAAGACTACGGTTCGACAGCGAAACGATCTCCCGGGTGAGCACCCTGGTACGGAAACACATGCAGTTCATGAACGTTCCGCGGATGCGGGAATCAACGCTTCGACGGTTCATGGCCCAGCCGGAATTCGAAGAACTCCTGGAACTCCACCGTCTGGACTGCCTGGCCAGCCACTGCGACCTGAGCACGTATGAGTTCCTGCGAAACAGAATAGAGCGGCAGGCGGAGGAGGACCGTCCCCTCACTCTGCCCCCGCCGCTCATCACCGGCGAGGACCTCATCGCCCTGGGGATGAAACCGGGACCGGAGTTCGGCCGCATCCTGCGGGAAGTTCAGGACGCTCAGCTCGAGGAATCGCTTTCCACTAAGAGCGAGGCGCTGGAATTCGTGCGGGATCGGTTCGGCTCTCTGATTTCGAGTTGAACCGGGATGCGAAGAAATACTTGGCGGGATCGACAAAGTCTCCCCGGTAGCGGATCTTGTATAGGAGATGGGAAGCGACTTGGACAATCATGATACCGGTTCTCCCCATTGAACCGATCTGCTGCCCCCGTTTGACAGACTGCCCGGTCTTGACCAGCACTTGGGGACGCAGATGGGTGTAATAGGTTTCGTAGCCGTTCCCGTGATCGATTACGACATAGATGCCGTTCTCGTCCGTAGCGTTGAGCGTGACCCTGCTGATAACACCGTCCGCAGTGGCCACCACGGGAGTCCCCTCAACATTGTTGATGTTCACTCCCTCGTTGTTTTTCCTGCGGCCGGAAGTCTCGTCAATGGTTGGGCCGAATTCTTTGAGAATGGGGCCTTCCGCGGGACGGATTGAAGGAATCCGCCGGAGAAGCTCCGCATTCTGCAGACAAGCCGTATTGATTGCATCGTAGCGCTCCGCGAAAGAGCGGGTTTCCGTTTCCAGGCGGTCAATGAGGTAGAGCACCCGCTCGGCGGAAAGCCTGTATCCCCGGCCATCAATCCGGCCATCCAAAGACTGGTCTGTCTGCAGATCGCGGGCGGAGATATTGGATTCCTTCAGGATGCTCCTGTTCAGGGAGTCGAGTTCCGAGACCCGGGTCTGGATCACGGCAACGGAGGAATCGAAGACCGCGAGCTGAAGCTCCAGCACCTCGTTCTCTTTCGCGATTTCCCTGGCCCGGGCGGCATAAAAGGACTTGCCTTTAAACCCGGTGATATAGAACACCATCATTCCGATTCCAGCCACCAGAAAAAACAACACCCCATAGAGCAGGGAGCGCGGCACGCTCATCTGTTTAATGGTGGATTGCGAGTGTGGAATGAGAATGAACGTCAGCCGTTTCCATGCCATGAGAATCCGACTCCTCGCCCGTCCGAGCCCTCCGGACGAACCGGTATCACCTTGAATCTCTTTCGCCGAACCGGGAGGTCCGGCGGTGACCCACTATTCCCGCGCCGAACAGTCGCCTCCCACCCGAGCGTTAAAGAACCTGGGCCGCACCGTTCGCATCACCGCTTCACGGAATACCACACCCGGGTTTCCCGCATCAACATGAACGCCCTCGCCCGGCATGTACCGGATAACTCCGATACTTCCCGGGCGAGGGCGTTGGGTTCCTGTCAGGAAAGATACCCCTTGAGGGGCTTGGACCGGGAGGCATGCCGCAGGCGTTTGATCGCCTTTTCCTTTATCTGGCGCACGCGCTCGCGGGTGAGCTTGAACTTCTCGCCTATCTCTTCCAAGGTCAGGGAGTGATCACGGTTGATGCCGAAGTAAAGGCTGATCACCTCCGCCTCCCGCTCGGTCAGGGTAGAAAGAGCTTTTACAATTTCGCTTTTCAGCGAGTCGCAAATGAGTTTCTCATCGGGAGCGGGCTGGAACTTGTCTTCGAGAACATCCAGCAGACGATTGTCCTCACCGTCATTGAACGGTGCATCCAGAGACAGGTGACGGGAGGATATCTTGAGGGTGTCCATCACTTCATAAGGACTCATTTCCAACTCGTCGGCTATCTCGTTGGCCGAAGGCTCCCGTCCGAATTCCTGCTCCAGACCGCTTGAGGTCTTGCCGATCTTATGGAGCGCACCAACCCGGTTAAGCGGCAACCGCACGATACGGGACTGCTCGGCGAGCGCCTGCAGAATAGCCTGACGAATCCACCATACCGCGTAGGAGATGAATTTGAAGCCCTTTGTCTCATCAAAGCGTTTGGCCGCCTTGATCAGTCCCAGATTCCCCTCATTGATCAGGTCCCCCAGCGAAAGTCCCTGATTCTGATACTGCTTCGCCACGCTGACCACAAAGCGAAGATTGGCCTTGGTGAGCTTTTCCAGTGCATCCTGGGACCCCTGTTTGATCTTCTGCGCCAACGCCACTTCTTCTTCGGCGGTGAGCAGTTCCACCTCGCCGATTTCCTGGAGATAGCGGTCCAGGGACTGATCTTCTCTCGTGTATGGTCTTTTCGCCAGTTTAGACAAGGCAATTCACTCCTGTTGCTGCAGAGTTATTCACCTTTTACCGTTACAGAGCCTTTGACCGTCTGGCCGTTCGGCAGTTTCTGTATACGGTAAACGAGCATGCTCCGCTTGCTGTTGTTCTGCTGCTCTTTTTTCAGTGTTTCGAAATCCGAGACGTTCTTGATAACTTTACGGGCTCCGCCAATATAAATTTCGGTAACCACATCGCCTTCGGCAATCCCGCTGTCAAGCGCCGGGCTGTCCGAATCGACCTGCACCACGAGCACCCCTTCGGTAACTCCTGGGGGGATATACGCCTTGTACTGTTCTGAGTTCAGGTCAGCCACATGAATACCCCGCCACGAAGCCACGCCGGGCGTTTCACCTGTCTGCGCCCCGGAATTGGCAAACTCGTCGCGGCTCGCCAGTTTCACGGAGAGCGTTTTCCGGTATCCTCCCTGAATAACATCCAGGCTCATTGTATCTCCGGGGTTCCGAGCGGCGACCTTGAAGCTGAAATCATTATAGTTCTTGATCCTGCCACCGTCCAGTGAAACGATGACATCACCGGCCTTCAGGCCTGCCTTCTCCGCCGGAGAACCGGATACGACGCTTTCCACGAGCAGGCCTTCGGAGTTGGTCAGCGCCATGGCGCTCTGGATATCACGATCGATATCTTTCCCGGCAATCCCCAAAAACCCACGCTCCACTTTTCCGGTAGCTATGAGTTTGGTCATGACCGTCTTCGCCATGTTGGAAGGAATGGCAAACCCGATGCCGGCAAACTGGGCGTTGTACATGTCGTTGATACCGATCACCCGACCATTGATGTCACACAGCGCTCCTCCGGAATTTCCGGGATTAATCTGGGCATCGGTCTGAATGAAATTCTGGTACCGGGGGCCGCCGCCGTATATTCTCAGGTCGGAGCGCCCCAGCGCACTGACCACCCCCACGGTTATTGTCCGGTCGAGTCCGAGGGGATTTCCAATCGCGATGGCATAATCACCCGGCCTGACCTGATCTGAGTCGCCCATTTCCGCCACATACCCGGCGGGAAGTTGTTTGCCGTTCAGTTTGAGCTTTATTACCGCAAGGTCGGTTTCCGGGTCGGTCCCCACAACTTCCGCCGTATACCGCTCATCGTCATTGAGGGTTACCTCGATCTCGGTGGCTTCTTCGATTACATGATTATTGGTTAGAATATGCCCGTCCCGGTCTACAATCACTCCGGATCCGACCCCGCGATTGGATTGTTCCTTTTGCTGTTCGGGCACGTTGAAGAACTCGCGCCAGAAAGGATCGAGCTGCCGCCGCGAGTCATCCCGGGATTGCTGCCGTGAATCCACCCGGGTCTGGACATCGATTTTGGCAACGGACGGGGAGACTTTTTCGTATACCTTGGCGAAAGGACTGCTCAATTGACCGTCCGGGGCCTGGAGTACCGGCGGCTGAGCAAACGTTACGGGAGAGGAAAGAAAGAAAACAAGGCTCAGGATGACAGGGAGACGAAACCAATCAATAGCAGAGTAGAACTTCAAAGCCATTTCGTTCCTCCAGGTCATTTTAATGAATCTTCAAATGTAACCGAATCCAGCCAAGATGTCAAGTATTTCCTGCCATTGCCATTTTCCCGACCGAACGAAAAACAGCGTCCAACCGGCATAATAACCTGACTTATAAACATTTTAGCTGATGAATGGTTGCATAAATTTCTGAACCGGAGGAAAAAAATAACCGGAAATGCGGCTTGGATACGCGGACTTCCGGTTATTTTGCCAGTGCGGATGTATCACGAAGAAATCAGGATTTTGCTGCTTCCTCGTGAGACTCGGATTCCGGGGCGGCTTCCTGCTGAGCACTTTCCGTTTCGGAAGCGGCCTTGCGCTTCATGCGGTCCACTTTCGACTTGGCCTTGATCTTGATATCCTCGACTCCGGACTTGGCCTTTTCGCGAACCGTTTCCACATCGGCTTCAGCCTTGCTTCGCAGGTCGTGATACACTTTTTCTTTCTCCGCCAGGTCGTTGTCAAGAATACCCATTTCAATGATGATATTCCTGACCGGATCGGAATCCATGACCGATTCAATGCGCCCTTCTTTCACCGCCTGATACATGAGCGCGCCAAGTTCCGTGTGCTTTTTGGTAATTTTACGCTTCACCGCGAGCACGTCAACCTTGGCTTTTCCCAAACGGGAATACTCTTCGGTCTTTTCAGCGGCGATGGTGACTCCGTCAACCACCGTTTTCCGAATTTTTCCCCACATGTTTTCTTTATCCATCTTTCAGCCTCCTCGTTTTCGGGTGAAAGAGAACACACGGTAATAACAATATTTAATTATAACATCACAGCAATGATGTGTCAAGTGGTGCATGACTAAAACACACAAAAAACAACACATCTCACGAAAAAGACACTGGAGCGGCATCCCGGCACAACCGTCCAGTTGACTCAGCGGAGCGAAACGTATTCTGTGATACTGAAATCGAAACCGATCGTGAAAGATGTCGCCCGTCCTCTTGAGGAGGGGATGGATGAGGAATATGGTCTGAACGGTGATGCGCGGAACCACCCGAGTCGTATCGCACCGATTTGACTGGGGACCCGAAAAAGCATGAACCGCTAAAAAATCAATCGCGTACCCGGTGGTTTTGTCTTTCATCAGCTTTTTTTATGGGTGTAGACTCAATTGTACCGCTGATCAGGCTGCTCGGGAAAGCATTTTGATTTTGAGCCAAACGGTCTCCCAACGGTCTGATTTCACATAGGTCCGGATATCGAGGATGTGTTCACCACCCTGTCGGGACCACCGCATGCCACTCCGGCACATCCGCGTTTTCACCAGTGTTTTGCAGGCCGCTTCGATTGGGCCGCTCCCGATGGGAAATCCTCTCCGCCGAAATTCCGCATAGTTCATCCGGTGCTTGTTGCGGACAAAGAAGGTGTGCTGCGCTTTCAGTTCCTTTTGTCGGGCGGGGCGCAGTTTCTGCTTTTTCGCGTAGTACTCCAGGGAGCGGATGACGCCCTCCGCTCCCTGGTCGCTTTCCAGAAGCTTCTTACGGTACAGATCGTACCAGCGGTCCGCCGCCGCACTGTCTTTCCCAACGAGCGCTTCCCCGGCCGCGGAGAGATGTTCCAGGGTGTGACCATAGTCCAGCAGTTTCTCGAACTCATCAAAGAGCGGCGTGGATTCCACGTAATTCCACAACGGGCGCGCTCCGTCCATGAGCACGACATTCACCACGTCCGGGCCGCACTGGGACTGGGCGGATGCCACCTCCGCCTCGAACTGCCGTTTGAAGGTTGGCGCACGATCTTCCGGCATATGGGACGTGTACCGGCTCGCCAGCCGTTCCGGCGTCTTCTCACCTTCGGGAACTTCTCCGTAAAAAGAGACACTCCCCACCATGGCGTTCTTATACACGCTGGGGGTGGTTCCGGCTTCCTTCCCCGTGGGCCGCTCGGATGGGCGTCCCCACTTCTCTCCGGTCTCCCGCAACCGTATATTCGTCCCATCCATACTCACACAGAGCACGCGAGCGTCTTCCGGGGCTCGTTCCGCCTCACGAACCGATGCATCCAGTTCGTCTTTGTGCTCCGCAATGAGCCGACCTTTCTCGGCAATCACGTTTTTCACCGCCGTCGCGCTCGGGTGGAACAGCGCCCATTTCCCAAACTGCGCCCCTATTTCATCCGGAGTCATCAATGCGCAGGAATACAGAACCGCTTCCCGAACCTCAACGGCCATGAACTCGCCCGCCATCCCCCACGCCGCCTCCAGGGGAATATGACTCTTCGTATCGGATGCGTTCTGATACAGATTGCGGGTCAGCGTCATCGGTCCAAAGGGCGTCAGGTATTCCTTCTCCACCGCCCCTTTCAACCGGTATTCCTCGCCATCTACCCGAATCGACCATTCCCGTTCTTCATGGGATTCCAGATAGGCGCGGTATCCCGCGACCGCTCCCGCGGCAATCGCCTGGCCGATTGCCTCCGTTACCCTTTCCGCTTCCTCCGGAGTCA
>JAWLHT010000262.1:0-7453 GCA_041690195.1 Candidatus Latescibacterota bacterium
CGTGGATAACGAGTGGACCCCCCGGGGCTTCGTAAGCCCCAACGAAAACAACTGGCTCCTGGGCGATGTCTCCAACGTCATTCTCCAGAGCTACATCCCCTATACGCAGGGAATCGTGGACTGCCCGGCGATCCCGGAGATGAAGATCTGCCCGAGCGCCGCCAACTCCCTCTGCTCCCTCTTCTGGATGTTTCAGGCGGAAGTGGCCAACAAATTCAAGAACCCAAAGGCCAAGTCCGTGGACAAATCCGCCGAGGTGCTCGACACGGTTCTCGGCCGTATCCGCGAAGCCTATCGCATGCAGAAGGACTACATGTTCGACCATGCCGCAACCGTGGCCAAAATGATCGGCAACGGCGGACACTATCATGTCACCAGCGACCACGGCGGCGTGCAGAGCGAGTCCAACGGCGTGGCGATGGGCCCCATGATGACCAACGCCTTCCGCAAGGACATGAAGAAGGGCGATGTCCATCTGGTGGCCACCATCGAGCCGGATTCGCAGATGATCATCGACGAGGCGAAAAAAGCCAGGGACATGGGCCAGTTCGTCGTGGCCATCGCGCCCGGCAACTCGCTCCAGATCCGCCGGTACAGCGACGTGTTCATCGACAACCTGAGCCCCGAGGGCGGCGGCCTGCTGGAAATCCCGGGATTTAAGGAAAAAGTCGGCACCGTGGGCGGCGTCATGAACAACTTCCTGATGTGGATATTCACCGCTCAGTTCATCGACGAGATGGTGCGCCGCGGTTGGGTGCCCTGGTTCTGGCTGGGATACTACCAGGTCGGTGGGCGGGAGTATGACGAGGCGATCCGTCCCTTCTTCCTGAAGCGCGGATTCTGATTCCCCGCAAATACGGACGTCCCAGCACCCGGAAAAGGCATGAAGACCGGAGAGGCGCATCCCGTGATGCGCCTCCCGCCTGAACTGAACGCCCCGGTTTCACCCGTATCCACGGCGCCCCCGCGCCTTTTTGCAGAGAGTGATACCATGCCTAACTGTTCGAGAAGAAACCTCCTGAGGGCCGGAGCCCTCGCCGCCGGCGCGGGAATACTCCCCGGAACCGCGGCCGCTTCCGACCGCGCCGGGGTACGCCATTCCTTCGGCCATACCGTCGATTTCGGCGAGCAGTACTACACCGCGATGATGAATATCCTCGAATGCCTCCGGCGCAACGAGATGCACCTCATCGGCGATCTTTCCGACCGCATGGCCGAGACCATCAGGAAAGGCGGTACGGTCTGGATGCAGGGCAATGCCGGACACATGGCCCGCTTCGAGTATGCCGGGGACCTCAAGAGCAACCCCCGCATTCTCCGGAGCACCCTGCAGTGGGAGGGGTCGGATTATGACAAAATGAAATCCGGCGATGTCCTCCTCACCAACTATGTCACGGAAAATGTCCGGGCCGCGCGTGAGAAAGGCGTGTATGTCATCGGTATGCCGGTGAATTATATCGACAACGAGTGGACGCCCCGGGGATTCATCTCCCCCAACGTGAACAACTGGCTGCTGGGTGACGTTTCCAGTGTCATCCTGCAGAGCTACGTCCCCTATACCCAGGGTATTGTAGACTGCCCCCAGATCCCGGAGATGAAAATCTGCCCCAGTTCATCCAACTCCACCCACAGCATTTACTGGATGTTTCAGGCGGAAGTGGCAAACAAACTCAAGGCGAAAAACCCGAAGCATGTTGACAAGTCCGCGGTATTCCTGGATACGGTGCTTTCCCGTATACGGGAAGCGTACGATGGTCAGAAGGACTACATGTTCGACCACGCCCCCACTGTGGCGAAGAAAATCGGCCAGGGCGCGCATTTCCATGTCACCAGCGACCATCCCGGAGTCCAGGAGGAGTCAAACCGCGTGGCGATGGGTCCGATGATGACCAACGCCTTCCGGAATGATATGAAGAAGGGGGATGTCCACCTTCTGGCCACCATCGACCCGGACACGGACAAAATTCTTGAAGAAGCGAAAAAGGCCCGTGAAATGGGTATGTTCGTGGTCTCCATCGCTCCCGCGAACTCGCTGAAACTACGGCAGTATTCGGATGTGTTTATCGACAACCTGAGTCCCGAGGGCGCGGGTCTCTTCGACATCCCGGGTTTCCCGGAGAAAGTCGCCACCGCATCCGGAATCATCAACAACACCCTGATGTGGATTTTCACCGCTCAGTTCATTGACGAAATGGTACGCCGCGGTTGGGTGCCTTATTTCTATCTCGGATACTTTGTCAATGGCGGACGGAAATACACGGAAGCAATGAAACCGTTCTTCCTGAAGCAGGGATTCTGAGTTCTCAAAAAGACATGCATACTGCAGGAAAGGGCGGGACTATCCCCGCCCTTCTGCTTCTATCCGGCGCCCAACCGGTATTGTTTCAAATGGCCAGCACACCCGTACGCGACCATAACAGCACCCAGAGCAATAGCGGACCATTCCCCTTCATATGCTGTTCAGAACGCCTGCCAAGGCATGCACCCCTCCCCGAATACCGCCCATCTACCGAGCGGGGTTATACAATCGAAATGGGAATTTGCCCGACCGAGAAGGGAACAAAAACGCCGGCTTTGAGATTTTTTACAGCGGCGTCGGCCACATCCTGTCCCCCGGAAAGGCAAAACAAACCGTGTCCGGGGTAGAGTCCCTCGATCCCGAGCCCCAGCACCCGGGGAAGGCTGCGATGATACTCCCGGAGATCGGAACCGGGGTAATTCAGCATACCAAGCACACCGCCCCAATAGAATGTATCCCCGTTGAAAAGACATCGCCGTCCATCGACATTCATAAGATAGCAGACCGAGTCCGGCGAATGCCCGGTGATGTTCAGGGCGGTAATGTGCAACCCCGCCGCATCGAACTCCTCCTCATCCTGCACCGCGTGGTCCACCGGACAGTGAATATAGAAGTAGTCCGGCGCATACAATCCGCACCGTTTGGCATCATTCACCCAAAGTTCCTCGTCCGTGCCCTCCTCCAGATAGAACTTTCCCATGTTGCCGCTGATCCAGACCTGACAGCCGTACCGTTCCTTCAACGCTTTCGCACCGCGTGCGTGATCGGTATGGTGATGGGTGAGCAGGATATGAGTAATATCGGCGGGATTGTGTCCATCGCTTTCCACAGACCGGACCAGGCCCTCAGTGTCATACCCGTTTCCCGCATCGATGAGCAGCAGGCCCGAAGGTCCCTTGACCAAATACACGTGACAATCACCGCCGCTGGTGATCCCCATTGATGAATCGCCGACCAGGGAGAGAGAAGGGCTTATCCGCATGGCTGACTCCTTTCCGCGGAAGAGTTGACCTTTACCGGACCGCTGTGAAACAGGACCGGCATTCCGGTACTGATATTTTTTCATGTCTATGAAAATATTTCGCTTGATATGATTTCCGCAACTGGTATCTTGTGAATATCCGCGAATTCGACTACCCGAACATACCGACCGCTGTCAAGCAGAAACAGCGTGCAAGCGCTTACCGGAACGCTGTCCCGCATGATACCGCACCCTGGCGGATGTTACGCAGTTACAAAGCGTTGTAACCCGGCCTGACATGCGTACCCGTGTGTTGCAGTCCGGAACCGGAATCCATTTCCCGCTCTTCCGGAAATGAAAGGGCTCCTCACTTGCGCTTTACAGTTATATAGTTTACCGAAATTCAAAGGGCTATCGTTTTTTTCCAACGTTCAGAGCGGCTCGATTGAATATCGAGGGGAAGCCGCTCCGTACTCCACGTCTGTCTGACCGACAGGAAAGGGGATGTATACGGCAGGACCTCAGCAAGGAAAGGGGAATGGGGTATGCGTGATCTTGACATGGTACTGACCGGCATTGATGAATCGGAAGTTGTTCAGGTTGCCCGCGATTTAATCGCGATTCCGTCCATTACCCATCGAGAGGGGATGGGAATGGTGGAATACTACAAGCGTTGGTTCAAGGACCTTGGGATACCCATGCGGGTATACCCCTATGACGGGGACCGAGCCAATTTTTTTGCGGATTTTGGGGCCAGGAGCAATCCGGGAGGAATTCTGTTCAATGGTCACCAGGATGTGAAGCCGGTGAATGGAATGACCATCGAGCCCTTTACTGCCGAAATTCGGGACGGCAAGCTGTACGGACGGGGTGCTGCGGACATGAAAGGCGGCATCGCGTCTATTCTCTGCGCGTTCAAAGCTCTGGTCAGAGCCGGAGCATGTCCCAGGAACGGCATAACCTTCTTTAGCGACATCGAAGACGAGTGGGGCGGAGACGGCGGATACTGTTGGGCGCTGAATAACAAGCTGCTGGAGGGGTATCAGGGAGTGGTTTCGGCGGCCGGTACCGGCATGGAGGTTCAAATCGGTACACGTGGGATATTTACCGCGGCCTATGAGGTTGTGGGACGGTCAGCCCATTCCGGCCTGGCGCATTTCGGAGTAAACGCGATTCACCACATGGTCCGGTTCATCACCGAATACCTGTCGCTTCCCTATCTTCAGGAGGAGAATCCTTCCTTCGGCAAGCCGACCGTAAATTTCGAGCGAATAGCGGGAGGACTATATCTCTCCGCAGTTCCCGATCAGTGCACCGTCTGCCTCGACTCCCGTCTCATTCCCGAAACACCACCGGAATTGGTGGAGAAGCAGATTGATGCGCTCAGGGTTAAGCTGGAACGAGAGGAAGGGATACTGATACGTCCAACCGCTCCGCCTTCGGGATGGCGCGATCGTTCTCTCCGGATCAAGGCGCATCACATCCCGAGCGGTCACCCGTTTGCCCTCCAGTTCTGTTCGGCATATCGCCAGGCGCTGGTAGAAGATCCGGTTATTGGAAGTTGCCCGGGCGTGGCGTTTGCCACAGTCATGATCGAACGTGGAACTCCATCCGTTCTCTGCGGCCCCGGCCACGTTGCACAGGCCCACACCGCCGACGAATGGGTTGAAATTGACCAGATCATTCGGGCGACACGGGTTTACTCCGCCTTTATGATGGAAATGTAAGCGCATCAATTCAAACACAGTCCGAACATTGCGGAATGGGTGCGCTCTGTTCCGCACCGTAGCGCTTTCCCTTACCCGCAGAACGTCCCATCTGTACCGGAGGGCATCATCTCGCAGCAAATCACCGATTTCCACTGTATCATCCGCTGTCGTTTCGTCGCCATCCCTTTTTATCTCTCCATAATCGAGACCAACTGACGCATACAGCCCGGATCCGGACGAACTCCGGTACCATCATAGAGAATTCGAATACCACGCAGACGGGAAAACTCTCCGCTCCATAGATACGTCATTTTTGAAGTGAGCGAGAATGAGTCGTCCCACAAGTATACAGTGCCTCCCGTAGCAATCGTTCCGGATCCGTCACCGAGCCTGATGACGCTTTCTGTGCCAGACATCTCAATCACCCGCTCAAGATCCCCATTTCCAAGCCTGACCGGGCGCCTCGACTGCTCGTCCATTTCCCAGGCCATCCCCCCCGCCCTCAATTCCACCGATACCCGAGACAGGGGAATTCCGGCATCCCTAACCTTCTGCAGCGTTGTTTCAATCTGCTCCACGGAAATCACCGCGGGTTTGGCATCATTTACGCCGGTACCGTAGCAGAGAAGAACCAGCTCATCCGGACTCCCTGATGCACTTCCGGTAAAAAGTTCGGCCGGATCACGGAAGTCGAACCACTCCGGCAGAAACCCGACGGCGAAAGTCATTCCCCATCCGTGCGCTTCCGATGCAAGTTTCCGAATCGACTCCACGAAACGGGTATCGCGAGCCATTTGAACGTCCGGTATGAATTGGACACCATCAGCACCTGCAGATACAGCGTTGCTGATAAGCTTTCGGCCACATCGTATGCTTTTGACAAAGGATTCTTGGCATCCCGCATCACCGTACACAGTTACTTCTACGGCCCGGGAATGCGCTTTCCTGACAATCGGAGCCAGTTTCCCCGGAGAACTGTCGGAGAGGAGCAGTCCTGTAAATGATTCCGGAATTTCTTCCACCATCCCGCTCAACACCTTGTCATCAAGGGCGTTACTTCCCAGGAAAAATGCGGTTCTGCCAATTTTCCTTCTGGAAACAGGAGCGGCAAGAAGATGCGCTGTTTTTCCCGGCCGGACCTGAAACATCTCCGTAACCGCAGTCAGATACTCAGGACTCCCGACTCGAATGGCATAGTCATGGGTACCCTGAAGAGGCGCTGTAACCCGTTCGCCATAGAGATTTGTAGTGAAAACCGGTTGCCCTTTCTTGAGAATCGATATCGAAGCGCCCTCCGGCCAGAAATTCCCAAGGATTTCCACCTGGGATGAGTTTTCGGCACAAGCCCAAAAGAACAACGGTATCATTGTTGCAAGCAGTGGTACTCTCAAATGAAACTCCCGTCACCCGATAGTTGGCCGTTCTCATCTTGAGCAAGATACCGATTCCATAATTTTTGCGCAATCTTTGACTTACATACCCCTTCGCATAATCTATTTGCTATATTGTATATACACTCATCCCACATCACCCTTTCCGGATGCTGACATGAGCGCAGAAGAAGCCCGTCACCAGAAGCGTGTCGTTATAACTACGCAAGGGGACGAACTCACTCCGTTTGAAATGATCATACTGATCCTGTCGCTTTATGTACTCGGCGTGGTTTTTTATCAAACAGCATTCGAACTTTCTCCAGATATTAACAGGCTCCTGAATTATATCGACACCATCATTTGCATCATTTTCATTTACGATTTTTTCCACAGATTTTTTCGGTCTCATCAAAAGGCTACATTTCTGCGCTGGAACTGGATCGATCTTGCCTCCAGCATCCCGATGATAAACATCATTCGCTTCGGAAGGCTTTTCAGAGTAATACGGATTCTGCGTATACTCAGGGCTTTTCGCTCCACGAAACTCATTGTCGAATACCTTTTTGAAAACCGTGCCGGCGGGATACTGGCAACAGTTTCTCTGGTCTCCATTCTTCTGACCCTATCATCAGCGATAATCATTCTGAACATTGAAACCGATCCGGCATCAAACATAAATACCCCCGGGGAAGCGTTGCTTTGGTCTTTTGCCATTCTGACCACGGTAGGACTGGCCGACTTGTACCCAGTCACAACATGGGGCAAGGTGCTTGCAGTAATACTCATGGTGACCGGAGTCGCCCTTGCGGGAACGTTCACCGGTTATATTGCCAACGTGTTTATTGAATCAGCGCGAAAGCCCAGTGACTCTCAATGATTCGTATAATGCTGGAAGTGGAAAAAATATGAGAGTTAATTTCGTTAATGAAGAATGCTGGGAGCGCAGAATAATTTCGCGGGAATACCCCTGACTGCAGACTGGGAAATAGCCGGGTTTTGGCATTGCGTGAGCAGTGGGTGGTGGTTTACTGGTCGGTAGGGGGAGGGGATATGGGATGTGTGGGGGGGGGGAACTGACCGGGTCACGCCCTGCCGGGCACAATAAAAAAAG
>JAWLHT010000263.1:0-7445 GCA_041690195.1 Candidatus Latescibacterota bacterium
CTTCTACCAGGAAGTCTACGTCAAAGGCCGCATCACCGAGGAAATGCGCTTCCTGGAGAAGATGGCGGTGTTCGCCCAGATCGAGCAGGAAATCGACGCCATCCGGGACAAGGCCCCCCAGATAAGCCCGGAAGCCATCCGCGACCGATACGGTGTCCATGCCGTGGTGAACTGCCCGGACTGTGATGTCGCCGAGGCCATGCTTCAGGCCGCCAACCGCATCACCAACACCGGGGATTCCTCCGGCGGCGTGGTCGAGGTGGTCGCCCGCGGCGTCCCGGCGGGACTGGGCGAACCGGTGTTCGACAAGCTCGACGCCGAACTCGGGCGCATGCTCGGCATCGGCGCGGTCAAGGGCGTGGAAGTCGGCGCCGGGTTCGCGGTCAAGGACATGACCGGCTACGAAGACAACGACCGCATGCACGCCGAAAACGGCAAGGTGGTTTTCGACTCCAACAACGCGGGCGGCATCACCGGCGGGCTTTCCACCGGTCAAGACATCGTGGTGCGCCTCGCGGTCAAGCCGACCCCCACCATCGACAAGCCGCAGAACACCATCGACAAGTACACCCTCGAAAACACCGCCCTCGCCGCCATCACCCGCCGCGACCCCACCATCGTGGGCCGCATCTGGCCGGTGGCGGAGAACTACACCGCCCTTGTGCTCCTGGACCACCTCATCATGCATTACGGGTACCAGGCGCTCCGGGCGAAGGTCGAGCAGGGGTGAGGCTGGGAGATAAGACAAACGACGAAGGGCGCTCGATCGAGCGCCCTTCGTCGTTTGGACAGAGGAGGGAGCCTACTTGAGGAGGAGCATCTTGCCGGTCTTGGTCAGTCCGGCTGACTCGAACCGGTAGAAGTAGACGCCGGAGGCGAGCTTCGTTCCGTTGAAGGTCACCGAGTGCATTCCCGCGGGCATTGGACCGTTGACCAGCGTGGCGACTTTCTGGCCGTTGATGGAATAGACCGATATTGAAACTGAAGCATCGTGAGTCAGGAGAAAATTGATGTGGATGAACGGATTGAACGGATTCGGATAACAGGTAACATATGGTTCCACGCTATCATTCGTTGCAACGTCAACAACGGTGGTCTCATTTGACAAGCGCCATACGCCACTGTTTGTGGAAAACCACTTATGATTATCCATCCCAATCCCAATAGCATTGATTTCACGGAGTTTCCCGATGGATCCACCCATTTCATCGAAAATATCCTGATATGACCCCCATCTGTCACCATCTCGGCAAGATATGCCACTCATCGTTCCAAACCAAATTACATTCTTGTTATCTATGGCTATACTGAGCACGGTATCATCAATGATCCCGCTGTTTTCCTTTGTGAAAGAAGCCCAGGATTCATCGTCAAAACATGTCGCCCCGCCGCTTTTCCCCAAACCATATACAAACCACTTCCGGTTGTGGTGGTCTATCGCCATGTCGGAAATATAGTTACCCCTCAGCCCACTGTTATCGGCGGTATAGCTTTTCCATGTTTCCCCGTCAAAGGAGGCAATGCCTTGAAAACTGTACAAACCACGGCCCCAAGAGAACCATTTTACATTGTTTTGATCAATCATGGATTTATATACATACCGCATGAAGGTAGAATCCTCAAATGCATACTTACTCCAGACACTGCCGTCAAAACTGACCAGACCCTTATCCGTACCGATCCATTTGACATTGTCTTTGTCCACGGATATGCTCAGAACGTGATTGCTCGGGAGACCGGAATTGTCCGTATTGAATCCGTTCCATGATGACCCGTCGAAAACAGTCAGTCCTGATGGCGAATACAATCCATATCCCATCCACAGCAACCCGGTGTTGTCTATGGCGAGAGCATCGACTCCGCCCTCCCGGATACCGCTGTTCGTCGGATTGTAGTTCAACCATTTCAAAGTATCATATCC
The DNA here is from genome assembly GCA_041690195.1 of Candidatus Latescibacterota bacterium. Classification (GTDB taxonomy): domain Bacteria; phylum Latescibacterota; class Latescibacteria; order Latescibacterales; family Latescibacteraceae; genus JAWLHT01. Next base: position 1,922 of record JAWLHT010000263.1, read on the forward strand.
ATCTAACCCTTCTGGTGAGCCAAACCAGATTTCTCCGGTGTTGCTTGTTTTGATTAGCGTCGGTAAAGAAGATAGACCGGAACCAACCGAATAATGGACCCATTCATCTTGTGAAAATGCATCATTGGCAATAAACAGGGATACGAACAGCAGCAAGTGTATTTTTTTCATCTGTGGTCCCGATGGCAAAGAGAATCAAACAATGCTTGCGCATGATACTATTTGAGCAAAAGCATTTTGCCTGTCTTGGCCGTACCGGCTGACTCGAACCGGTAGAAGTAGACGCCGGAGGCGAGCTTCGCTCCGTTGAAGGTCACCGAGTGCGTTCCCGCGCTCATGGGACCGTTGACCAGCGTTGCGATCTTCTGGCCCAGGGCGTCGTGAATGGTGAGCGTAGCCGCCGCCGATTTCGGAAGGTGGAAGGAGATGGTCGTTGCGGGATTGAACGGGTTGGGCCGGGCTTCGGATATCTCAAATTCACGGGGCCCGGAATTTTCTTCAACCTCAACGACCATTGACAGCCGATACCGCAAAAGTCCGACCTGGCTGCCAGCGTATGCCACCGCCCACATATCACCGTTGGATGCAAACTCAACATCGTTGAGGGATGGACGGTATTGCTCTTGATTAATGACCGCTTTCATTTCCTGTATCTGCTCGTTCTCATACAACCAGAGTCCCAGGTCTGTTCCCAGCCAGAGACGGCCGGAGGAATCGAAGCGCATCGTTTGAATCACGGGAGGATACCCTACCGGTGGGGAAGACCATGTGCCACCATCGTACCGGCTGAACACTCCATCGGCGCCGCCGACCCAGATCCGCGAATCCCGGTCGGCTGCCATCGCCCAAAGGTCGTAGGGGTTGAAAAATGGCGACAGGTCTTCCGGCTTGTATAGGGTCACACCTGTTTCGTCACAGGTGAGAATGTTGCCCGCCATACCGCTGCAAAACCATTTTTCGTTCGTGTTGGGATCAACCGACCAGCCCGTAACCCCGGGCAGTATGGAAACGACCTGCCATGCCGTGCCGTCATATTCCGCGATTCCGTTGTTGAAATCCACAAACCACATGAAATTATCGTTGTCGGCGAAAATTCCTGTCACCGCCAGTTCGTAATTCGGTCCGGGAACCAGCCCCGTTTCGGTGTGAAACCGCTGCCAGGTTGCCCCGTCATACCGGTAGATTCCCGTGGGGGCCCCAAACCATTTCACCCCGTCCCTGTCCACCGCGACGGACAGGTATCGCTCCGCCGGGGAGACATTCTCCGGAATGACCTCCGTCCACGATTCGTCCCGCACGTCGAAGCGGATGATTCCGTGGTCTTCCGTCGCACACCAGACATAGTCGCCGTCGAGGGCGCAATCACGTATGGTGAAGTCGTTGAGAAACCGGTCAACTGTTACTTCGGAAGCATAGCAGACAAGGGGATACAGCAAGAATAACAACACCCAGAATAGTGATCTGCTTGTTTTCATGGCTTCTTTCCTTTACAGAGACGATGCCAAATGAAAGATGGCGGAGGATATTGCTAATCGCTATTTCAAGTGCATAACTTTGCGAGTCTGCCTATTCCCGTTCATATCGATCATAACAATGTATTCCCCGCTGGCACAGTGATCAACCCGCCAGTTAACGGCTTGTTCGCCTGCATGTTGAAAGGTCTCAACCAGGGTTGTGACACGCTGCCCTGTTATGGAGTAGATCGAAATGGAAACAGCCCCATCTCGCGGCAGAAGGTATCGAATCGTTGTTTCCGGATTGAACGGGTTCGGATACGTACCGAGAATCGCCAGTCCGGTTGGCTGTGCCACTGCTTCCGCAACTCCGGTAGTGATCTCTATCGTTTCCGTAACCCAGGCATTCCGGTCAAATACTGCAATCGTGCTATCCGCCAAACCCGCATAGATGGTATCATCCGATCCAATGCCCAGAATTTCCACGTCATTGGTTCCCAATCCGTTCCCAACCGTGAACTGCTCCCATGCAGTGTCCTTCAATCGGTATATACCATTGTCACATGTGGCTACCCAAAGCGTGTTCTGGCGATCAACAACGAGATCAGTGATCGTTTCGCTGGTGAGGAATTCGGGAGTGACAAGGGGAATCCAAGCGCTCGACGAACTGCGATGCAGAAGGAAACCAGAGCTGTCTGTTGTTACCAAGCACCATGTGGCGTTCCCATCCGCCGCAACGGCGAAATGTTCTATGGAATAATCGGTTTCTGCATCAAAGTAGCTGACCGGCGTGTGTCTGTTATCTCCAGTGTCGCCGTCATATTGGTGAATAAACTTGCCGTCAGTCCACCACAGCACGTTGTTGTCATCGGCTTGAACATCCCGGGGATACCCGTAATTCGCAAAGCCGGCTTCCTCCCAGTGTCCATTCTCGAGTTTCCAAACCCATAATTGCAGGAATAAAAGAACAGTGCCGCCCGAAGTACAGCCAATTTGCTGGTCATACGTCGTATAATCCACAACTCCCCGGCCATCCACACCAACATACGTCCCATCGGAATGGTAGACATCTCCCCATGCGCCGGGACTCAGGAGCATGACGTCACTATTGCCAACCACACCTATGTCCGCAACATCCATGAGGGATTGCCCCGGGCGTACACCTGTGATCTGTCTCCATTGATGCTCTGCCCGGCTGCGAAATATCACGCTGTTCTTTGTCAAGACCCAGACATGCGAGTCGGTAATGGCGAAGTCACGAATGTATGGTGCATCTGCAACATCCTGCGGAACAGCATGCCAGACATTGGAAAACATCCCCATACAAAAAGCAATGAATATGATTCTACGCATTTTTAACCTACTGTCTTCTTCGGATTTTGAGGATATTAACGTTTTCTGGTATATTCCTTTATACATACGCCGTTCTTCTATTAACCCGGCTCTATCTGCAAAGATAACCTTTGTATCCGTGCAAAAGATTATCGGCAAAGAATCATTCCATGCTTCATTATCAATCTGCATCAACGAGAATGTATTCGCAATACCTAAATATAGATATACCGCATACCTGAAACAGGGTACGCGAACTACCGGATAAAAGGTACGCTCATTTCCTCAGCGTCCCGTTCAGTCGAGCTTGATCGAATACAAAACCCGAACCAGTTCGCTTCTGCTGTGGATATTGAGCTTCTTCCGGATATTCCGCACGTGGGTCTCTGCGGTGCTGACGGTGGTGTGTTGTTCGGCGGCGATATCCTTGGCGGTTCCGCCACGTTTGATGATTGCCAGCACTTTTCGCTCGGTTTCGGTGAATTTTTGAAGATCAACGGAGGCCAAATTGGTATGGTTTGCGGTGACCGTATACACGAAGTCGCCGCCCAGGGCGGAACATACGAATCGTTTTCCGGACCGGACACGGCGGATGGCGATCGGAAGTTCATTCTCCCGGCAGTTCTTCAACTCGTATCCCCAGCCGCCGTGGTTGAAAACGAGCGCGGCATTCTGAATATCGGCGGCCTGCGACAGGGCGATGACCCGCGTCCGGTCGCATGATATCCGGCTGATTTCACGGATCGCGCCGAGATTGTGCCGTTCAGCGTCGTCGAGATCAAGGAGCAGAATATCCGGCCGAAGCTCCCGTGCCATAGTGACAACATCTTCGCCGGGCGTGCCGGGTATCGCCTCAATGCCTTCCTCGCGGTGCAAGAGGGCGGCAATGCCGTTCATCAGGAGGGTATCCGCATTGGGTAGCAGAACGGTGGTTGTGGTTCCATCCTGGCAGATCATGTCTCCGTCTCCTTTGCCGCGACATTTTCCAGGGGCCATATTCCCTGCACACGGCCGCATGTACGGTCGTGTACGATACATTCGGATATCCGGCCCGCATCAGTCTTCGGGCGCCATAGTACTAATACCGTAAAATAAATGTGCGTTACGGGGGCTTGTCAACCATATTTCTCGATGCCATTGGATAAAAAAACGGGCCGGAAGGAGCAATCCTTCCGGCCCGTGCCTTTCGTCCCGGAACGGTTCCGTTCCGGTGTATGTATCTCTTACAGATCGCCGTAGGTGTCGTACACCTGGTCGATGGGCATGCCGTTGCGGATGGCTTCGCGCTCGGCGTTCTCGAAATCGAGAATTTCCTCGCCGCGGATGAGGACCTCGTCCACGTAGTCCTTCGGGATGACCTGGAGGCCGTCATCGTCGCCGAAGATGAAGTCGCCGGGGTTGACCACGACGTAGTGGGTGAGGTGGCCGGGCATGTGGATGGGAACATTGACGTCGATGATGCGCCAGCCGCCGTAGGCGTTGGGCGTGGTTCCCCGGGTGAAGTAGGGGAAGTCGCCCAGCTTGAAGATATACTGGGTGTCGCGGGTGCGGCCGGAGTTGACCACGCCGACGCAGCCGTGGGAACGGGCCAGATTGCAGCTCATCTCGCCGAACTGGGCGGCCTGCATGTCGCCGCCGGTATCGAAGACGAGGACGCTGCCGGGGGTGATGCTCCGCATCATCTTCTTCTGGGGGGAGCCTTCCTCGCGCCACTTGAGGTAGCGGGCGTCGTGCTCTTCCTCGGTCATGTGGGTCTCGGGAGCGAGGGAGTGCCACTTGACCGGGATGCAGCGGCCGGCGATGATGTCATGCTCCTTGAGGGGCTTGATCTCATGGGAAAGAATGGTGTTCACGATGCCGGTGAGCCACAGGGCGTCGGACAGGCAACCGCCGTAGAGGCGGCGGTAACGCGCCGCGCGCTCGACATCGTCGATGTCGAGTTTCCGGGGGTTGGCCGGACGGGGAGGAATTTTGAAGGGGTATTCCTCCATGGTGATGTCGGTATCGATGAATGCGGGTTTCGGTCTGTCGATGGCCATGCTGCCTCCCTCACGTGTTCGTGGAAACGCTCCGCCCTGCTGGACAAGTAAAAGGACCGGTCTCACCGGTTACAAGCGGAGAAATTTACAGCCTCACCATCTCAAAGTCAAGGCTGGAGTTGTCCCCCACGGAGAGCCGCCGGGGGCGTTCCACGATTTCGGCGTTGTCACCGATGAGCGAGCCCACCAGGGAGGCCCGGACCAGGCGGGCGTTGCTGCCGATGATGCTGTCGGAGATGAGGGAATGCTGGATAACCGCGCCATCGCCGATGGAAACGTAGGGCCCGATGATGGAGTTGTTGATCTCGGCGTTGTCCGGGACGAACACCGGCGGGATGAGGATGGAGTTGTTGAATTCGCGGGTGTTGCCGTCCTTGGAAAGCAGGAACCGGTTGGTGTCGAGGAGGGACTGGGGCGTTCCGCAGTCATACCAGCCGTCCACCTCCAGCGGTTTGAACCGGAACCCCCGACGCAGCATGAGCTGGAAAGCGTCGGTGATCTGGAACTCTCCCTTGGTGCGGCGGCCCTTGCGGATAAGGTCCCGGAGGCTTTCGAAGAGGGTGGCCGGGTTGCGGAAATAGTTGAGTCCCACGATGGCCAGGTTGGATTTGGGCTCGGCGGGCTTTTCCACGAACCGGGAGATGAATCCCTGACGGATGTTGACCACGCCGAACCGTCGGGGGTCGTCCACCTTCTTCA
>JAWLHT010000264.1:0-7434 GCA_041690195.1 Candidatus Latescibacterota bacterium
CGTCTCATACTCCCGAATGTCGATACTGTTCGCGGCTTTATTCAGATTGTGTTCTCCGCACTACTCTATTTCTCGCAAACTTGGGTAATGACAAGCTCTTGCGAGAGAGGGGAACGAGGGGTGAGTTATATTTTCAGGCCTGAATCACAAAACAACCGTTCACTACTATCTGCTTCTGTTTACGACAATGGGGCCCGGGGGTGAGTTACTCTGTTGGGAAAGCCCGAAAAAAACGGCGTGTCCACACGGTCAGAATGCGATGGCGGCGACCATGAAATCGCTCAGGAGAATAAACACCGCTGCGGTCACATAGGCCTTGATGGCGGCGCGTCCCACCCCTTCCGCTCCCCCCGAGGCGTTGAACCCGTAGTAACACCCCAGAACGCTCAAACCGAGTCCGAAAATCAGCGCCTTGGAAAGGCTCACGATGACATCCGTGATGTAGAAAAAGTTTTTCAGGCCGAAAATGAATATCCCGGTGGATACATCGAGGAACCGCACCGCGACAAACATCCCTCCAAAGATTCCGAACACGATGCTGTAGACGGTCAGCATGGGAACCATGACTACTGCCGCGGCAACCCGGGGGAGCACGAGATAGCGCACCGGGTCAACCGCCATGACAGAAAGCGCGTCAATTTGTTCGGTAACCCGCATTGCGCCCAGGGAAGCCGCGATGGAGGCGCCGATCCGTCCGGCCACAACCAGCCCGGTGAGAACCGGACCGAGTTCAAGGATGAGCGACTTGGAAACCGCCGTACCCAGAAAACGATTGGAGACATACCCGGCAAGCTGGTAATTGGCCTGCCATGCTGTGGTCGCCCCGGCGAAAATGGCGATGACAAAAACGATGGGAAGGGAACGAACCCCGATCTCCAGCATGGACTCGAAGATCAACCTCATGCTTCGGGGAATGCCGGGAACAGTACGAAAAATCCTGCCGGTAAACAGTACGATATCACCAATCTCCCGTACGGGAGCGGTAACACGGTCTTTGATCGTGCTGGCGGGATCCATCTCGGTCATCCTTCCGTGACATCCGCGACGCGGTGTCTCTAAAATCCCGGATTCGGCCGCCAAGGGAAGACCTTGCGGCGTTGCGGTCAGGGGACTCGGGAACAGGGATGGGAAATGCCCCGGGGGGCGGATCAGTAATACTCGTCGGTGCGGTCGTACTCGAACGACCCGAACTTCATGTGCTGACTGATCCAGTGGAGGAGTACGGTGCCGATGGGGCCGTTGCGCTGTTTGCGGACAATGATCTCGGCGACATCGGCTGCGTCCACGTTCTGGTCTTGGATACGGTAATCGGGATTGATACCATAAACCGAAGCGCGGTAAATGAACATGACAATGTCGGCGTCCTGCTCGATAGCGCCGGACTCACGGAGATCGGAAAGCATGGGTTTGTGATCTCCGGCGCGCTGTTCAAGGGAGCGCGAAAGCTGGCTGAGCGCGATGACCGGGATATTCAGCTCTTTGGCCAGGATTTTGAGCCCCCGGGAAATCGAGGAGATTTCCTGCTGCCGGGATTCCCGGCTGGACCCCTGCATGAGCTGGAGATAGTCCACAACGAGGAGCTGAATGTCGCGTTCGTTCTTCAGGCGCTTAGCCTTGGCGGACAGCTCCATGATGGAAAGCCCGGGGGTGTCGTCGATGTACATGGGATAGCTCTGCAGCCTGGAGCAGGCGTCGCTCAGCCGTGTCCAGTCCTCCGCCCGCTGGCTCTTGATATTCAGCGAGGAGCCGTCGAACCGTCCTTCGTTGTACAGCATGCGCATGACCAGCTGCACCGAGGACATTTCCAGGCTGAAGATCGCCACCGGAACTCCTTTGGCCGCAGCGTTTTTGCAGAGGTCGAGAGCAAAAGCGGTTTTACCCATCGAGGGCCGACCGGCCAGAATGATAAGGTCGGATGGCTGCCATCCCGCAGTGAGGTGATTCAGGCGGTCGAACCCGGTGTCCACACCGGTGAGTCCTTCCTTTGTCTCGGAGCGGCGGATGATTTCAGCGTAGGCGTGATGCACGGTATCGCCGAGCACGGCGTACCCCTTCGTGGAGCGCATCTCGGAAAGCCGGAATATGTTTTCCTCGAAGGTGTTGAGAATATCGGCGGGGTTGGCGGTATCGTTGAAACACAGGTTGCGCACCGAGGTGCTCACCGCGATGAGCTTCCGGAGAAACGCCTTTTCCTTCAGAATGCGGCAGTGATAGGAGACATTGGCGGCGCTGGTGACTTCGGCGGCGAGGGAAGCCAGCGCGTTTTCTCCACCCACCTGTTCCAGTACGCCGCGCTGACGCAGCCGCTCGGTGACCGTCAACTGATCCACCGGAAAATTTTCATCGTACAGGTCGGTAATGGCCCGGAACATGATCGCATGGGCGGGCTTGTAGAAGGCATCCTCAACTTTCCCGAGTTCCTCGACGGCGATGCCTATGGCCTCCCGCTCGAAGAACATGGCTCCGAGCACCGTCCGTTCGATGTCGAGCGCCTGGGGCGGGTTTATACCGGTGAGCGCACTGTCCTTATCCGCCATTTGAATCCCTGTGGAGAATCATCGGGTGACCGGGAGCCCCGGCGGAAACGCCCGCGGGGCACAAATCTCACCGGCGGACGGAGCAGGTGTAAAATCGCCGGATCGAGAGCACGTCGCAATATACGCACCCGGACCTGAATTTCAAAACAGGATTGACGAATTCGCAACGATCTATGAAGCGGGATGAACAAGCGGACACTTTCGGCAGTCCTGAACACGCCGCGGGACCTGATACGACAAACCCGGGGCGCGTTTTTCGCACTCCCGGGTTTGAGCCGGTTCAGAGTTCCACCCCGTCATACTCCTTGCGGAGAAACTTGAGGTCTTCCCAGGCGGGACGCTTCCAGTTGGGATTGCGGAGAAGCGCCGCCGGGTGGTAGGTCACGATGAGTTTGACCCCGTGATAATCGTGCACCCGGCCCCGGAGCGCCCCAAGTGTGGAATTTGTCCGGAGCAGGGTCTGCCCGGAAATCCGGCCCAGAGCACAGATGATTTTGGGTCGGATGAGCTCGATCTGCCGAAGCAGGATGGGCTCGCACTTCTCGATTTCCGCGGACAGGGGATCCCGGTTCCCCGGAGGGCGGCACTTGAGGATGTTGGCTATGTAGACATCCTCGCGGCTGAGCTTGATGGACTCGATCATCTTGGTGAGAAGCTGCCCGGCGCGGCCCACGAAGGGAAGTCCCTGGATATCCTCTTCCTCACCCGGCGCTTCACCAATGAACATGATATCGGCATCCGGATTCCCGGATCCGAACACGAAGTTTTTCCGCTTTTCCCCCAACTGGCACCGCAAGCATTCCTTCACCGCCGATTCCAGTTCGTCCAGCGAATTTTTCCCGGCCAGCGCCTCCGCTCCGGTGCATTCCGGCGTACAGCAGACGATCTCTTCCGTTTTCCGTTTTCCAGCCATATCCTGCCCCATCTTTTTCTCCGGAACGGCAACTGTCGAACGTTCCGGCCCCTCTGCCGCCAGAAACGGACGGGGATCGAAAAACCATTCGGTCTCACCCAGTTCCATCCGCTGGGCAACTATGACCGCGAGCAGCTTCCGGGCTTCCGGGTTCATGACTCTTCCGGGGGCGTAACCTCTTCACCTTCCGAACCGTAACTGAACTTCGTCTCTTTCGCGATACGGTTCAGCGCGATGGCGGTCGCGTTGATATCACACTCCGGGGGAAGATACTTCCGGGCTTTGTCATTGATCTCCCTCGCCATTTTCGATACCGCGATCACGATTTCATACGGGTTTATAGCCAGTTCATCGAACATCTGATTCTCAAAATCCACAACTTTCTGGGTCTTCTCCATTCAGACACGTCCTCCATTCTCTCCAAACCATGCATTCAGAACCGAAAGCATCCGTCCGCTCCGCAGGCGTTCAGCGGCCAGAATAGTCTCAACCCTGGCGACCGCTTCCGCAAGAGTGTCATTTACAACGATATAATCGTAGTCTCCCGCTCTGGCCATTTCCAGTGGAGCGGCTGCCAACCGCATGCGTACCCGTTCCGGAGTTTCGGTGTCGCGGCGTTCCAGACGAGCCCGGAGCGCTTCCGGAGAAGGCGGTGCGATAAATATCAGCACAGCCTCCGGAAAAACCGTCCGTATGTTCCGCGCGCCCACCGTATCTGTATCGAAAATCACCGTCTCGCCCCGCTCCGTACACTCCGAGACCGTCCGGCGCAACGTGCCGTACCGGCAGCCATGTACGGGAGCCCACTCGATAAACTCGCCTTCATCGATCAAACGGTCGAATTCGGCGTCGGACACGAAATGGTAATCCACCCCGTCCCGTTCGCCCGCCCGGGGCGCGCGGGTAGTGACCGAAACGGAAAACCGCATATCGCTGTTGCGCCGAAGAACTTCCCGGAGCACGCTTGTTTTGCCCGCGCCCGAAGGGGCGGAAACCACCACGAGAAGACCACGGCACTCGCCAGCGGCCTGCTCCCGGTTCGTATCACCGGCAACTCCGCTCAATACCCGCTCCCCCGAAAAAACCAAAACCGCCTTCCCGGACCGGACGCGATCCGTCTCCCCGGCCACCCGGGAACAACCCGCGCCGAACCGGTCACTCCATGTTTTCCGTCTGCTCGCGCATTTTTTCCAGTTCTTCCTTGATGCGCACCACGATTCCGGCCACCTCGGCATCCATTACCTTCGAGCCGATGGTGTTCGTCTCACGGTTCATCTCCTGAAGAAGGAACGACAGCTTCCGTCCGGAAGTCTTTTTATCGTCCAGTTCCTGCGCGAACAGCGCGTTGTGGGACCGGAACCGAACGCACTCCTCAGTGATGTCCAGACGGTCTGCATAGAGCGCTACTTCCATGGCGAACCGGACTTCGTCGAATGTGTCGCTGCCCACCAGACTCTCGATTTTCTTCCGGAGACGCGCGGTGTTGGCCTGGACGATCTCCGGTGCGCGACACCCGATCTCGTCAAGGTGCGCTCCCACGGCATTCAGACGTTCCCGAACGTCTTTCCCGATGGCGTCACCTTCCTTTTCGCGCATGGCTCGATGGGCCTCAAACGCAGCGTTTGCCGCCTTCCTGGCCATATCCCAGTGAGACTCCCCGCTCACCGGGTCCTCCTCCCAGGAAAGGATATCCGGGAGAGAAAGCAGCGTCCGGGCGTCCATCTGGTGTTCAAGGCCGTGAATCCGGGCCAGCTCCCCGGCCAGACTCATGTATCGTGCGGCGAGTTCATAGTCCAGCCGCACCGCGGTAGCCCGCGCGGAAGACAGGGAAATACTCATGTTCACATTCACTCGTCCGCGATCCACATAGTTCTGGGCAATTTTCCGCAGTTCTCCCTCATACTCGAAAAAGCATTTCGGGAGTTTCACCTTGAGATCGAGAAAGCGGCCGTTGACACTGTGAACCTCAACCTTGACGCTGGCGCCGCCCTCAACCACTTCAGCGCTTCCGAATCCGGTCATGCTCCGAATCAAACCCGCCTCCATTCCTTCGCCATTGACGAAGGGCAGTAAAATTGTAAACTTATAATATACATGTTTGTTCCCGAAAAGTCAAGCTCCGTTCACATCCGCCGGAGTCACGGCGGGACGTCATTCTGCCCGCTTTGCCGGGGATATTGCCGGAACAACCATAGAGCGTACGCCTTCTTATACGCCCGAGCGCCCGGTCCGCACCAGGGTAAATGCAAAATCCAGAGCACCTTCGTTCATATTCACAACGATCAGCTCCGGTTGTGGGCAGTCCGGAACCGTCATGAGGATTTCCCCGGACGAAACTCACCCCCCGCTCAGTAGAGATGGCTGAGCACCCGGTTCACCGCCAACCCTTTTTTCCCGTCCACCGCCGGTTTCCGGCCCTCAAGCACCGCCCGGGTGAAGTCTTCTATGAGGGGATAGTGGAGGTTTGGATGCGGCGGGTGAAACTCGGAACGTTCGCCCTCGCGGGTTCGGACAATCATTTCGCCCGCGTTCAGACGCGGAATGTGAATTGAACCATCAGTGCAGTACAGGTCGAAGGTATCCCGCGCCTCGAAAGCGGCATAGGTAACCGTGATAACCCCCTGTGCGCCCGTCTCGAATATCATCTCCACCGTACCGGTGTCCTCAACCTCCCGCCGGAACACCACGTTGGCCAGCTGCCCCTGTACCCAACGCACCTGGCCGAGCAGGTGAATGAGCACCTCGATGCGGTGGCACCCGAAATCGAACATGGGGCCGCCACCGGCGGTCTCCTTTTCCACGAACCAGTGCCGGGGGTCGTCCGGAGCCGGATTGAAGTACTCGAATGCGTCCATCTTGGCGAGCACAGGCCGTCCGATCTCATCCGAAGCAAGAATTTCCTTCATCCGCCGCACCACCGGATAGAAGTGACGGTAATATGCGATTCCGAGACGGACATTGTTCTTCCGGCACATGTCGATCATGAATTTGCATTCCGGAACTTTCCGCGCCATGGGCTTTTCGCTGAGAACATGCTTTTTTGCCTGTGCCGCCAAAGCGGCTCCCATGAAATGAATATGCGTCGGAGTGGCCAGGTACACCGCCTCGATTTCGGGGTCATCGAGCATATCCATGTAGGTTGCATACCACTTTCTGGCTCCGAATTCCCGGGCGAATGCTTCGACACCTTCTGCATGGAGCCGAACCACTCCGACAAAATCAGCTTCAGGGAGATCACGGAGGGCCGGAGCAACCCGCTTCCGGGCAATATCGCCGCAACCGGCCAAACCCCATTTCAGTTTTCGCATGCATGGTCCCCTTCCCGGAACACTTTCCGGGCGATTTGTGTGAACGGCACCTCTTCCCAACCGCAGCACAACAATTCGCTCTCTCCCGCGCCTTTATATCATCCTGTCCTGCCGCCCCAACCCGATACCCGCGGTTTGTGTTTTCCGGGAGATAATGCGCGGGGTGGAGCATGCCCACCGGCCGTCATCGCCATCCGGCGGCATTCAGTTCGATGCACGGGGACGGTTTTTCCAAAACACCCGTTTCCATACAATAATCCCTTTCCGGATGGAAATGCAAGTACGTATTGATCTTGGGTTCTCTCCCGGCGCACCACCCGGATAGAACTCCCCCTTGACTTTCTCCTTCCCGGTCGGTAAATACCTGTAGTGAGCTGATACCGTCCGGGAGCCGGACAATCTCCCCGCATCAGGCCCGGAGCAATGAATTCGCGCATAAATGAAGGAAAGGTGAACGGCAATGTACATGGAACAGTGGAACAGGCATCTCAGGACGTGTATTGCCTTTGGGGTGCTGGCGGGTCTTTCCGGCGCGATGCACGTTTCAGCGGAATCATCTGCCCGATGGTCTCCCGGAGTGATGATTCAGTGTCCGAGAATTGGCGGAACGGCGGTCTCTCCCGACGGCAAAATTGTGGCCTACACGGTATCCGAACCACTTATGGAAGGAGAACGC
>JAWLHT010000265.1:0-7419 GCA_041690195.1 Candidatus Latescibacterota bacterium
TCTGCTGAAGCTGCCCCATAAGATCGCCGGCCATTCCCTGTCCGCCCTGGTGCCCGGACTCGTTCTTGAGAAGACTGCCGAGGAACAGCACGGAGTTATTCAGCATGCTCAGGCTGCTCCGGGCATATTGTTCGCCTGTTTTGAGATTCCCCACCGCGAGCACGTCAACCGCGGTCTTCATGGCCGTCCGGGTCCCGTTGGCGAGTTGGTCAACCGCCGCGGCGAGTTCGACCGATACCGATCCGAGTTCGCTCATTGTCACAGCCGCTTTTTGGTAGCCTTCCATGATTTCGAGCTGGCGCTTGGTGAGCGTTCCTGCCTGTCCCGAGCCGAATTCCCCCAATAACTGTTCCTGGTCCCCGGAAACGGCGAGCAGTTCGGTCATGGCAGCCAGGATGCGCTCTCGTATCTGACGGGTATTGGTTCCCCGCATGGCGGCTCCGAGCGCGTCCATCCTTTCGGCCAGTTCGGCCAGATCCGAATTAACCGTGTCCATGCCTTTCCGCGCGAGTTCTTCCCTGCCCTGTTCCATGTTCCGGGCCGTTTCCCGCATCTCCCCGGAAGTTTTCATGGATTCAAGGTATTCCTCGAAGGGACGGGTATTCAACTGGAACTTCTCTCCAAGTTCCTTTGTTATGTCCCGCAACTCATCCCGAAGCTTCTCCGTTTCCGCCGCCAGGGATTCCTGTTCGCGGACGAGTTCATCGTTCCGGGGGGTGTTCCGGAACTTCTGAGCGAGTTCGGCCTGTTTAAGCGCCAAATCATCGAGCGCCTTGCGGGCCATATCGAACCGCTGAATGGACTTCACCTGATCCAGCAGCTTCAGCAGGTTGTCGAGCTTTTTTTGTATCTGTTCGGCGGTCACCTGGAACTGGTCAAGGGTATTCTTGAGCGCGCGGGGGTCCGCTTGCTGCGGCGCCTGGGTGAGCCTCCGCAAGGCCGCCTTCATCTCCCCCTCGGCGATCTGATCCATCATTTCGGAAATTTTCCGGAGTTTATCCACCGTCTCCAGCGCCGCCAAATCCTCTTCATTGAGCTTCTCCGCCATTTCCCGCACCGCCTCGGAGAAGTCTTTTACCTCCTTTTGGAGATTCTCAAACTCCTTTTGGGCGTCTTCCACGGCGTTTTTTCCGGACCACTCCATCTTTCGGCCGTCCATGAGTTCCCGCTCCACCTGATCAAGCGCCCGGTTACGTTCGGAACTGCTGCCGCTGGATTCGCGGATGCGCTCCATTCCCGCTTCCTGTCCGGCTACGGTCTCCTGCATCCATTCAGTAAGGGAAGGCACCCGGACGGTGTAGGTTTCCGAAACACCTTCCTTTGGACCTCCGACAGTGTCATTGTCCAGCACGGAAAGATAGTACGTGAAGGTATCGCCGGGGAGTACGTTCAGGCCGGAGACGTCCCACAGGTACTCTTCGGCCACCTCCCGGGATAGCCTGCCCTTTTTGACAACAAGTGTCCGGGGCTCGTCTTCATGGGGAAGCTTCACCACGATGGACACCCGGGAAAGGCCGAAATCGTCGGTCGCGCGGTAGAGAATGGGAAACTGCATGATCCGGGGAAGATCGATATCGGTTGCAGGGCTGAGGACAACGACCCCGGGCTTTTCATCCTCCTGGCTTGTCACCCGGTAGACAATGGGATTGATGTCGGGTATGCCGAGGGTATCGGTGAGGGACAGATGATAGTCCATATCTTTCCCCACCCGGAATGAAACCGTCCCGGTCTTCCCGCTTACCGTGCAGGGAAGGGATGTCGAATCGCTCCAGTGCAGGGTCATTTCCCGGAGCGGTTTGCTGACCGCGGCTTCCAGAGCCACCTCGGTACCCCGGAGAGCGCGGATGTTCCCGTCGTTGTCGGTGCGCACGACAGTCCCGAGGCCCGTGTATGCGGGGTGGCGGAGAGTAAGGGTCAGCCGCTCAACAACCGGACGCTCGATGACCGTGACCGTGTAGCGGTCAGTTTGGCGGGAGCCGGATTCGAGATACCAGGAAAAGGAACGCCGGGGCTTTTCGACGGTGAGGGTAAAGGCGCCGGTGCGTGCACTCACCTCTACCGGACGGGCGCTCCACGCGCCGGAATCATCCCAGCGATAAAACACCCGGAGGGGACCGGACGTTCCGGAAAGCACCCCGGGCGTGGTGAAATCATCTCCCCGAATGACCGAGGCATTCCCCAGAGTGGTTTCGATACGAACACCCCCAACCCGCTGGTACGGGGTGGAACAATCGGCCAGACGAAAAAATCCCGCGGCCGCTCCCGGAAGAAGAAGCGCCGAAAGGAGCAGCAACAGGACCGCGGCCGCCGCTACCCGCGCAACACGGACCAGACCGCGGAGCGGGACCGCTTTTTCTACCGGCAGCGAGGAAAGCTCACGATCCACAGAATCGGTCAGAAGACGGACCAGGTCGGGAGACTGGCCGCGCAGGTTTCCTTCTGCCAGACGCCCGAGCTGCACCGCGCTGATAAGACGATCGTGGAACTCCGGCCAGCGACCTTCCACCATACGGGCCAAATCATCCGCCCCGGGCCGCCGAAACAGCAGATGTCCCAGAGAAAGGGCGAACACACCGAATGCGACTGCCAGCATTGTCAGCGCCAGGCCGGTCCGTAGCGGCGGAGCCAGCCAGGAGACTGTTTCCACCAGTCCAAACAGGGTGAACAGGCCGACGCCTGCCGCCAATCCCCCCAGTACCGACCTGACGGCGCCATAGAGGAACCAGCGACGTCTGACCACTCCGAGCCGCGCGATTATCCGATTGTGAGGGGTATCGGTCATACAGGCCTCGATTCAGCGGCTGAGCGCCCAGGTGATGAGATTGGCTCCCATTTTCAGGGCCGCGGTCCGAACCGGCTCGGGATCGCCATGTACCGATGGATCTTCCCAACCGTCGCCCAAATCCGCCTGAAAGGAGTAAAACACCACCATCCGCCCCTCATGAAAAATGGCGAAAGCCTGCGCCGGTTCCCCGTCGTGCTCGTGCACTTTGGGCAAACCGCCGGGAAGCGGAAAGGGCGATCTGAAAACCGGATGATCCTTCGGAAGCAACACGAGGTCCTTATCCGGAAACACTTTTTTCATTTCCCGGCGAAAACTCTTGTCCATACCGTAATTGTCATCGGCAATAAGGAATCCTCCGCCGGTGAGATAGCGCCGGAGGCGGGATGCCTCGCTGTCGGTGAACGCAACATTTCCGTGACCGTTCATGTACACCACCGGGCAGGCGAAGAGATCATCGCTGTCCGGAGCGACCGCCATTTCCTTCTCCGAGCACAATATTCCGGCCTTCTCGCGAACAAAGCGCACGAGGTTGGGGAGCGAGGAGGGATTGGAATACCAGTCCCCTCCCCCGCCGTACTTGAGCCGGGCGATGGTGAACAGTTCGCCCGCCCGGGGCGCCGCGGGGGTCAGGATAACCAGCAGGAGGACTGCAAAAAACCGTTTCAGCATGGTTGCGTCCGGATAGTGAAAGGAGAGTGATGCGGCTGACGCTCTGGGAAAGATAACACTTTCCGTAGATAACGCCAAGCGGGCGATACTGAAAATGCGTTTCGTGCGGTTTTCTCCGTACCGGAGCCGGAATGCACGAAAAATCCTCCGGAGAATCCTGGCTTGATCATTCTGCAATATGGTCGTCGGCATAGGCGTCGGCTACAGGATCCGTTCCGGAAAACCGTACGGACGGAAATGTCTCCGTCTGTTTTTGACTCCGCTCCGGGTCGCATCGTTCCCGTGCGAATAAAAAAAGACCGCGCGGCCGCTCCGGGGAGTGACCGCGCGGGTTTCTGTGGGACATCAGGAGAGCTTTACTTCCCCATGCCGACGCGCTGTGCCGCCTGGAAAACTTTTCCTTCCGTGCGGATAGAGGGTGCGATAATGATCCGGGTAAGCTGCATCTCACGGATGTTCTGGGCTCCAAGAGAGCCCATGGAGGTGCGGAGGGCCCCCACCAGGTTCTGGCTGCCGTCATCCAGTTCCGCCGGGCCAAAGAGAATCTGCTCCAGTGTTCCGGTGACACCGACCCTGATCCGGGTTCCGCGCGGGAGATTCTCGTGAGAGGTCGCCATGCCCCAGTGATATCCGCGGCCCGGGGCTTCCTTGGCACGGGCGAAGGCAGAGCCGATCATGGCCGCATCGGCGCCGCTGGCGATGGCCTTGCAGAGATCGCCACCCACATTCATGCCGCCATCGGTGATAATGGGAACATACTTGCCGGACTGCTTGTACCAGAAGTCGCGGGCGGCGGCGCAATCGGCGGTGGCGGTCACCTGCGGCATGCCGATGCCGAGCACTCCGCGGGTGGTGCAGGCCGCGCCGGGACCAACACCCACGAGCAGGGCGTCAATTCCGGTCTTCATGAGTTCTACCGCGGCGGTGTAGCTCACCGTGTTGCCGACAATCACGGGAACCCGCATCTTCTTGCAGAAACGTTCGAAATCCAGACTCTCGTACTGGGAGGAGATGTGACGCACCGTGGTCACTGTGGATTGCACCACGAATATGTCAACTCCGGCGCTCTGGGCGATCTCACCATAGCGCTCAGCCTTTTGAGGAATGGAGGAGACGATGGCGGCGGCCCCAGCAGCCTTGATCTCGGAGACGCGCTTCTCAATGAGATCTTCCTTGACCGGGGTTTTGTAGATACCCTGCACCAGTTTGGTGGCATCCTCGGGAGTGGCGCTCGCGACTTCGTCGAGGATTTTATTGGGATTCTCATACCGGGTCTGTACGCCTTCGAGATTCAGAACAGCCAGACCGCCGAGTTTTCCCATTTCGATCGCAAACCGGGTATCCACTACGCCGTCCATGGCCGCGGCCAGAATCGGCACCTCGATTTTCATATCCCCGAGCATCCAGGAGACATCCACATCGTTGGGATTGACCGTAATCTCGCCGGGAACAAGTGCGATCTCATCGAAGCCGTAACACCGCCTCGCCTTGCGTCCCCTGCTGATATACTCGCTCATGCACTCCTCCGTTAAAAGGGTTAACCCCGATTATTTAAATTGGAACCGCACATCATTCACTGTTCTTTCCGGCTCAACGAGGATCGTATCCGGCACTGCGTACACCGGTTCCGCGGGCCGGTACGGATCCACGCTTCCCCGGGAAACCTCTCCGTTCCGGTCGTCATCACGATACCCGAAAGCAACATACCTCCCGGGCAGGACCGCTCCGGCTCGCCAGGGTTGCGGTCCGGTGATATTCAGGCTTTCCATGGTTCCGGTATCAAGGTTGTTGAACCGTAGACGATAGAGCGCGCCTTCGGTTCCGCCGTTGTCCGCAATCGTTCCGGCCAGAAAGCCCAGGGTATCTTCAGGAACCACCCGGAACGACAGTTGGGAGCCGGGACCGGTCAGGGTGTTGCCAGCCACACCGCGCAGGAGTTCCCGGTCGAAACTGATGAGATATTCGGTCGAGGACATCCACCGCCCCACCGGCCTCACCTCCAGCCGGTTCGCCCCGGTACGGTTCACGATGACGCCTTCCCCCGAAGCATCGGCCACAACACGCCGAAGAGTATCGGGCAAATCGAGCACCCGGTTGAACACCAGCAGAATCGGCTGCTCCCCCGGAATCAAGAGTTTCGGCTCCCAGTGGACAATTTCCAGCGCAGTGGTATCCGGCCTGTCTGTTCCCGTGAAAACCGCCGGTTCGTCCGGAGGCGCCAATGGATTCCCATCACGGCCCCGGAGAGACAGGCGGGTCACCGGGTAAGATTTGCCCGCCTGCTGTTCCGCTGTTGCTGCCGAAATCCGTTTCGGGTCGTTCCGGGGAACGAACCACCCGGGAACGGAGAGGTCCCCAATGGCGAGTTCCACCGTCTCCGGGTCGATGGCGCTGTCAAAGGAGAACTCTACACGGTGACGGTCCTGCGAACGCACCGAAGTAAGCTGCACCAGTGCGGTGTCCATTTCGGAGACGACCATCTGGGGTGCAGCCGCCAGCGTATCACCGCGAGCCATAGTTACATCGTGCGCCGCAATGCCGATCATGTCCTCGCCCGGGGTGTAAAACCCGTTGCGGTCCCGATCTCCGATGGCGAAGAGACGGTTCGTTCCGCTGGATACGCCCACCAGCGTATACCCGCCGTCGGCGCCGGTCTGGGTGACATAATCGGGAACATCGTTCCGAGGGTCGGGATGGGCCGGAGAATCAGCCAGCCGATATGCGACCACGTCCACCCCTGCCGCATTCTCCGGAGAAGGTCCGAAAAAAGTCCAGGGAACCACCCGACCGCGAATGACTCCCTGTTCAACCTCCGCCCCGGTGGAAAAGGTAAGAATCACCGAATCCCGGAGCGGATTGTTTCGACGGTCGGTAGCTTTCGCTCCCACCGTGATGACATAGGTGGTGTTATCCCGGAGCGGCGAAGGAAAATCCAGGACCATGACCCGGCCGCTTTCATGCCAGGTTATCTCCGGCCAGTCCACGGTTACCGGAACAACAAAGAGATTGCTCTCAACACTTTGTTCAGACATGGGCTCGGAGAACTCGATGATCACCGACTCGCGGACGGGAACATTCGTGGCAAGAGGCTCGGGAACGGTGCGTACCACTTCGGGGGCTTCCTTATCCTCCGGGCCTCCCGGTGGGAAACCCTGACGGGCGCAGGCGAACACCGCAACCAGCAAAACCAGACCCGCTCTCCATCGCCATCCACCCGGCAGCGACTTCCTCCCGGCCATCGAAACCTCCCTTACCGCCTCAACAGATGGTACAACACGGCCTTCTGGGCATGGAGACGGTTCTCCGCCTCATCGAAGGCAATACTCTGAGGACTGTCCAGCACCTCGTCTGTTATTTCTTCTCCGCGATGGGCGGGCAGACAATGACTGACCAGAGCCTGCGGCCCGGCCGCATTCATGAGCCGACCGTTGATCTGATACTCCCGGAATTTCTCCGCGCGGACCTGTGATTCCTCTTCTTGTCCCATGCTCGCCCACACATCGGCGTAAATCAGATCCGCGTGATGCACCGCCTTTTCCGGATTCCGCTCAAGTATGCAGATGGTCCCGGCCTCATCGGCCAGCCGGGTCGCCTCGGTCACGATATCCCAGTCTGGATCGTACCCTTCCGGGCAGCACATCACAAAATCCATCCCGGCGAGCGGCGCAAGCAGCATGAGGCTGTGCGCGACATTGTTGCCATCACCCACAAACACCATTTTTCGTCCCCGGAGATCCTGGCCCCGGTGTTCCCGAAGGGTCTGCAGGCAGGCCAGCGCCTGACAGGGATGTTCCAGGTCGGTGAGCGCATTGATGACCGGGATCGTTGAGCTGGCAGCCAGCTTTTCGATGAAGTCATGGCCGAAAGTCCGCACCACCACGGCATCCACCCATCGCGACAGATTCCGGCCGCCGTCGGAGATCGTCTCCCGTGTCCCCAATCCGATATCTTTACCGGGCATATAG
>JAWLHT010000266.1:0-7403 GCA_041690195.1 Candidatus Latescibacterota bacterium
CACTCTTGCCCCTCTTATCCCTTCTTTCCGTTTGCTCAATCTTCACATTTCCCCTGCTCCCACGCTTCCCTAATTATTTTTATGCATAATCCGGGTTATCAAAGACCCTGGTGATCAGAGCGATGAAAGCTGAATTGAACCACGAAAAGCACGAAAAAAGACTTGTCAGGGTATGGAAAAGAGAGCCAGGGGAAGGGTGCCGGCCGCCCATGCCGGAATGTGCGGTTCAGGGCGGGCGAAGCATGCCTCGTCCCTACGGTCTTCCCTTGGTGCAATCTCTTCACCCTCATATTACCAGAGAAAGCAGCGAAGAGCTTTTTGGTGCTAATCTGGTTGGGGCTTTCACCTCTCCCCAACGCCAGTAGAGAGCCGGTACGGAAACACCCGTCGAGTTCAGGCCGTACGCCGAGCATTTTCGAGCATTCTCCTGTTCGCCTCAGGCTCCGCCACAATCCCTATAACTTTTATGATATTTATTCTTGACTCATATTGTCAAGTATTGTATATTACAGACAGTGAACATACCCAACAGGAGCGCGGTCATGCTGAAAATGTCAACACGGGGCCTCTACGGAATCAAGGCCCTCTATGAACTGGCCCGGCGGCCCGGCGAAGAACCGGTTACCATCCGGGAAATTTCGGAACGTCACGGTCTCCCGGTCCCATTTCTGGAGCAGGTCCTGAATCGTCTCAAACGGGGGGGACTGGTGGAGAGCCGGCGCGGAACGAACGGCGGATACCGGCTTTCCCGCGCCCCGGAAGATATCACACTGGGAGACGCGGTCCGCGCGCTGGAGGGTCCCATAGCACTCTGCGACTGCCTCCAGCGCGAAGGGGGAAATCCGAAATCGAACCGGGCCGAGGGGTGTGTCACCTCCGAGATCTACCGCCGTCTCGGTCATGAAGTGGAGCGGGCCTTTGACTCGGTCACGCTCCGTGACCTGGCCGCCCGCGAACCGGGGGATGTCCCCACCGGGAAATGCTGAAAAAAATTGTTTCACGCAAAGACGCGAAGACGCAAAGAGTAAGGATAAGGGGAAAAGAGAGGCAATGACTGATTGGATAAAGGTCTGAGTCACGATTCACAAATACATCGAATTCAGCACTTTTTCTTATTGCTCCCGATTCTTCTGTAGTTTCTTTAATTTCTATGCTTTGCGTCTCCGCGTCTCTGCGAGGAACTTGTTTCGGGGTTTTTTTACGATTGGAGATACGATGAGCAAGCGTTTCTACTTCGACCACAACGCTACCACTCCGGTACGGCCTGAAGTCGTCGAAGCCATGCTCCCCTGGTATACGGAGCGGTTCGGGAACGCGTCGAGCATTCACTCGTATGGACGTGAAGCGCATGACGCGCTGGAAGAAAGCCGGGCGAAAATTGCCGCGCTCATCGGCGCGGAACCGGATGAGGTGGTCTTCACCGGCTGCGGAACCGAATCCGACAATATAGCCTTGGCCGGGGTGCTCACAAGCGCCGGAAAAGACAAGAACGGACTGGTGACCACCAGTATCGAGCACAGTGCGGTTCTCAACACCGGCCGGGTGCTCGCCGAACGCGGATATCCCGCCGCCTTCGTCGGGGTCGACTCCCGGGGCGTGGTGGACCTCGACGCACTGCGCGGGGCGGTCGGCCCCGGAACGGCGCTGGTGAGCGTCATGCACGCCAACAACGAAACCGGTGTCATCCAGCCCATCCGGGAAGCGGCCCGCCTCGCCCATGAGAATGGCGCTCTTTTCCACACCGACGCGGTCCAGACCGGCGGGAAGGTTCCCATCAATGTGCGGGAAATGGGCATCGACCTCCTCTCCCTTTCCGCACACAAGCTGAACGCGCCAAAAGGATTCGGTGTTTTGTACGTGCGGAAGGGAGTCGAAATCGTCCCGCTCACCTACGGTGGGCATCACGAGTTCAGCATCCGTCCGGGCACGGAGAACGTGGCGGGTGCGGTCGGGTTCGCCGCGGCGCTGGAACTGGCGGTGCGTGACATGGATACGGAGACCCGCACGCTTTCCGCGCTCCGGGACCGTCTGGAAGCCGCAATCCTGGAACGGGTTCCGGATGTCATGGTCAACGGCGGAGACGCGGACCGTCTGCCCGGAACCTCCAACATCTCCTTCCCCGGTGTGGACGGCGAAGCGCTGCTCCTGAGCCTGGACCGGGAGGGAATCGCCCTCTCCACCGGCTCGGCCTGCACCATCGGAGAAGTGGAGCCCTCACACGTACTCCTGGCGATGGGCGTGAGCCCCCGGACCGCGACCAGTTCACTCCGGTTCAGCATGGGCTGGGGCACAACGGAAGAAGGCGTTGACCATATTCTCGCCGTGCTCCCCCCCATTGTGGAACGGCTACGGAGCATTTCCGGCGGCATTGCCGGAGTGTGCCCCGGGACGATGGCGGAATCTTCCTGACCCGAAACACGGCACAGAAAAAAGGCGATTCACGTATTCCATAAACCATATACAATAAATGATACACGGGATGGAAACACAGAAAATACCCGCCACACCTCGCCAGAGGTGTGGCATACGCCGGAGGAGAACATGTATTCCAAGAAAGTCATGGACCATTTCGAGAATCCACGCAACGTGGGCATCATCGAGAACCCCGACGGCATCGGAAAGCAGGGCAACCCGGTCTGCGGCGACATGATGGAGCTGTCCATCAGGGTCAGGGACGAGATCATCGAGGACATCAAATTCCGCACCTTCGGCTGCTGCGCCGCCATCGCCACTTCATCCATGGTCACGGAACTGGTGAAGGGGAAAACAGTCGATGAAGCGGAGCGGATCAGCAAACAGACCGTGGCGGAAGCCCTCGACGGCCTTCCCCCGGTGAAGATGCACTGTTCCAATCTGGCGGCGGACGCCCTGCAGGATGCCATCCGGGACTATCGTGAGCGGAAGAAAGCGAAGGAGCAGGTTGACTGAGAACGGAATACGCATTCTCACCGGCCGTTCGCCGGAGGATTACCCATCCCGGCGGGTCGCCGTGGCCATGAGCGGGGGCGTAGACAGCTCGGTCGCGGCTGCACTGCTTGCGGAAGCGGGGTTTGAGACGGTGGGGCTGACCATGATGCTCTGGACCTACGACGACTGCGGGCGGGGTAAAAACGAACGGGGCTGCTGCGACCGTTCCACGGCGGATGACGCCCGTCGCGCGGCATCGGTGGTCGGCATTCCCCATTATACGGTCAACCTCAGGGACGCGTTCGAGCGGGAGGTGATCGAGGATTTCGTCAGCGTCTATCTCTCGGGACGGACGCCCAACCCCTGCGTGCACTGCAACACGCGGATCAAGTGGCGCGCTTTCCGGGCAAAGGCGCTGGCGCTGGGCTGCGAGCTCATCGCGACGGGGCATTACGCCCGGATCGGGATGCACCCGGACGGGACCCGGTCGCTCCTGACCGGGGTGGACGCATCCAAGGACCAATCCTATTTTCTCTGGGGCCTCGGTTCCGGGGACCTGGCCGCGACCCTCTTCCCCCTCGGGCACACCACCAAGGAGGAAACCCGCGCCGAAGCTCTCCGCCGGGGCCTGCCCACGGCGCACCGCACGGAAAGCCAGGAGATCTGCTTCATCACCGACGACGATTACGGGCGGTTTCTGCGGCACCGTCTCGACGGCAGCCCGCTCCCCCCCGCGCTCACTCCCGGGAAGATCCTCGATCGCGACGGGCGGGTGCTCGGGGAACACCCCGGAGCGGCCTACTACACCGTGGGACAGCGCCGGGGTCTGGGCATCGCGCTCGGCCGTCCGGCCTATGTCGTTGGAATCGACGCCGGGAGGAACACGGTCACCGTTGGCGACCGGGAGGACCTCCTTTCCGAGGGCATGCTGGTGAGCGGTATTCGCTGGACGCGCGGATTTCCTCCCGCGGACTCGTTCTCCTGCACCGTACGCATCCGCTACCGCAACCGGGGTGTCGCCGCAACCGTCCTGACCCGTGGAAACGAGGCGACTGTTGCGTTCGAGTCTCCCCAGAGCGCGGTCACTCCCGGCCAGAGCGCGGTGTTCTACGACGGCGACATTGTCCTCGGCGGGGGATTCATCGAGCGGCCAGTCCGCTGAAAACCCGAACAAAAACCGGTCGTCTGGCCGGTTTTTTTTTGGTGCCTTTCGATTCATGGCGGGAATGAACGCCCGTCCCGTCCGCCACGGCTCACAGCCTCCCTGCTCATTGTCGTAAACAGAAGGGGCTTGTGGTGAACGGGTGTCTTGCAAAGCTAACTCACCCCCCTATTCACTCTCTCCAGAGAGGGGAAATAAGGGGGTGAGTTACCGACCAGCGCTCCTCTAAATATCTTTTCAGTACTCATGCCTGCCTTTTGAGAATAACGCAGCGGCACAAAGCCGATTGCTGATCAAACCCGTACTTTTTGATTTAGGGCTTATGGCTCCCCAACCTCTACCGCTTCGACAGTTCCGCGATTCGTTCGATGAGGAAGTCGTAGTTTTCCTTCGAGACGGTTTCCGGGATGCCGCCCGTGTCCATGAATATCCAGGGGCCCGCCGCCTTGGCCCGGGAGAAGAGCGCGGTGAGATACTCGTTCTGGGTGTCCCGGTCCCACTCGAAAAAGAACTTGTGGCAACCGCCTACCGGCACGGTGTTCCCCTTCCCGGCGTTCAGAAAACCGACGAGGTCCATGGACTCGTAGACATCGAAGGGATCGAGCATGTCCACGCCGCTGGAGACCACCAGCGGGAGGATTTTGTTGATGTTCCCGTGGCTGTGCAAATGAACGAACGCCCCATGGTCGTGCGCCAGACTGCTGAGACGGGTATGCCAGGGGAGAATCCAGCGCTCGTACAGCTCCGGGCTGACGAGGAGGTTGTCCGACGATCCAAGGTCATCGCAGAGCACCAGACAGTCCACGCCCCGGGCCAGCACCTCCTCCGCCGCGGCGATGGTCCACTCCCCCACCCGGTCGATGAGCCGCCGGGCGTTCTCCGGTTCTAGAAGCAGGGACATGAGAAATTCCTGGTAGTCCAGGCAGAAGTAGTGCGGACCGCTGAAGAAGCCGTTGAGGTTCGCGGCGGTGAAGAACCCGGCCTCCCGGAAGAAGGCCACATCCTCCGCGAATCCCCGGTATCGCGCCGGGTCCTTCGGGTCGGGCAGCTCCAGCCGGTCCACGTCGCCGGCAGTCTTCAGGGGGTAGTCGTAATCATGGTAGAAATGGGGATGCTTCCGGATCAGGCGTTTACTGCCCGTTTCACACTGCAGGATGCGCTCGTTTTCCCCCGCTTCCAGGATGCGGAAATGGAACTCTCCCGGTCCGCCGTGGCCGAGCGCCATGTTCGCCCCCCAGCCAACCACCACCACCGGCTTGAGCACCGCCCGGCTGTAATCAATCGTCCGCCGCCGCTCCTCGTCGGAGAGACGCTCCCAGGGATAGTCGCTCCCTTCCGGGTTATGGTAGAGGTTTTCCGGCAGTTCGATCTCCGGATTCAGACCGCGGGCGACATCATCGTTATCAAACCCCATGAACCACACGGGCACTGAATCATGCGGCTCACCCTTCAGCAACGCGAGCATTGTCTCTCTGTCGGTCATATTCTCACCTCCCGTTTTTCCGGTGTTGCATTCATGACGCGGAAATGTGTATTCTGTATGGAAGTCCGGAGATAAAATAGTTATATTGGGCCGGACTGTGAAGGAAAATCAGGCGTCCGGATCCATTTCTCCCTTTTCCGTGTTCAGACTCATCCCCGGGACAGTCGAAACGGGAGAATTTTCAAGTGCGGTATCAATGGAAAAAATTTCTTTCATCATCCTGACCTGGAATTCAGAAAAAACCATAGAAAACTGCCTTCGGAGCATTGCACACCTGTGCGAATCCCAGGGAACGGACTATGAAATCATCGTGGTGGATAACGGCTCCACGGACCAGACCCCGGCCATCGTTGACAGCCTTGTCCGGGAAATACGACTGGACCTGATCTGCCTGGACCGGAATCTGGGCACCACCCGCACCCGTAATCTCGCCATCCGGAAAAGCGACGGCACGGTCCTCTGTGTCATGGATTCCGATGCCGCGCTGCTCGATGTCGGCCTGCCGGACATCGTCGCCACCCTCCGTCAGGACCCGTCCATCGGCATACTCGCGCCGAAACTGCTCTTCTCCAATGGCGAGGTGCAACCCTCCGTGCGGAAATTCCCCTCCCTCTTCGGGAAATTCAGCCGGGTTCCCGCCATTGTGTTTAAACGCAGGCTCCCCGACACCGACCTCTACGAGGACTTCCCTTTCCCGTACCCCACCGACGTGGATTACGCCATTTCCGCCTGCTGGTTTTTCCGGCGCGAACTCCTCGACTCGGTGGGCTATCTCGACGAGCGCATATTCTACTCCCCGGAAGACGTGGACTACTGCATCCGCACCTGGCGAAAAGGATACCGGGTCGTGTTCGACCCCCGGTTCACCGTCCTGCACCACGTCCAGCAGATCACCCACAAGAACTTCCTCGGCCGCATCGCTCTCAGCCACCTCTGCGGGCTCGTCTACTACTTCATGAAGCACCGCTATATCTCCTCCCCTCGCATCACCGGAACGCAAACCACACTCCGGTCTTCAGGAAGCTATTGATTTTTTCCCGATTAGATTGCATATTACGCTCAATAATTGCCGAAGTGGTGGAACTGGCAGACGCAGCGGACTCAAAATCCGCCGACCGCGAGGTCATGGGGGTTCGATTCCCCCCTTCGGCACCATATAGGACAAGGACTTACGGAGCAAAACCCGTGAGTCCTTGTTGTTTTGTGGGCGGCATTGGGACAGAAGTTGTCAGGCTTTTCATGAACATGCATAGTGAACATTGAAAAGTTTGTCACAATCCCGGAGGTCCGCCATGACCCGCTTCTATGATTTCCTGCTCGCCCACTACCACGTTCCACAGGGCGGTACGCATAGTATCTGCAACATCTTTCATGCATTTTCCAGCGGATAAGCCCGGGAACCTTCGCATACATAGCTATTTCATAATAAATTATTCTTGAAGGTAAACCCCGTATACTGTATTATGCTAATAACGGCAATCCCGCCGCGCTTCTGAATGGGCTGTCTTGAACCTGATCTGCGCGGTTCTGTGCTGAGACGATGGAGACATCCTCCTTTTCCCCGATCCGGGGTTTGCCCAAAATCAACAACAAGGGGGCACCACCATGAAAATGCCAACTGTCCAGGAATGTACTGTAAGCGACTGCGCCTATAACTCCGCACACGCGTGCCATGCTCTTGCCATCACCATCGGGGAAGACCCGTCCGATCCCCTCTGCGACACGCACTTCGTCGCCAGTAATGCTGGGGGCGACCAGGCGGCAACGGCCGGAGTGGGAGCGTGCAAGTCTTTCGAATGCGAATACAACCAAAGTTACGAATGCACGGCTCCCTCCATCCATGTCGGGATG
>JAWLHT010000267.1:0-7361 GCA_041690195.1 Candidatus Latescibacterota bacterium
CCCGTGTCATACGAATTTCCGATCATGTGAGTAAGAATGGTCCTACGAGGCACGGTTGCGTGAGTCGTCGGGGAAGCGTTTCATACTCACTTGACGCAAGCTTCGTATCAAGGGAGATACTTGAGATATACCGAAACCCCGTTGTTTCCTGTTCTTATTCAGTTACCCCCTTGACAAGGGACGTTGTCCGCCAGGACAGGGGGGTTCTGCAGATCCGGAACCGTGGCGGAACCGAGTCAATTGCCGGCCGAATCCGATATCCGGAGCCGGAGCCACGTCCAATGCAAGACACCGACAGCGGGTATAACGGAGCAATCGCGCCCAAGCCGCTTTCCGCCCGCGATTCAGTTCAACCCGACAGAGCAGAACGCAGTTTCCCAGACCACCCGCAACGGAGGATTCCATGAACCTGCCCCTCGGCGCCTTCCCCGTCCACCTGTCCGTTCTCGCCGCATTTGTCGCTGTTACCGTCTTCGGAGGCTGCACCGGAAGCGACCCGCAGGCGTCCGATCCGCAACCATCTCCCCAGCGGCGGTTTCTGGTGCTCGATCCCGGGCATTTCCATGCCGCGCTGGTGCTCAAGCCCGCCGCATACGAAGGAATCTCCCCGAAAGTCGGTGTCTATGCCCCGGTGGGTGACGATGCTATCGGGTTCCTGAACTTGACGGTCCCCGCCAACACCCGCGCCGAAAACCCTGCCCGGTGGGAATACGACCTGCACCTCGGCCCGGAGTTCATGGCCGGTCTGCTCCGGGAAACCCCCGGCTCCATCGTGGTCATCGCCGGGAAAAACGACCAGAAAATTGACCGGGTGCTGGCCTGTCTCGGCGCCGGATTCAACGTTCTCGTGGACAAGCCATGGATCATCGACCAAGCGAAATTCGCCCTGCTGGATTCGGCCCTGGCGCTTGCGGATCAAAAGAAGCTCGCGGCGTACGACATCATGACCGAACGGCATGAGATCACCACTATTCTCCAGCGACTCATCGCCTCCCGGGAGGACATCTTCGGGCGGATCACCACGGGAACCCCGGAAATCCCCGCAGTGGAGAAGAAGAGTGTGCACCACATCAGCAAGGTGGTCGCCGGAAAGCAGCTCCGCCGTCCCGCCTGGTTCTTCGACACCGCGGTGCAGGGCGAGGGACTGGTGGACGTGACCACCCACTTGGTGGATCTGGTGTTCTGGACCCTCTTCCCGGAACAGCCCATCGATCACGAACGGGACATCCGCATGTTCTCGGCCAGCCGCTGGCCCACCGTGCTCACCCCCGCCCAGTTCACGGAGGTCACCGGGGTTCCGGAATTCCCCGCTGGTCTTGCCCTCGACGAGAACGGCAGTCTCCCCTATTTCTGCAACGGCCAGATGAATTTCCGGGTCAGGGACGTGAACACCCGCGTGCAGGTGGAGTGGAAATACAAGGCCCCGGAAGGCGGCGGAGACACCCACTATTCCATCGTCAAGGGCGACAAATCACACCTCCTGGTTCTCCAGGAAAAGGAGCAGAACTACCGTCCGGAACTCTACGTCGTACCCGCGACTGAGGCAGACCGCGCCGGGGTGGGCACTGCCCTCAAGACATTCATTCACACAGTCGCCGCCCAGGAGTACCCCGGTCTCTCCATCGCGGAGGAGGGCGGCCGCTGGCGCATCGTCATCCCGGAGCAGTACCGGGTGGGACACGAGGCCCATTTCGGCCAGGTCGCTACGCAGTACCTTCGCTACGTTCAGGGCGAACCCATGCCCGCTTGGGAGCGACCGAACATGATTTCCAAGTATTATGTCACCACCAAAGCGCTGGAGATGGCCGGGCAATGACCCCGCTCCCCGGCTGAACAGCGCCCGTCACACAGTGCAACTTCTTCCGCCCGGAAATATTTTCCCTTTTCCGGGCGGAACTTTTTTCCCGTCCGTTGATAAATCCAGTCATTCCCCGTACATATCTTCCCCGTTTGCCCGAACCCGCTTCCAGCCGGGAACGGCGACCCCGCTGAACTCCAACGCCGCTTTCACAACCCGTCCATCCCGTTTTCCCCATGACCGGCTCCACCCGGAGGCAGATCCCGGAACCGCCCGAGGCGTGCTTGTTTACGGCGTTTCAGGGCATGTACCCGGCAAAATAAGTACGCAATCCATATCCCAATCCGGCGCACTCGTCTCCCGCACGTCCTCCCCGAACGCGCCGTACTCCCGAACCATAGAATAGTTTGCGTCGAGATTTTTTTCTTCCTGTACGGTCCGACAACCGTAAGATGGCACTTTCTTTGCATTTACCCCTAACGGAACAGATGGAGTCCCGCCGCGCCGGGTCCGGCTTGCGGAGGGATGCGAATCCACGGTTTTGATGATTCGGAACCCCGGGAGGGAACGGTGAATATCTCGACATTCTTCCAGGCGCCCTTCAATGTCATGCTCTTCAAGCACGCGCCGGTGTGGCTGTGCACCCGCTACCTCGAACTGATGGGATGGGCGTACTATCTCGCCAACAAGCGCGAGCGGAAACTCATCGAGCGAAATATCCTCGATGTATTCCGGAGCCGTGAAGATGCGCGTACCATCATCAGGAGAACATTCAAGGGTATTTTCTCGCACTACTCTGAAAAACTCATCATGGCTCACCGGAATTATACTATATTGAAACGGGAACTGCGGGAAGCCATGGAATATTCCGGACTTCGCCACCTCGACGAAGCCCTCGGCCGGGGCGGCGTCATCCTGGCCACCGGGCATTTCGGAGGGGTGGAGTTCATGCCCCTGGCCCTGGCGCTTCAGGGATATCCGGTCACCATGGTGGTGTCCTTCCAGACCGAGCGTCTCCGGGAAAGCCTCCTGCAACGCGCGAAAGAAGTGAACGTGGAACTCATCGACGGGCACGCCGGGAATGTCATGGTCCAGGCCATCCAAGCGCTAAAAAGGGGACGCATTCTCCTCACGGAGTGTGACGAGGTGGATGAGTGGCGGCCAAAAGGAAACCAGACCATCGAGGCGTTCGGCGGGACGATCCGGCTGGACCGCTCGCTGGAAGTGCTCAGCCGCCGTGCCGGAGCCACCACGCTCAGTTCCTTTATGGTCAGAACGGAACGGGGATACCGGCTCACCGTCGTCCCCGTCGCGGACCGGGAGCACGCCCCGGCAGAGGATCAGGCCGCCCAGATACTCAAAACGTTCGAACGGTTTGTGATGATGTTCCCGGATCAGTGGTACCAATGGAAAAAGTTCCACAAGATGCGTCCGGAGACCGCATGACGGATTGTATGCCCCTCCGCGTCACCGCCACGAAAACGTACGCCAGGCGGCTCGATTTCCGCATGGATGTCGCGCACGGCCTGGCGTCCCGTTTCTATTCCGACAACATATATGTCGAACTCTCCTCCGAGTCCGGCCATACGGGGTATGGCGAATGCGTTCCCCGACTCTATGTCACCGGGGAGACGGTCGAGAGCGTTCCCGCGGCGCTGGGCCAACTGCTTCCCCTGTTGACCGGAACGGAAGCGTCATCCCCCGCGGTGCTGATCTCACGGCTGGCCTCGGCGGCCAATTCCCCCGCCGGGCGGGAGAATCCCGCGGCGTTCTGCGCGGCCGAACTTGCGCTCCTCGACATGGCGGGCCGTCACTGGAATCTTTCCGTCACCGAGATGCTGGGGCTCGAACAGCGCCGGTCCATGCTCGCGTACAGCCTGGTTGTCCCGCTGTTCCCGCCCGCGGCCATGGAGAATTTCCTGGAGTTCACCGCGCCGTTCGGGTTCCGTCAGGTCAAGATCAAGGTGAACGCCGAGGACCCGGTGGGCCACGTCCGGCGCGTGAAGGCGCTCCTGCCCCCGAATGCCGAGGTGCGGGTCGACGCCAACTGCACCTGGAACCGGGGCGACGCCCTGCACATCATTCCCGCCCTGGCGGACGAAGGGGTCGTGTCGGTGGAACAGCCGCTCGCGGCGGACGATCTGGAAGGCATGTCTCGCCTCCGGGGCAAGGGTGCGCTGATCACCCTCGACGAGTCCGTTTCCGGTCCGGACGATGTAAACCGCGCCGCCGGATGCGGAGCCTGCGATCTGGTGAACGTGCGCATCTCCAAGTGCGGCGGAATACTGGGCGCGATGCGGGTTATCGCCGCCGCACGCCGTCACAGCCTGGACATCCAACTCGGCGCGCAGGTGGGCGAAAGCTGCATCCTCTCTGCGGCCGGCGCCCTACTGGCTGCGGGCACGCCCGAGTTCCGCTGGCTGGAAGGCGGATTCGGAACCCATCTCCTCCGGGAAGACCTCTGCACGGAGGACTACCGATTCGGTCCCGGCGGCCGGCTCCGTCCCCCCACCGGTTCCGGGCTGGGCATCATCCCCGACCGTCTCCGCGCCGCCGGATGAGCCTTGACGGGCTCCATTCTCTCCTCAGCGGTGGGAGTATGGAAGAGTTTGCTTCCATCACCAACTCCGTTGGACCCCCTGTCCTTCGGACATCCCCCTTATCAGGGGGGTCAACTGAGCTGGGATAGCGTCGGGGGGGAAAACGTGTGCCTGCATCCACCTGCGCCTCCAGAATCGCCTGCCTTGGCGACCCGGCCCGATATCTCCATACCCTTTTCGGGCAAGTCCGAAGCCACTGTTTTTCGGCAATACTGATCCCCTTACGTTTACGACGCTTACGACAGAAGCCCCCGCCGAAAAGGGCGGGGGCTTCTGTCATTCCGCGGAATCTATTCCGGGCCTACTTGGTGTAGTACCGGTTTTCCGCCTCCGGATAGGCGGGGATGTCCCGGCGCATGGCCCAGTGGGCGGACCGCCAGACGAGGTTCCGGAACTCCGGCGCCCCGAAGGCAGAGCCGGTGCTCCCCGGGAGAAGTCCGGCAACCCGTCCCCTGCCCCGCTCCAACGCCCATCCGCTGACTCCCTGGCGCTTTTCGTGCACGGCGGTGGACTCGAAGAGCGTCGCGGTAGACGGGGACTTGATGAGCACCAGCGGCTGCTCGTCGTTCATGACCGCGAACTTGCCCGCGCCCCGGGTGATCGGGTGTTCCGGATTGAACCGGGTATACCATACCGGTTCCGGGTTGTGCGGGGCGATTCCGGCCACATCGATGAATTCCAGGAACGGCTGGTGCCCGCAGAGCACCGTGGCCTGCATGGCCAGCAGCCCCATGCCCCGGCGCTCCACGTTTTCCCGGATCGCCGCGACATTGGCGTCGGTCCAGAACGCGCCGCCCGGAACGACCCGCTCCCCGATACCGCCGTCCTCCCCGAAAAGGTCCACCGGGTCCGGCTCCGGACCGCGGCAGACTATAAAGAGATCGGCGTCACGGAGCAGCGCGGGAGTGAACAGCCGGGCGCCCCGCACGAACAGGAAGCGCCAGTCCCGCTTCGAATCGAAAACGCGGCGCACCGCCATCTCTTGGGCGATCCCGTTACACCGTTCGGTCAGCCCGAACAACGCCACCACCCTGGTTTCTCCAGGCGCTTTCGGCTTCACCGCCGCAGATGCCGCGGCCGCCGACGCCAGCGCCGCTCCCGCGGCCAGCGCCATTCCGGCCGTCCCCGCGCTCACAGATCTATTCTTCGGATCCATTCCGCTCTCCTTCATTGATCGGTCTCCGCGCCGTTTCCGGCGCGCCCTCGTCCAAACCGTTCCCGTTTCTCCGGAAGCCCGCTACCAGATTACGTTCTCGAAGCTGCCATAGAACGGCGGGATGGGACGATTCAGCGCCCAGTTCGCGGCGCGCCAGAAAATCTCCTGGTACTGTTCCTCGCTCCAGGTCCAGTCATAGTGGCCCGGAGTCAGACCGACGATGCGGCCTTTCCCGCGCTGGACGCACCAGCCCTGGATCGTCGAGTGCCCATCGTGCAGTCCCTGGGTCCGGAACAGCACGGATAGGTCCGGGTCCTTCGGGTCGGCCAGATAGACCCCGAACTGTTCGTCTAACTGGATCACGAAGGGCTCGATCCCTTTGGTGATGGGGTGTTCCTGGTTGAGGCAGCCGACGGCCACCGGCTGGATTTCCCGGTGCAGCATGGCATACGCCCCGATGAACTCGCACAGTTCGTCCCCGGTGAACCAGGGGGTGTTGTGGACGCAGATCCAGCCCATGCCCCGGTTGCGGACGCTGTCGATGATGGCCGCCGTGTTGTCCTTGTCGTACATGTACCCGGAGTAGTAAGTCACGAGCAGGTCGGTGTCCCGGATGACTTTCGGCGTAATGGGACGGTAGTCGTCCGCCCACCAGAAGTCGGAATCGGGCAGATGACGCATGATGGGCTCGATCCCCCCCCTGACCCGGTGGTCGTTGCCGCAGATGGCCGAAACCCGGGTCACCCCCGGCTTCTTCGGAGGCGGCGCGGTCTGGGCGTCCGCTCCGGACGCCGGAAGCGACGCCGCGGCCGCGACGGCCAGTCCGGCTTTCAGGACAGTGCGGCGCGATGTATTCTGTGTCCGATCCATATCTGTCTCCCCACTGGGCGAAATAACTCGTTTTCCGGATTGCCGTTCCCCGTCCGGGGTCAGTAGACAATACCCTGTTTCGACTCGACCTGCTCCTGCGACTCGTTTACCAGCCAGTGATTGTAGGGGTGCCACTGGATCAGTTCCAGATCCTCCAGTAGCACATACACCCGGGGTTCCGGCTTTCCGGTGTCCGGGTTGAGCGGGATGAAGGAGACGCCGTGGTGCTCGATTTCGCAGTTCACGTTGGGATGATCGGAAAGGACCACGGGACTCTTGGTCAGGTCCCGGTTGTCGTAGCGTCCGCACCCCCCGATCAGCCATGTGCCGGTGGATTTCAGCTTGCGGATAAAAAGGGTTCGTTCGACCGGCTGGAACCGCCGACCGTCGAAGAAATACCAGAATCCCTTTTCCGGGGTGTCGAGCCGCCCCTGGAAAAACTGGAAGCTGCCCCGCCGGGCCTTCGTGTAATTCGGGAGCGTTTTCCCGGTAACAATGTCCACCCGCTTAGACTCACGGTCGAAGGAGATGCGGACCGTCGAATCGTCCGGCGCGACGGTCTGGGCCGGGGCGATTCCCCCCAGGGCGAGAGCCAGGGCGGAAGCCCCTATGATAGTGCTGAAAAGTCCGGTGCGCATGTCGCGTGCCTCCATTGGGCGGTGCATATTTCGGCGCGGTTCTGAATACAGTATCTCTGAATCTAATGGAAAAACGGCGCGGGTGGGAGTTTTTTTGGTGCGGGACAGAGGAAAATCTTAGGGAAAAGGGGCAACGGCACAGAAGGCACAAAGGGAAAAACTGGTCTCACGCGAAGTTCGCAAAGGAATGAAAAGGGGAAAACGATCTGAATCACTGGTACGCACAACCACCCCGCGTGATTGGAATGATAAAAACTGATGAAAAGAATGTCATCCGCGTTTATCTGTTTTTTCCTGGG
>JAWLHT010000268.1:0-6709 GCA_041690195.1 Candidatus Latescibacterota bacterium
CTTCGTGATCAATCGTACTGTAGCCAGGGCTAGGGAGCTCTCCGCAGACCTGTCTTTCGCGACCGGAAAGCGTATCATTGCATCTCCGGCCGATTTCGCGTCCCTGCACGAGTTGCTTCCTTCCGCCGGCATGATCGTGAACACCACGACCGTGGGGATGCATCCCGATACAGGGAATACCCCGGTCCCCGATCCCACCTTGTTCCGCACGGGACAAATTGTCTGCGATATCATCTATACTCCGCTCAGAACCCGTTTCCTCCGGGAAGCGGAGGAACAGGGCTGCCGCACTGTCACCGGCCTGGACATGTTGGCGTATCAGGGGGCACGGTCGCTTTCTTTATGGACCGGACAAGATGCGCCGGTTGAACTCATGGTTGAAGAACTCCGGGAACGTCTCGGTGCGAAATAACTGCAGATTATCCCCGAATCTTCATACCACACAAAGCAGTGTTGCAGGGTCGCACTCGGGCTTATAATGCACGGTGCGGTTTACATTCACTCCGGAGTCCCGCCATGGAATCTGTACCGGTACAACTTGGCGACCGGTCGTACGATATTCGCATCGAGGCAGGCAGTCTTCGGCATACCGGAAGATTTGTTACCGAATTGTTCGGAAGTAATCCCCGTAAGGTCGGTGTGGTAACTACCCGGACCGTTGCGGAACTGTACCTGGACACCGTGTTCGACTCCCTGGCCCACGAGGGTATGGAAGTCATCCCCGTTGTTCTCCCCGATGGTGAAGAGCATAAGACAACTGCCACATGGGAATCCATACTCACGCGCTTCATAGAGGCGCGTTTCGAGCGGAACAGTTTGATCGTTGCGCTGGGAGGAGGCGTTGTAGGTGATATGGCGGGGTTCGCCGCGGCAACGCTTCTCCGCGGAATCCCCTTCATCCAGGTTCCGACTACAATTGTGGCGCAGGTCGATTCCTCAGTAGGGGGAAAGGTAGCGGTAAATCATCCACTCGGCAAGAATCTTGTCGGGAGCTTTCATCAACCACGCGGGGTCTGGATAGATACACGCGTCCTCACGACCCTTGATCACCGCGAGGTGATCAGTGGCATGGGCGAAGTGATCAAGCATGCCGTTATCCGCGACAAGACGTTCTTCGCTTTTCTGGAAACAAATCTGGAGCAGATCATGGGCTTTCACGCTCCGGATCCGGTTATGGAGCGTTTCATTGCCTGGAACTGCCGGATCAAAGCAGGTGTTGTCTCCGAAGACGAACGGGAGGGCGGAGTCCGTGCCATTCTCAATTATGGGCATACGGTCGGTCACGCTCTTGAGTCAGTCACTGGATACGGTCGCTTCAAACATGGTGAAGCGGTCCTCATAGGGATGTTGGCGGCCGGTTCGATCGCGGCGGCGCGCAGCCTTCTTGATGAACACGAACTTGAACGCCAGAACGCCCTGATACTCCGTACGGGAGTTCGGGGGCGTGTCGATGACATTGAAACGGATTCGCTCATGGACGCCATGCGGCTCGACAAAAAGGTCCAGGAAGGACGAATCCGGTTCGTGTTGCCGGAAGGTATCGGACGAGCTTCGATATACTCTGATGTAACCATTGCGGAGATGCGAGAGGGCATTTCCAGGATGCTGGACATCTGCAGAGTGCAGTACCAGGCAGAGTCCTTGCATGAGCGGCGTACCGGGATATGACGGGATGGGAAGGGAATACGCCTGGGAATAACGGCTGACCGGGAGGGAAGTCATCTCGTTCCGGAACAGAGAAGCGTCATTGATATACCGGCGGAGGCCATTATTGACGGCTTCCGCTTTTTCGCGGGCGAACATGTTTCTGCCTTTGCGGAATCGAAAAACATTTCGCCGTGTCATGTTATCTGTTATCTTTTCTTCGGTTCGGCGGCAGCTGCGCCGTTTTTTGTGCCGTGCAGGATAATTCGGGGATATTCTCTGGTCACCATCATAAGAAAAAAAAGGGACGCCATGAACATCCAGGATCTTGCTGAGAAGGTTAAAGAAGCCGCTCTCCTGCGGGGAGAGTTCATTCTGTCGAGCGGCCGGAAAAGCAACTACTATCTTGACAAGTACCGTATCGAAACCCAGCCTTCAATTCTCGACAAAGTGGCGGAGGGGTTGGTTTCAAAAATTCCCGCGGATGTTGATCTTCTGGCCGGCCCGGAACTTGGCGCCATTCCGTTGGTAACGGCGGTAGGGCTTAAGACCGGTATTCCATTTCTTCTTGTCCGGAAAAAGGCAAAGGAATATGGAACAAAAAAGGTTGTGGAAGGTACTTGGAAAGAGGGCCAAAAGGTCGTCCTCATCGAGGATGTGCTCACTACGGGTGGACAGGCGGTCACCGCGGCCGACAGCCTGAAGGAAATCGGCCTGGATGTGATAAAGATCGTCTGTGTCATTGACCGCGAAGAAGGGGCCCGTGAAGCGGTCGAGAGCGCCGGCTACAAATTCGATCCGCTGTTGACCAGAACCATGCTTGGAATTTGAGTGTTGAATTCGCCTGTCGGGCGTTATTCTTGGTAACAGTTGTCGTTTGACATGCATTGCGCAGATCTGATCGACAGGCCACAGCGGGTTCAGCGGCGCAGGGAATGTCGAAAACACTGTCTCTTCAGCTCCGACGTGTCTGTGCCGCAGACATGGTGACCCAACCAGATACCAGTATTGCGGAAAAGTATAGTTGGTTCTTCGCTGTATTCGATGGGTAAATAAGGGTGAAAGGGCCAAAGGAACAGAGATATAAAGGGGAAAGACGGTAGGATCGAGGCATGCTTCACCCATAGGGACCGGACTCTCCGGCATTGACGGCCGTTGCCCTTCTCCTGACTTCTCTTTCTTTCATCACTCGTTTCCCCACACAAATCCGCGAAGCGCCGTATAATTGATAGTCGCCGGGGCGAAGGGCGTACAGAAAACTGAACGTACGCAGATATCCACCATGGAACCGAGGGCCAACTCGGTCGCACCGGACTTTTTATGGAGTATGGAAACGGGAGCGCATGGGGCACTTTATACAAGCCATAACCGTACCGTGGTACAACGCCTGCGCTGATTATGCGGTGATGCTCGCCCGCGGTATCGCTTCACTCGGACATCGGGTTACCGTGACGGGCGGCGCCGGAACACCCGCTTTGGAGCGCGCCCGGGCGCTCGGCTTGGATACTTTCGACCGCTACAGCCCCGCAAGTAAAAACCCCGTTGCCCTGACTGAGCTGGTCAGAGCTTATCGGCGTTATGCACTGGAGCAGAATGTAACAGCGGTAAGCGCCCATCACGGCCGTGACCACCTCCTCTGGGCCCTGGCACTGTTGGGAACGGGAATTCCGCTTATCCGTACTTCGGGCAACCAGGTACGTCCCAACGTGCACCCGGCCGCACGACACCTGATCCGCTCCCGCACATCCGGAGTTATCGCCTCCTGCCGCACAATACAGCAGTACTATTCGGAGGGATTCTCGATAGATCCTGATCGGATTCACGTTATCAACGGTGGGGTTGATATCAGTCATTTTCATCCAGACCACCCCCGCAACACCCTTCGGAAAACGCTCGACATACCGGATGATGCATTTCTTTTCGGAATCATCGGCCGGTTTTCCCCGGTAAAGGGGCACCGCTTCTTTTTCGAGGCCGCCAGGATAGTGATTCAACGCTGTCCCAATGCCTGGTTTCTTGCTTCAGGGTGGGATGCACAATTGTCCGTTTTCGACGTTATTGAAATGGCCCGCGGAGCGGGAATAATCGAACGCATCCGATTCTCCGGGCGTCAAAGTGATATTCGCGACATGATCGGAACACTGAATGCGGGGGTAATTGCCTCGACCGGTTCCGAAACTGTATGCCGTATTGCCATGGAGTACATGGCCATGTCAGTTCCGGTAATCGGAACAAACACCAATGTGGTTCCCGAGGTGATCATTCACGAGGATACGGGTCTCATCGTACCGTCAGAAAATGCGGAAGCGATGAGCATTGCGATGCATCGTCTGGCCGCTTCCCCGGAAGAAGCTGTACGGCTGGGTATGAACGGGAGGTTGCGCGCGGAGCGTGAGTACTCGCTTGAGCGTTTTGCATTGAAATCATTATCAGCATATGAGGGTATGGCCGCAAATGGCTGAATCCGGGAAAACACAGTCAGGGAACGCATCGCCGCGTTATACCATCCAGCCGGTTGAATTGGTGGAGGTGGTGGACGAGTTCAGTAAACTCCTTGAGAAGATCGAACTCTACAATCCCCATGTAGACAAGGAACTTATCAAACGGGCGCTTCGATTCGCCGCTATCGCGCATGCCGGTCAGCGTCGCGCCTCCGGAAAGCCGTTCATTTATCATGGCATTCAGACCGCTGATATCCTGGCCGATCTCCATCTGGATTCGGTCATGATAGCCTGCGGCATCATGCATGATGTAGTGGAGGATACCTCCATGACCATCGCAGATGTGCGTCGGGAATTCGGTGATGAGATTGCCGTAATTATTGAAGGGCTTACCAAAATATCCGAACTGAAGCTCAAAAGCCCGGAAGAGCAGCAGGCTGAAAATTTCCGGAAGATGATTCTGTATTCGGCAAAGGACGTACGTACCATTCTGGTCAAGTTCGCCGACCGTCTGCACAATATGCGTACACTGGAGTTTTTGTCGGAAGAGAAACGTCAGATCATCGCACGTGAAACTCTCGAAGTGTTTGCGCCTCTGGCACACCGGTTCGGCGTCAACACGATAAAAAACGAACTTGAAGACCTTGCCTTTAGATGGTTGTATTACGAAGAGTACTCTCGTATCAGTGACTCGATAGAAAGCACCATAAGCCAGCGGGATGACTATATCAAAGGCTTCCTGGAACCCTTGCAAAAGAAACTGACCGCCGAGAAAATCGACCACCAGATTCAGTGGCGCCTTAAGCATCTTTACAGCATTTACCGCAAGATGATGCGGGATGGCAAGACACTGGATGAAATATACGACATTTTTGCCATCCGGGTCATCGTCAAATCTATTTCGGACTGCTACTATACGCTCGGGATTATCCACTCCATGTTTACTCCGGTGGTGGAGCGCATCAAGGATTTTATCGCCACCCCGAAATTCAATATGTACCAGTCTCTGCATACCACTGTAGTAGGGCCGGGCGGACGGATGGTAGAAGTCCAGATCCGCACCAAGAAGATGCACCAGACCGCGGAGTCTGGAATCGCGGCGCACTGGCGTTACAAGGAAGGGAAGGTCCAGCCTGACGAAATCGATTCATACATGAACTGGCTGCGACGCGTGGTAGAATGGCAAAGCAAGACTCCGGAAGCAAGCGAATTCATGTATGAACTCAAAATGGACCTGTTCCAGGACGAAATTTTCGTGTTTACTCCCAAGGGGGACTTGGTGCAGCTTCCGGCCGGCTCTACCCCGGTTGACTTCGCTTTCGCCCTCCATTCGGAAATCGGCATGCATTGTGCAGGAGCAAAGGTAAACGGAAGGATTGTTCCGCTCGATACCCATCTTATCAGTGGTCAATGGGTGGATATCATCACCAATTCGAACAAGTATCCCAACCCGAACTGGCTGAACACAATTAAGACAGCCAAAGCGCGCAGCCTCATCCGCCGCTGGGTGAAACGGCAGCGCGACGAAGAAAGCTGTGCTCTCGGCTCCGACATGATTGCAAAAATCGAAAAAATGCGGGGCGAGAAAATTAACGAAAACGAGAAGGAAGAGCTGGTTCGGAAGTATTATCAGCGTAACTGGGATCAATTCGTCCGCAGCCTCGGCGAGGGAGACATATCCATTCACTCGCTGCACAATCATTTCGGACTCATTGAGAAAAAGGAAAAACGCCCTGTACTCACGCGTACTCCGGTCGGAGTAACCATACAGGGCATGGAAAATCTGCTGGTGAGTTTCGCGAAATGCTGCAAACCGCTTCCCGGAGACGACATTGTCGGATATATAACCAGAGGAAGGGGCATGGTGGTTCATCGCAGCGACTGTGACAACGTCCGGAACGCGCTGGACGAACCCGACCGCGCCATTCGGGTGGCATGGGAGCCGAAGGACGGGGTTTCCTTCGTTGCCTCCATCCGCGTGGAAGCTTCCAATCGTCGAAACCTGCTGACTGAAATAACATCAGCTATCGCCCGCTCCAACTGCAATATACGTTCGGCCAGCATTTCGACACAGGACGATATGGCCATTGATGACTTTGACGTGGATGTGAGGGACCTTCTTGATCTGCAAAATCTTATGAAGGAAATTCGCAAGGTGAAGGGCGTTTCAACGGTCACCCGCCTCGATATGCGTTCACCCGATAATTATTCCAGTCAACATGAATAGCATGGACATTCTTATTCCGAATACCCTTGACAAGACTCGTGTTGCCGCGGGATTTACAACCCGACGGGGAGGAGTATCTTGCCCCCCATTCGATTTTCTGAATCTGGGCACGCAAAGCGGTGACGATCCCGAGACTGTTGCCGCAAACTACAGCATTCTCTATCGCTTGCTGGGTGTGCGGAAAGAACAGGTGGCGCTCATGCGGCAGGTGCATTCCTCGGGGGTGGGTATTGTTGAACGCGGAGGTATTTCTGACGATACCGATGGACTACTGACTTCCACCCGCGGGCTTTTGCTTGGCGTCCGGGTGGCGGACTGTGTGCCCCTTCTTCTGCTTGATCCGGTGCGGGATGTCGCCGGAGCGATACACTGCGGATGGAGGCCGGTTGTTGCTGGT
>JAWLHT010000268.1:6719-7321 GCA_041690195.1 Candidatus Latescibacterota bacterium
AACGTGGGGGTGTAACCCGTCCGACCTCCTTGCCGTTATCGGACCGTCCGCCGCCCGCTGTTGTTACGAAGTCGGTCCGGAGGTGGCGGAAAGGTTGAGTGCGGCTTCGGTCCTGAAACGGTCTGGGCGCCTCTACGCCGATCTTCCCGCCGAAGTTGCCGGCCGTCTCACTTCTCGGGGAGTATCGGAAATAAATATCGAGTCCCTTTCACAATGTACCATATGCAATCCGGATACTTTCTATTCGTACCGTCGCGATAAGGGCAATTCCGGCCGCATGATGGGGTACATCATGATTCGCAGTGAATAAATTGGCGCTTCACAGATTTGTGTGGGTAACCGAGTGAAGGAAGAAGAAGTCAGGAGTTTGAAGTCAGAAGAAGGCAAACGGCTGATAATACCGGAGGGTACGGTTCAGACCGGTCGAGGCATGCCTCGCCCTTAGGTTTTTCCTTTTGTCCTCTGTGCCTTTGCTCCTTTTTACCCTGCACTTAGCCCCGTTCACTCTCATTGATTCATAGAATGCCCCGAAGCACCATAAAACATGTGGACAGCGTTACAGCGGAAAACAGAAAAATAGACTCATGAGGAAAGGATATTAC
>JAWLHT010000269.1:0-7315 GCA_041690195.1 Candidatus Latescibacterota bacterium
GTAAACGAGATGACCATGGACCTGTGGACCAGCGCCGAGACCAATCCGGATGGCAGCGAGATTCCGGCCTGGCTGAACAAGCCGGTGGCCGAACTGGCCGACCGGGGGCGCATCGGGTTCCAGGGCAAGCACGCCGGCGCGCCAATCTATTTCCGCAATCTGCGGATACGGGAACTGGAGCGGGAAGCGGAGTGATATCCTGATCGGCGGGGCGGCCCCGTTTATCGCCGTCCCGCTGATCTTCGCCCGGAATCCTCCGTAATCCGCACCATGACGCAGAAGGAGGTCACGATGAGGAAAAGACGCTGTATTTACGGGTTGGCCGTTCTGCTGGGCATTACCGCTCTGCCCGGCGGCGGGTTCGGGCAGGAGCGTTCCGAGGGGAGGGGATATTTCATGGCCGGTTCCCAGGGCATGGACCTCGGATCTCTGAACGACCGTCTCCAGGCCAATGGCTACGGGACATTTTCAGAGACATTCGGCGTGTTCGGCGGCGGGGGATACGCCATTGTCGGACGATTCGTCATTGGCGGCGAAGGCGGGGGGGTATTCGGGGACAGCGAATCGGCAACCATCGGCAACGATTTTTTCAAGTCCACCCTGAACGGCGGTTACGGGCTTTTCCGGTTGGGGTACATCATCGCCCGGCGAGGCGGCGCCATCGTCTATCCCGCCCTGGGCCTCGGTGGCGGCGGGCTGAGCCTGGAGATCAGCCAGGAAGCGACCCTGCCCTTTGACCAATACCTCCAGAATCCCCGCCGGAGCACCCGCCTCGGGAACGGGTTCCTGCTCCTCGATCTCGGTGTCGCCGCCGAACATATGGTCGTGCTCGAACGGAGAAACGGACAGGAAGGCGGCATCATGTTCGGAGCGCGTATCGGATACCTGTTCTCTCCCTGGCGCTCGGACTGGGGGGATGCCCTCAACGGTCCGGACTCCGGCATCGAAGGGGTCTATTTCCGTCTCGTGTTCGGCGGCGGCGGAACCCAGGTGAAGCCTCCTGAGCAGTGATACCGGTGAACGGGGAAAACCGTCCCCGTTCGGGAAAGAGTAACTCACCCCTCGGTCCCATTGTCGTAAAGATAAGCAGATAGTAGTGAACGGTTGTTTTGTGATTCAGGCCTGAAAATCTAACTCACCCCTCATTCCCCTCTCTCGGGGATAGAGGGGATGACTCGTTATCGGCTGTCTCGGTGCTCCCTGTGGCGCGGTTCCCCCTCTTTCTGGAGAGAGGGGGAGTAAGGGGGTGAGTTACCGGCCAACACCTCTCCTGACTTTCTTTCGGTACTCATGTGTGCCAGTGGTTTTCCCGTATGTTTACGACTATGCCCCCGTTTCTTCCGCTTTCAGCAGGAAGGCATGCGCCGACATTCCCGCCCCGAAGGCGAGTAGCATGATACGATCGCCGGGTCCAATGCCGTCGTCGAGAATGCTCCGGAGCACGAACCATACGGTCACCGAAGAAAGATTTCCGTACCCGGACAGAACCGCCCGGGTGTGACGGAGGGCATCTTCGGTGAGACCGATACGGTCCCGCACGGCAGTGACGATGCTGTCTCCGCCGGGATGCACCGCCCACCACCGGATATCCCCGACTTCCAGCCCCCGCGTTTCCAGAAGGTTGCTCACCACGCTTTCCGCCGCTTTGGCCGCCAGCACGGGGAGCCGTCGGGTGATCCGGTTGTGAAGCTGCCCGTTCCGGTACTCGAACCGGACATCGTCACGGTACTCGGGGGCGTTGAAGGCCGCGCTCGCCTCCAGGCGGAGCCCACCCGTTCCACCGCCGCCGACCACCGCCGCCGCCGCGCCGTCGGCGAACAGCGCGTTTGAGATGATCAGGCTCGGGTCGTTTCCCATCTGGAATGTGCAACTGCACACCTCGACCGAGACCGAGAGCACGACACCCCCGGAAAGCCCCCGCAGGATTCCCTGCGCTGTCTGGAGATTGGGGATGGCCCCGCCGCACCCGCTCCCCACCAGATCGAAGGTCAGGACAGTCCGGGGCAGGTCCATGCGCTCGATGAGGTACGATGTGATGCCGGGGCAGAGATACCCGGTACAGGTATTAACCACGAGAGCGGAAACATCTCCGGTGGAAACCCCGGCGCTGATCAGAGCGGATTCCGCCGCGCGGGCGGAAAGGTCGACCGACCAGCGGGTGAAGCGTTCCATGCGCTCGTCCGGGGTTTCCCGGTGGATGATCCGGGGATCATGGAACGAGAAGCGCCGCCGCTGTAT
The DNA here is from genome assembly GCA_041690195.1 of Candidatus Latescibacterota bacterium. Taxonomy (GTDB): domain Bacteria; phylum Latescibacterota; class Latescibacteria; order Latescibacterales; family Latescibacteraceae; genus JAWLHT01. The sequence continues at coordinate 2,239 of JAWLHT010000269.1, forward strand.
GCTCGGATGGGCGAATACCTTCCGGACCACCTCCCGGCCCCGGTCGTCCAGGATACCGTCGTACTGCTCCAGGAGGAATGCTTCCCCTTCGGCCTGGGTGTAAACATGCTCCGGAGAGGCGGTGGCAAGGGAGAGAATGCGGGCGTCGGATTCGTTCATGTGCGTATCCCCAATCGGCTGAATCCCCGGCGGAGCCGGGCGGTGTGTTTCCATGCGGGCGGGGTGACTCCCAGCCGCTGGAGCATCCGGAGCACTCCGGGCAGAAACGGGAGGGAGAACGTCTCCGGCCCGATGATATGGGGGACCCGGAGGGATGTTTCCCGCACTGTGTCAATGAGCCAGTCCCGCTCGATACCGGGAGCGATGTAGAACGCCGGGTCGAGCATGGAATCCCGGGAGTCGCGGAGCACTCCCTGCCGACGGGCGATGGCTTCCAGCGGGGTTCCGGGATAGATTCGCAGACCGATGTTGAAGAAAGCGGTATCGGTTTTGCGTACCCGGCGCTCGGCGAATTCGATGGTCCGTTGTACGGAATCCCGGGTTTCGCCCGGTCCGCCGAGCAGGAACAACCAGAGGCAGGGCACTTCGTGCCGTGACGCGACGCGGGCCGCCCGGTCCACTTCCCGGGAAGTGTAGGGCTTGCCCAAGCCGCGCAGGACCCGGTCGTCGGCGCTTTCCGGGGTCAGGCCGATCCCGGCGAAGCCGGCGCGCTCCATGGCCTTGAGCAGACGGTCGTCCAGGAAGGCCGGGCTCACTTCCACGGTGTGATACCGAACCCCGAGCCGCGCTTCGGCCAGCGCTTGGCAAAGGGCGAGGGCCGGTTCATAGGGCGAGTTGAATACATTATCCACAAACTCGATGTCCCGGAATCCGGCATCGGCCAGGGAGCGGATGCCGGAGACAATTCGTTCCGTATCGAACAGGCGGTAGTTCCGCCCCTCGCTTATGGCGTATGTGCAGTACACGCATCGGAACGGGCATCCCCGTCGGGTCTGGACCGGGGCCGAGGCCATTCCGCCGGTGTAGGCCCGGATATCGACCCAGCGGCGGAAATCCGGGAAAGACGCCTCTTCCACGAGGTTGCGGGGCGCGGGGTTCACCCGGTATCCATCACGATCCAGGATGGCGACGCCGGGAACCGTTCTCGGGTCGGATGCACCGCCCAAGGCATGCAGGAATGCCGGAAAAATCCACTCCCCGTTCCCCGGAACCGCCCAGCGTACACCGGTGGCGCGAAGAAACTGCTCGGGCATGACGGTCACCGCCGCGCCGCCGAGAACGATCTCCGCATCGGAATGACGCCGCACCGCGTCCACCACCGGGAGCGTATCGCGGGCGTATCGCCGGGGAGCGATGATGTCGTTGTTGTCGATGTTCCGGACCGAAATTCCCACGACGTCGGGACGGGTACGGCGAAGTGCGGCGACAAAAGCTTCCAGGGGACGGGGTTCGAACATGAGGTCCATAAGCCGCACCCGGTGTCCCGCCCGTTCCGCCGATTCCGCGACGATGCAAGCGCCGTAGGGGATGACGGGGAGTGGGTGACGGCTGCGGTTGGTGCTGACGAGGAGTACGTTCACGGCAGCTCCGTTTTGGGGAATTATGCGCCCGGACTCGGGGGTCCGGAAGACGTTTCGGAGGAGGGAGAACGATAAGGATAATGAAGCATATATTGGCTGCGGATTTGCATGGGTAAACGAGTGAAAAAAGAAGGAGTCAGGAGCCGGAAGTCAGGAGAAGGGGACGAGACATGCCTCGTCCCTGCGGTCATTCCTTTGTGCCTCTGTGCCTTTCACTCCTAACTTTGCACCGTTCACTCTCATGTACCCGGAGAACACCGCAAACAACCACAATATCAATATAGTACAATATATATAGATCACTCCAGTATTGCAACCGGAAACCGCTATGTTGCTTTCAGGTCAGGGGATTTGCCAGGAGGATTGGTGGTTTCCGGCAGAGGAACTGATCACCCGTTACGAACGGTTCCAGGACCGCGAGGGGTGAGAAGGGCCGTTTGTCCTCAGCCATGGAATCACTCCCGGACCGGGGCAACACAATTCCTTCGCTTTCCTGTGTCCTCCCGTGAAGTTTTTATTATATTTATCCTTATTCAGTTGTACCCGTAAACGTATCATATGTGTGCCTCACCATTTGCCGGAGGGAGATTTCCGCAATGACCATGCTCCAAAGAATCGAGGACGCCGGAATCGTCGCCGCTATCCGCGCGGACAGTTCGGAAAAACTGATCGAGGTCGCCAGGGCGCTGGAAGCCGGCGGCGCGCAGTTGATCGAGGTGACCATGAACACTCCCAACGCCCTCAAGGTCATCGAGGCCCTGGCCGACAGCATGGGCGACCGAATAGGGGTCGGAGTCGGCACCGTGCTGGATCCGGAAACCTGCCGGGCCGCCATTCTGGCCGGCGCGGAATACATTGTCACCCCCACGCTGAACCTCAAAGTCGTCGAAATGGCCAAGCGCTATTCCAAGCCCATCTGCCCGGGCGCGTTCACACCGACCGAAATCCTGACCGCCTGGGAAGCCGGCGCGGACATCGTAAAGGTGTTCCCGGCCGATGCGGTCGGACCGGGCTATCTCAAGGCCATCCACGGCCCGCTGCCCCAAATCAAGCTCATGCCGGTGGGCGGCGTCTCCATCGAGAACTGCGGGGACTTCATCAGGGCCGGAGCGATCGCGGTTACCGCCGCGAGCTGCATCGCGCCCAAGAAAGATATCGCCGCGGGCAACTGGGAGAACATTACTTCCCTGGCTCGTCAGATGGTGGAAAACATCAAGGCGGCCCGGAAGAAGTAACGAAGCTTTTTCCTCACTGTTACAGCAGCCCCCCGGTTCACCAACCTGGACCGGGGGGAATTGTCCGGCCGCGGGTTGCCGAACATGAACAGCGTGAAGGGACCCCGAATATCGCGATTCCCCTGAAGGCGGTGACGGCCATCGGCGATACCGTGTGGGGCGGATTACGGTCACGATGCGCCGATAAACGACGGCAGGAATCTCACCGTCCGTGGACACCGTCAATAACGGGACACCGATAGAGGGAAAAAACTGGTTTTGCGCGGATTTGTGCGGGTAAACGAGTGAAGAAAGAAGGGGTCAGGAAAAGGGAACCGGCCGTCAATGCCGAAGCGTACCGTTCAGGGCGGGAGAGGCATGCCTCGCCCTACGGTCATTCCCTTTGTGCCTTTTAGCCTCTGTGCTTTTTCCACGCTCACTCTTCACTTTGCACCGTTCACTCTCGTGTACCCACTGCATACAGCGAAGGACCAGAAAGCCAGAGAAGGACCTGTGAAACCAGAGAAAGGGGGCGTTTTGAGCAGACTATATGTCGGAGTTGATCTCGGCGGGACCAACGTGCGGGCCGGTCTCGTGGACGACGAAGGAAACGTCCTGGCCCGCGACCGTCGGAAAACCTTGGCCCGTGAGTCGGCGGAAGCGCCTGTCCGGCAAATCGTCGACACCATCAACGAAGCGGTGCGCCAGGGCGGCGTCACCCTTTCCGATGTTGCCGGTATCGGCATCGGCTCGCCGGGGCCGCTCAGCGCCAGGGAAGGAAAGATCCTCCGGGCGGGGAATCTCCCCCACTGGGAGAACTTCCCCCTGGCCTCGGTTATCCGGGAACGCACCGGGGTGCTGACCTACATTCAGAACGATGCCAACGTATTCGCGCTCGGCGAGTGGTGGAAGGGTGCGGGACGGGGATATGACAACTTTTTTGCCATGACCCTGGGCACCGGCATCGGCGGCGGCGCCATTGTGGGAGGCAAGCTCCTCACCGGATTCAACGACAACGCCGCGGAAGTGGGCCACACCTCCATCGACTACCAGGGCGTGCAGTGCTGGTGCGGACAGAAGGGCTGCATCGAAATGTACTCCTCGGCCACCGGAATCGTCCGGGTCACCCTGGAAGAAGTGGTGAACGTGCACTGGGATACCCCGCTCCGCGAGTATGTCTCCAAACCGCAGGAGTTGAACTCCTATGTCATCTATGAGGCGGCGAAAAGCGGGGACGCTTTTGCCCTCAATATTTTTGACAAAGTGGGTTATATGCTCGGCGTGTGCATCGTGAACTCGCTCAACCTGCTCAATTTCGAGCGCGTAGCCATCGGCGGCGGCCTGGCCACAGCCGGAGATTTCATTTTCGAGCCGGCGCGTCGGGCGCTCCACGAGCGAGGATTCCGCTCCTTCAGCCATGATGTAAGCATCGTCCCGGCGGAAATTCCGGACGACGCGGCGGTGCTCGGAGCGGTCAAGCTGGTGATGGACTTGGTCTGAGGAGGGAACACTTCGGTAGCTTGGGCGTTTTATCGGGAACGCGGCTGATTGAACTTCCGGAAAGCGGCAGCCGCACCAGTATGGTTATCGTGGCCCGGCATCCCGGACGTGATGGAAGGAGTATACGGCCTGAGGTTTTTTGTTTTTCTCCTGGTTGCAGCGGCGGGATTATTGCACGCCGCGCCTTCGTTCTGCGGGGATACTCCCTCCCGGAACGTTCTGCTTGCACAGAACACGGAGTCTCCCGCGGATACTGCGGCGGTTCCGGACCTTTCCGGAGTTCCGCCGACCGGTACGCCGACTGTCCGCCCGCCCTCCGCGGTGCCTCCAAAAACCGCCCTCTATCACTCCATGGCGCTCCCGGGGTGGGGACAGCTCGACAACGGCAAAAAACTCAAGGCAGCCGTACTCATCGCCGCCGAACTGTTCTTCGTCGGCGGCGCGCTGTATGAGCAGTACCTTCTCGGCGGCGATGATCTGACCCGATTCGAGAGAGACCAGATCCGAACCAACCGGAACAGTTTCATCATATACTGGCTTGGCGCCCGGGTTTACGGAATGGTGGACGCCTATGTGGACGCTCAGCTCCGGGGATTCAATGTCCGGGATATCGCTCCTCCCGGACTGAAACGTATCGAGTTTCCCGAGAAAGAACCGGAAACGGCTCCTCCGGACACCGCTTCTCCTGCCGGTGAGTCTCCACCGGAGGAAACACCGGAGGAAGAGAAGAAGTAACCCTGTACAGAGAAGCTGGGTGGGGGGGAGTTGCAACACCCCCGAGAG
>JAWLHT010000270.1:0-5678 GCA_041690195.1 Candidatus Latescibacterota bacterium
CATTATAATGCAATTTACATGGACACATTGTTTAGTTTGGTTACAGGCTAAACCCTTCCACCATTTATCTTTACTTCATTTTTGCCCTCAAACTTCAGGCTAAAGTGCCGCAATACGCGGGCTTCTGGCGAAAACAGCGGCACAGTTTTCCTCCGGCCGCTCCATGCATATTCCCGGAGAAATGTCCGGGCGGACGGCCCGAATAGTCATTTCCGCTCCGGCGCGGTTGCGATCGCATTGAGGAAAGCGGTGTAATCAGGAGCGTGCATGGCCGCGGAACGGGCGGTGGGATCGGAAAAGATGCGGGCGATGTCGGAAAGAATCTGCAGCTGGGTTCGCTGGTCGCCCGCCGGGGTCAGCAGGAGAAAGACGATGTGCACGGGAGCGCCGTCGAGTGCATTGAAGTCGATTCCCTGCGAGGAATGCCCGATGACCACCACCGGCCGCTTGATGTCGAGAAGTCGGGCGTGGGGGACTGCTATTCCGCCTCCCAGAGCTGTTCCCATGAGTTCTTCCCTGTCCCAGGCTGCCCGAAAGATAAGCGTGGCGTCAAGCCCGGCCTGAGTTGCCGCCAGGGTGGAAAGCTCCATGATCGCCTCGCGACGAACCGTGCTCCTGAGTGCAGGCTTGAACCCGGAAGGCTTCAGGAGGTGGGAGAGCCGGAGCGACTGTTTCTCGTGCACCAGGTACTCGATCACCGGTCCGGAAAGCATGGCGGTGCCGAGGGCCATGATGACCAGCGCCACAAAAAGTTCCTCGCCGATAAGCCCGTATTCGAGGGCAAGCAGCCCCAGGATGATCTCCATGGTACCCCGGGAGTTCATACCGAACCCTACCGCCAGGGCTTCCCGCCCCCGCATGCCCCCCAGTTTCGCGCCCAGGGAGCACCCGATTATTTTTCCCGCGCAGGCAATCAGAAATACCACGCTGGCAAGGGTCAGATCGAAATTCGCGGCGAAGTTGGTGCGCAGCCCGATAAACGCGAAAAAGAGAGGGGCGAAAATATTGGCGGCGAATTGCGTGACCGTATCCTTGGTCCGCTCGGTAAGGTGGCGTGAATCACCGACCGCGATGCCCACCAGAAACGCCCCGAACACGGCGTGCGTCCCCAACCAGTCGGAAGCCGCTGCTCCCAGCATGGTAAAGCTGAACACCGAGGCCAGAATCCCGCCGGGCCACACCGTTTTTCGCTCCAGCCAGGGCAGAATGCGATTGAAGGACCATCGGACCACGGTGAGCATAAATGCCGCAAATAGCACGGTATAGAGGATGGTCTCCTCGACGCTCCGCCCGAATTCCTCACCCGCGCCCATCATGCCGAGCACCAGGCTGAAAATGAGCCAGCCGATGAGATCGTTGAGCGCCGCGGAGGCCATGATGAGCACACCGAAGTCACTTTTCAGGAGATTCATGTCCATCAGGGTCTTGGTGATGACCGGAAGCGCCGAGATGGAGAGAGCGGTTCCCAGAAAGAGGGCGAAGGTAAAGGCATCCACGCCTGGCTCCCGGCCGAAGAGCCCGGGGAGGAACCACGCCGCCCCGAACCCGAATGCCAGGGGAACGATGATTCCGAAAACACTGGTGAAAACGGCTGCTTTCCCCTGCCGCCAGACAGAAGAGAGGGAAATCTCCGTGCCCGCTACGAGCAGCAGAAGCGCCGAGGCGATGATGGTCAGCCCCTCCATGGCGATGAGCACGTCCCCGCTCAGAGGGAAAAGCGCGTGCTCCACCGCGGGAAACAGGGAACCGAGCACGGTGGGGCCGAGAAGAATACCCGCCAGGATCTCACCCGCCACCATGGGCTGACGGTATCTCCGGGCGATTTCTCCGAGAAGCCGGGCCAGCCCGAGCAGGATACCGACATCGAACAGCAGCGTTGCGACTTCGTGAGCGTCAAACATGAAGAACCCCGGCGGGGGATCGGCCGTCATTCCGGAATCGCCGCCGCAAGGCCGCGGACGGGTGAACGGGACCGGGTGAATGTGATGATCGAATGGTGCGGAGGAATGCGCCAGAGAGGTAATTAGGCGAATAGAGTGGCGACTGTCAAGGGAATCCGGCGGGGAACCGCAAAGGCGGGAAAACCGCAGAACGTCTCCCCGGAGCCTTTGTGAACAGGCCGGACTCCGGGGAAAACGGCAACGGTTCAGTTTGCCATGGCTAGCTTGACCGCCATGATGACGAGGACGGCGAGAAGTCCGAAGACAGTCCGGAGTTCCCGGTTTTTCACCGCCAGGAACGGTGAGGTTTCCCGGAGCGCCTCCCCGAAATCGAGCCGCACGGGAATCAGGCGCGGGACTTCGTTGAGGTAGGCGACATAATCATCGCCATACCGTCCGACCAGCCATTTCTCTTCGCGGCGGACAACCCGGATGTAGAGCAGCGGAAAGATCGTGACGAACAGCGCGGCGAACAGCAGATCGCGGCCCATGATGCATGCCCCAAGGCCGAGAAAAAACGACCCGATATACAGGGGATTGCGGGTGAACGCGTAAATGCCGTTGCGGGTCACCCCTTCGAATTTGATGAGCGTTCCGGCGCTGATAAATCGGATGGCCTCCCCGAAAATCATGATCAGCGCACCGATGACAAAGCTGCGCGGGGTGGGGTGAGCCCTCCAGATGAAAAGACCTCCGGCCAGAAAGCCGAGAGGAATGCGGAGCGTATTTCGAATCTTCATGCCTCCTCCTGAGTTCGCCCCAAAATAGCGTTTTCAGTACGACAAGTCAATCTCATTGTGTGGAGAGGGAGGAATGCACCGCCGGAACGGAACCTTCAACGGCCACAAGCATTGTAAATATTTTATATCTATATAAATATATATTGACTTGAATTCGTTCCATTCATAATATTACAGAAATGCCGCTACGGCCCAATGGAGTCACGCCGTGCAGACGGCGAAAAGACCTCGCTCAGGGGTTGGGTATCTTTTCCACTAACGAAAGGGAGGTAACCGATGAGAAGAATTCTCGTGGTGATGGCGGTCGCCCTGATGGTTTCGATTCCGGCGCATGCTCAAGTCGGCGATGGGTTGGCGGCCGGATATGACCAGAATGTTGAAGGCATCAGCCTGCGCTACATGCCGGGCGGTATCGGGTTTGAAGGCATTGTCGGATTTCAGCTTTCCAGCCCGGATGATGATAACCTTGACAGCGCTTTCGACCTGAACCTCGGTTTTAACGTCATCCTGCCCCTTTCCACCACGAACCGGTTCCGTCTCAACGGACTGGGCGGAGTCTGGATATTCCTGGACCAGTCAGAAAACCCCAATGCCGATGATTCGACAGACATGGCGTTCGTCGTCGGGGTGGAGCCGGAACTGTTCGTAATCGACAATTTCAGCATTTCCACCAAAATGGGGGTACAGCTCTATATTGATGACGAGCCCAACGATAACGGGGGAACGTTTTTCGAGACCTTTGGGCCCGACAATGATCTGTTCCAGACCATTTCCATCCGATATTACTTCTGATCGTGCAACACCGTCCGGCCCGCCCGGGCGCGGAATGGACCGCGTCCGGGCGGAGTGCGGCGAAGATCCAAAAAAGCCGGTACGTGACCAGGAATATTTTTCGGTTTTCGCTGTTTTCTGTGGGCACATGAGAAGACCGCAGGGGGCGATGCATGCCTCGCCCGGTCTGCGCCGCTCATTCCGTCACTGGCGGCCGGTTCCCTTCTCCTGACTCCTTTTTGCTTAACCCTGACAAATCTGTTTTCGTGCTTTTCGTGTGGTTCGTGGTTCAATAGTTTTTCAAACGGGGCGATAAACTGAATTGAACCACGTAAGGCACGAAAAGCACGAAATTGGAAAAACATGCTCTGTGCGGCTTGTACAGGAAAAAGAGATCAAAATCCGAGGCACGAAAAAAGCGGGTTGAACCATATGCTCCAGTATGGGCGGCAGGGCCCCTTCTCCCGACTCATGACTTCCGGCTCCCGACTCCTTCTTCCATCACTCGTTAACCCTCCTCACCCGCAAATCCGTCCTATCCGGATGCCTTCCCGGCTCGCGACAGCATGGATTCGCCCCGGCGGAAATCTGACGCTTCGGAACACGGCACATGAAAACACGGCCGGGAATGGCGGAGCATCCGGCGACAACGGTCGTACGGTTGACACCGCTGAAATGACGGTCATTCATCCTTTGGAGACAGCACGGTATGCAGGCGCGAGCCCCCCTTATGATCGAGCACCGGCTCATTGAACGGATGATCGGAATCATTACCGAGGCGATTCCCCGCATACGGTCCGAACAGACAGCCCAGCCGGAGTTCATCGATACGGTAGTTGATTTCTTCTTCACCTATATCGACCGCACGCACCATGGGAAAGAAGAGGAAATACTGTTCAGGACGCTGGATGGCAAAGAAATATCGGAGCATCACCGGAGACTGATGGAGAATCTGATCGAGGAGCATGCGCTCGGGAGACGGCTGGCCGAGAGAATTGCCGAAGCCAACTCCCGCTGCCGGGATGGCGACAGGGAGGCATTTGCGGACATCGCGAACGGACTGGCCGAACTGGCGGATTTCTATCCGAAGCATATCGACAAAGAGGACCGGGAGTTTTTTCCCGTCATACGGGCGTATCTCTCCGAGCAGGAAGAAAAATCCATGCTCGATGCCTACCGGGAATTCGACAGCCGGGTCATCCACGACGTCTACCGGGAACGGGTAGAAGATTTGGAGCACGCATCCGCGGAAGCCGGAGCGGTTCAGGCACAACCGGCCTGAACCGTGTGGACCGGAACCCACATGGAAGGCGCTCTCCGGAGCGCCTTTTGCATGAATACTGGTGCGCGAAAGTGCTGGATGAAGATGAGGACCAAGACAGGCAAACCCGAACAGGACGGGACCTCTCCCCCGCCCCACGGCCAGAGTTTGTATCGTGTCTGACCGGCTTCTGAGCACGCCGGGTTCGATCCCGAAGGTATCGTTTCAGGAGCAAACGTAAAGGCCTGCCCGAGATTGGTGTCAGATGTCCACCACCACCCTCGCCTTCCAGCCCTCCGCCGTTTCCTCGACCCGGTACATGTGCATGGTGATCGCCTTGACGTCTACGATGAGATGGTGGCGTGCGGGATCGATTTCCTCGCCGTAAGCACGCGCGCGCAGGCAGAGCGACTCGCCGACCGTGCAGAGTTCCACGGTCCTGATGCGGAGAAGGAGCCGTTCCGCATCCTTGTAATAGACCAGGTCGTCGAGGAGGCGGAAGAGGAGCAGTTCAAAGCTTTCCGCTTCCACGCTGATATCCACAACACGCTGATCCACGATGGAATCGAGGTTTTCCACCATGACATTCATGAGTGCGTCCGCCGCGGCCATGCAGAGTTCCTCGGGGGTTGCGCCGGTAGCCTCGAAGGCGGCATCGGCGGTGGCGATATCATCCAGATAACGATAGGCCATGGCGATCACCCTTTCACATTGCCGATGGGAACGAAGCGCACCACACGCTCGGTGAGTCCGGCCCGAACGGTGGCCTCGATCACCTCGTCGATGTCTTTGTACGCGAATCCCGCCTCCTCCGCCAAACCGGCCCAGGATGCAGTGCGCACGTATATGCCGCGGGTCTCCATGTCTTTCTGGAGCTGCTTCCCGCTTACCTGTTTACGGGCCTGGGTGCGGCTCATGGTCCGTCCGCTGCCATGGGCGGTGGAGTAGAAAGCCTGCCGTCCCGTT
>JAWLHT010000270.1:5688-7270 GCA_041690195.1 Candidatus Latescibacterota bacterium
CCACACCCGCCAGGAGATAGGAGCCGGTTTCCATGCTGCCGCCGATGATCACCGGCTGCCCGGAGTGACGGAAGTCATCCGGAAGCCCCGGTGTTTCCGGGCCCCAGGCGCGGGTCGCGCCCTTGCGATGAACCAGAACCTGTTGGGTCACGCCGTCGATATCATGCTCTTCCAGCATGGCGGTGTTATGGGCGACATCATAGACCTGGTGCATACCCAGATCTTCGGGAGAACGGTGGAAGATATCGGAGAATACCTCCCGCACCCGGTGGATGATGACCTGGCGATTGACAAAAGACATATTGATGGCGCACTGCATGGCTCCGAAATAGGCCTGCCCTTCGGGCGAACGGAACGGCGCGCAGGCCAGTTCGCGGTCAGGGACATCGAGACCGTACTTTTTCCCCATGACATTGAGGAAGGTGTGGAGATAGTCGGTGGCGACCTGGTGACCGAAGCCCCGGCTTCCGCTGTGCACCATAACCACCACCTGGTTGGGAAAACTGATTCCGAAGGTTTCCGCCAGCGCCCGGTTGGCGATATTCTCATCTCGGGCTACCTGGATTTCGAGGTAGTGGTTTCCCGACCCGAGGGTGCCGATCTGGTCGAAACCCCGGTCGATGGCCTTTTCGCTCACCTTCGAAGCATTGGCATGGGGAACACAGCCCCGCTCCTCGGTGCGATCCAGGTCCTCCGGCCAGGCATACCCCCGCCGAACGCACCACTCTGCGCCCTGTTCGATAACCGCCCGGAATTCATCCCGGGAGAGTTTGACGAATCCCGCGCTGCCCACACCAGCGGGGACACGTTTGAAAAGCGTGTCCACGAGTTCCTTCAGACGGGGACGGACCTCTTCCTCGGTGAGTGAAGTGCGGATGAGCCGCATGCCGCAGTTGATGTCGAACCCGATCCCGCCGGGAGAAATCACCCCTTGCTCCGGGTCCATGGCCGCAACCCCGCCGATGGGAAACCCATACCCCCAGTGACCATCCGGCATACAGTAGGCATACTTCCGTATACCCGGCAGGGTGGCCACATTGGTCACCTGCTCGAACACTCCCTGGTCCATGGCGTCGAGCAATTTCTCCGTAGCGAATATCCGCGCGGGCACCCGCATCCCGGCTTTATAGTCCGGCGGGATTTCCCACACGGCTTCGCCGACCCGCTCTATATTGGAAATGACTGGCATGGCATTCTCTCCTTCGTTTCACGGTATACCTGCCGCCGGAAACGGCGCCCCGTCCGGCGTCGAGCATCGCATATTCTCAATATACTCGATTTCCGGAGCTCCGGCGGTATTATCCGGAGTGAAGGAAAAAACGCCCCGGCCGGAAAAGGAGCGGCGGGACAGGCGGTGACACACGTGACGAGGTGTTTGGGTTTCATGCCGCTTTCGCGGACATGAAGAGGGCGGGATGTTCTCCCGCCCTCTTCACGGTGCATTTCATCGGTTCGGACTTCAGTCCCGGCTGAGGCGGTCGATATCCTCCAGTTCCTCCGGGGTGAATTCCACGGCGGGCGCTTTGGCGTTGTCTTCGAGCTGGGACAGTCTGGTTACCCCGGTGATCACCGAAGGCACCAC
>JAWLHT010000271.1:0-7241 GCA_041690195.1 Candidatus Latescibacterota bacterium
GGCCCCCTCTCTCCAGAGAGAGGGGGAACCGAGCCTCAGAACAGACAGGGATAGCCGATAAAGAGTCATCCCCTCTCTTGCGAGAGAGGGGAACGAGGGGTGAGTTATATTTTCAGGCCTGAATCACAAAACATCCGTACATCACTATCTGCTTGTCTTTACGACAATGGGACCGAGGGGTGAGTTACCGGCCAAAGCCGCAAGACATCCGCTCACCGTCAACTGCACCGGGGCGTAACACATATATTAGATAAATCTGCCTATTCGTGATACCAATAATTATACTTGTGTCACGCCTGCCCTTCGACTATATTTTTTCCCATCACCGTGTCAGATCAACCTTCCTGGTATTATTCCGGTGAATTAACCCACACAGGAGTACTGTTCATGAAAGGTGTACCGCGCGGCATCACCCTCACCCTGCTCTGCTCCGCCCTGGCCGCGTCCGTATCTGCCGAAGATGCGCTGCCGACCTACGCCGCCGATGAAACCGTGGTCACCGCCACGAAGCAGGAAAGCCTTCCGGAAGCGGTTCCCCAGCCGGTAAGCGTCATCTCCGCCGAAACCCTGGAAAACCGTCAGATCTACAACGCGGGCGAGGCGCTTGATTTCGTTCCCGGTGTTCGGATCGTCCGCGCCGGATCGGTGGGAGCCTCCCACGGCGTCTCCATCCGCTCCCTCAACGGAGGCCCGTCCTCCAACAAAACCCTCGTCCTGCTGGACGGCCGCCCGGTGAACGACGCCTGGGCGGGCGGGGTGAACTGGCACGCCATTCCCTTCGAGCAGATCGAACGCATCGAGGTGGTGCGCGGACCGGGCTCGGCCCTCTACGGGTCCCAGGCCACCGGGGGCGTGGTCAGCGTCTTCACGAAGCGTCCCGAACCGGGCTTCCACGGCTGGCTTTCCCTCGGGAACGAGTCTGAGATGGGCGAAGACATCACGGATAAATCCTCCGAAGGCTACGGCCGTCCCCAGGTCGGCGCGAACCGGGTGGGATTGAACGCTTCGTACGGCGGCGAGCGGTCCCGCCATTTTGTTTCCTTCGGCTACCGGGGCGCCCGCCAGGAATATGTCACCCCCGGCAGGAACGATTGGGGCAACCAGGACGCGTTCTACAAGGGAGATTACGATCTCTCCGAAAGCACCACCCTCGGCGGCAGCATCGGCCTCCACGCCAACACCTGGGAGAACCGCGCCACCTCCAATCCCGCCGACAACGAAACCTCCACGGCTTCCGCCGATTTCCGGCTGCGTCACCAGCGCGGGATCAATCTCTTCACCGCCCGGGCCTACCTCAATGCCGGAGACTACGAAACGAGCGTCCTTTCCACGAACCTTTCCACCGGAAACACCTCCCGCCGCACCGGGCTGTACGCCGACTGGACCCGTCCGCTCGGGGAGAGCGCCCTGCTGGTGGCGGGTGTCGACGGGTTCTACGACACCGCCGACATTGAATACTCCAGGACGGTCATGGACATGACCTACGCCGGGGTGGACTCGGTCTACTACATCCAGAGCGGGGTGCGCCGGGGATATCGCGCCGACACCTATACCGGCGCCTACGGCTCCCGGTCCCAGACCTGCGACGAGTACACGCTCGCCGCATTCGCCCAGTACAGCCGGTTTGTCGGGGAACGGGCAAGCGTGGTGCTCGGCGGGCGGATAGACCACCACTCCGAGTTCGGAGCGGTGTTCAATCCCAAGGCCGGGATGACCTGGAAGGTGTTCGAACGGAACTCCTGGGCCACCACGCTGAAAGCCAACTTCGGAACCGCGTTCCGCTCGCCGCCCATGGTCGATCTCTTCTCGAAGGACATCGGCGGTTACGGCGATCCGGACATGAAGCCGGAAAAGACCCGCAACTTCGATGTGGGCTTCTTCCAGCGGTTCGGGACGCTCGGTTCGGCGGAGCTGACCTGGTTCGTGATGCGGGTGGAAGACCTCATGGTCAACGACAAGCAGGGTTCCACCGGCGAGGGGCGCTTCGTGTTCGTCCCCAACACCGCCGGCGGCATGGACACCCTGGCCGTTCAGCAGCGGATGAACCTGGGGAGCTACACGCCCCGGGGCGCGGAACTGGGGATTACCCTCCACCCCCACCGGATGATTACCCTGCGCGGGAACTATACCTATCTCGACCCGCGGCAGTTCACGTTCCAGACTTCCCGGCATCGGTACAACGCTGCCGCGGAGGGACGGCTCCCCCTTGGTCCGGGACGGCTGGAGGGCGAGGTGACATACAACCACACCGGTGACGGCTACTTCTTTGATTACGAGGCGCGGCCGTACGACGGGTTCGGGCTCACCGACGTCCGGGTGTCCTACGCGCTCCGGGATAATTACCGGGTCAGTGTCATGGTGCGAAACCTTATGGATACGAAGTATCAGCTCTGGCATTACGCATGGGAGCCGGGCAGGAGCGTCTCCACAGCTCTTGAAACGCGGTTCTGACACACGTACGCCCATCGGCAGAACAGGATAGTCGGCGGCAAGGGACCGAGGCATGAGTCACTTGTTCACCATCACGAATAGCAAATGGGGCCAAACGGATGACCACCGCGTGGAGACAGCGAATGCATCGAACACTCCTGACCGCGATACTGATTTTATGCTCGTTCTGTGCAGCCGGCGAATCTGCCCTGGGGGAAACGGATATGGAAACTCACATCAAAGGGGTGATGCGTGCTCTTTCGGTGAAGCCGGGCGATCCGGGTCTGTGTGTGCTGACCAATGCCGGGTATGCCATGCCCGGCGGCGGGGAAACCCTCGCTCATGCGGACGAACTGCAGACCCACACCGGGTGCTCTCTCGGCAGGGGTAACCTCTTATTCTTCCACCGCCCCTCCGATTCGCCGTTGAACACCGCGTTCTTCAACCGGAGTAACGGCCGGTGTGCGCTGCTAACCTACGATGGCCGCGAGCCGAAAACCAGCGGCACTGTCACCATCGGCGAGGGCAGTCTCACCGACGAGGCTTCCTGGCAAGCGGTGCAGGATGCGCTGGGAACCGATGCCTTCTCCATTGTTTCCATCCTCCGGGGTTGGGCGGCGGGTGCGCCGCACGATTTCCTCAAATGCGCGGAGTTCCATGATCATCTCTGCGGAGGAATCACCTCCGGGTATTTTCTGGCCCGGTTCATCCGGTCCGAGCTGCTCAAAGACAACGCCGCGTCCTGCGTCTGGATTTCCTGCCCCCCCTGGTGCAAGGACGACGCCATACAGGTTTTATTGAACCTGACCCCGGGGAAACACTCCATGATTGTCAAGGGGCTTTCCGAAGAAGGACAATCGCGCCTGCCGGATTCCTCGGCCGCGGGTATCGCGCTGATTGACACTGGAACCGGCGATACCGTGGAAGCGATTGTGCTGGGGTACGACCGGAAGCAGGCGCAAGCGCTCTCCGGGAGCGCCGGACAGCCGGGAATGGAGGGGCGAATCGTGGCGGCCACAGGGCTGATCCCCTCTATGGGAAATCCCGAACTGCTGGTCCGGATCATTTCCCGGGCACAAATCACGCGGGAGGCAGCCGGGGAATTGAAACTTGCCGGGGTAGACCCGTACGAACGCTTGCGGCTTGCGAAGTAATCACTGTATATTATGCCAATCATGCCACGGAAAATTTAAGCGTGCAACCGGCGTAGTGAGAGAATGCCGATCCTCTCTCGCCGGAGCGGCACCGGAAAGGCTTCATTCTCCATGCTCCGGAAGCAGCCCTTTTTCAGCACCGTCGAGATACTGTTCCTGGCCTCCATGATCGGACTCGATTTCGCCTGGGGGATGGTGGTCGGCCCCATTCTTGCCGCGGCGGGGGTGACCGAGGTCATCCGCGTGGACATGGTCGTTCCGGTGATGATGATGCTGGTGACCCGTCTCGTGGTGGACCGGTTCGGGACGCTCATCGTGTATGAACTGATCTGGGGCATTCTGGCGGTGCTCGCGAAACCGGCCAGCTTCGGCATCCCGGGTTTTTTCAAGCTCATTCCGGCCCTGATGTATGGTCTCATCCTCGATACCCTGATGACCCTCCTCCGGGACCGGAAATATGCCCGTCTCATGGCCGCGGCGGTGATCGGCGGGGTGGTCAACCAGGCTGCCTTTACCGGAATACGGGTGCTTTTCGGGTTTCCCTGGAGCGCTGTGGTGCAGATGCTCCTCGGGGTGACCATGCTCACCACCGCCGCGGTGAACGTCATCGCCGCCCACCTGGCCCACCTGGTCTGGCAGGGGGTGGAACGGAGCGGGTGGGACCGCAGAATCCGGGGCTGGCGGACCTCATGAGGGGAAAAGGAACACCCGGAAAGAGTATTGATGCTTTTTCTTCGTGACATTACGCTCCGCTTACCCGGAGTCGAAGCGCCGCTCCTCGACGGTGTTTTCCTGGAGGTGCGTCCCGGTGAATGCGTCGGCGTGACCGGCCCTTCCGGAGGTGGAAAGACGCTCCTCGGCCTTGTGGCGGCGGGCGTCATCCCGGAGTTGATCCGGGCCGACCTCTCCGGAACGGTGGACCGGGACTTCCCCGAACACCCGCACCGCACCCGGGCCGCGGTGGTGTTCCAGGACCCGTCTTTTCAGCTTTTCGCCCGGACCGTGCGGGAGGAACTGCTCTACACTCCCCGTCGCCTCGGCTGGCCGGAGGAAGCGGTGCGCCGCGATTTTGACCGTGCGGTGGAACGGCTGGACCTTGCGGCGCTCCTGAACCGCGAGCCCCGGTCACTTTCCATGGGCGAGGCCCAGCGGGTCGCGGTCGCCGCCGCCCTGATGCAGCGCCCCCGGGTGTTCGTCCTGGACGAGCCCACCCAGTACATCGACCGGGAGCATGTGGAACGGACCATGGATTTTGTCCTGGAGTGGGCGTCATCCCACGGTTCAACGGTGCTTCTCATCGAACACCACCGGGCGCTGCTCGCGCGCTGCTGTTCCCGTGTGTACCGGGTGGAGCGGGGCCGAGTCCGGGAAACGGCGGTGGACATCCCGGAATTTCCCGTGCGGGACGGCTTCGGGCTTCCTTCCGGCCCCCCCGTGCTGGAACTGGACGGCATACGGTTCCGGTATCGCTCCGGGGAACAGCTTCTGGAGGACGTTTCCTTCACACTCTCCCGGGGAGAGAGCGCGGCGCTCCTCGGTCCCAACGGCTGCGGGAAATCCACCTTGGCCCGGATTCTCTGCGGGCTTCTGCACCATCAGTCGGGAGAACTCCGGTTCCACGGGCGGGTGTGTCCCCGCAACGGCGACCGCTTCCGCGGTGTCGGATATGTCATGCAGAACCCCGACCGTCAGCTCTTCGCTCCCACCGTGCGGGAAGAATGCTCTTTCGGCCCCCGGAACTTCGGGATACCGCAGCCGGAGTATTCGGCGGCGGTCGGGCGGATCCTGGGCGGATTCGGCCTGCCGGGTTATGAGGAAAGGGATCCCTTCAGCCTCAGTTACGGCGAAAAACGGCGGGTGAACATCACCGGGGTGCTGGCTTCGGCCCCGGATGTACTGGTCCTGGACGAGCCGACCTGCGCCCTCGATTTCGACAACCAGCGCATTCTGCTCGATCGCATCCGGGAGTGGACCGCGCGCGGCACGGCGGTTCTGACAGTGACCCACGACCTTGAATTCGCCCGCGCCGCTTGCGCCCGGGCGTTCCGGATGGAGAACGGGCGGGTGCGGGAAGAACCCTGGCAACAGTAAACATAAAGGAAGGCATATGCATCCGGCGGTGTTTCTGGACCGTGACGGTACGATTATCGAGGATATGGGCTACATCGGCAGCCCGGACGACACGCTGTTCCTGCCGGGAGTCGGTCCGGCCCTGCAAAGGCTGCAGGAGCGCTACCGGCTGTTCATGGTCACCAACCAGTCGGGGGTCGGGCTCGGCCACATCAGCCGGGAGGAGGCCGAGGCGGTCAACCATCATGTGGTATGCACCCTCGCCGGAGAAGGCGTGAATATCGAGCGGGTCTACACCTGCTTTCACGCCGAGGGAGACGGCTGCACTTGCCGGAAGCCCGCCCCGCGCTTTCTCTTTGAGGCGGCCCGGGAATATTCCCTCGATCTTTCCGCGTCATTTGTGGTGGGCGACCATCTCAGTGATATCAGGTTCGCCCTGAACGGAGGCGCGACCGGGCTCTATGTTCTCACCGGCCACGGCAGCCATCACGCGGCACAGGTACCCCCGGAAGTCCCCGTGTTCCCGGACCTGGTCCATGCCGCGGAATGGATTCTGACGCTCCGGAATGAGTGATCCGCTCCCCCGCCATCGGCGCGGAACGGGACGGTAACTCGGCGGCAATGCCGGAGCATGCCACGGAGTCCTCTCCGTGTTTTTCGTGCCGTTCGTGGTTCCACTGACTTTTTGGAATTCTTTTGTTGGCAGAGGCATACACCAATGTTCCATTCCGCATCCGATACACTTCTGGCCCGTCTGCATCCCCTGGTGAAAGTGGCGGTGCTGGCCTCCACGGCGGTGTTCGCCTTTTCCACGGCCGATTTGCGGCTTCTGGCCGGAGCGTTGGCCGTGACCGTGGCGGCCATCCCCCTCCTGAAGGTGGAGTTCGGACGCGCCATGCTGGTCGTCAGGCTCTTCCTGCTCGGGCTCCCCATGCTCACAGTCCTCTTCCTGCTCTCCTACCTCTGGAAGGAGCCGACGCTGGCCGGGGGCGCGCTGCGCGGGCTGGCCGAGGGAGCCCGCTACACCGTGCGGTTCCTCATTCTCATCTTGGTCAACTTCGCCGTGGTGCTCTCCACTGATCCCCGGGAGATCATCACCGCGCTCCGGATGATCCGGTTTCCCCCGGCGCTCTGCCAGATCCTGGCCCACGTGGTCACCCTCCTGCCCCGTCTGACCGACGAAACCCGCGCCGTGGCCGAGGCACAGACCGCCCGGGGCATGCGATGGCGGAGCCTCTGGCGGCCTTCGCGGTGGCTCCCGGTGGCCCTCCCCGTGGTTCTCGCGGTCATGCGCACCTCCGAACAGGCCGCCATCTCCCTGGAACTCCGGGGCGGCGCGCTCATTCCGGTGAACGCTCCGGCTCGTTTCACCTGGGCCGACCGTCTGGTGGGAGCGGCATGCCTCGCCCTCATCGTGTTCAGCATCGGCCAGTACAGCGGGTGAACTGAAATCTCCCGGGCCGGAGCCGATGGGTTTGCCGGAAATATAACTCACCCCTCGTTCCCCTCTCTCAAGAGAGGGCCCCGTGCAGGCTTTGCCTGCATGGGTAAAAGAAGGGGATGACTCGGTATCGGCCGTCTCGGTGC
>JAWLHT010000272.1:0-7238 GCA_041690195.1 Candidatus Latescibacterota bacterium
CACGCCGACCTGGTTGGTGATGGTGCCCTTCACCGAGTCATGGCCGACATACCACCAACCGGCGGTGTTTTCCGCTGCGGAGGCGTTGTCCATGTACATGCCGTCATAGGGCGACCCGACATCCACATACCGCTCGCCGGCCTTGAAGTTCGCGGTTTCACCGGCGAAGGCGTGGTATCCGAGCCCGGTGCCGTCCGGCGCATAGAGCCCGAAGGATACCGCGCCCATATCGAAGGACGGGAAGGTAGAAAACAGGTTGTCATCGAAGGCATTGCTGTACTTGTAAGGGCCGACGTTGTAGTCGTTGCATACCCACGGGCGCGCCGCGTTATCTTCGAAGTTATGATCGCCGGTGAGGTCACCGTTCTGGTTCACCCAGAGCGTGGCTTCCTCGTCGTCGTCAATGTAGGGGTCAAGCACCTGGTCCAGACAGCTCGAATGCGAACTGATGATGATTCTCCCGTGTTTGAAATCCAGGTCGGAGGGGCCGCCCGAGGCCTGCCCGCCCGCATCCTTGTCATTCAGGTCCACCCACCAGTTGGAGACATCCAGCTTCCTGGCCACCGTACCGTCTTCCACACTGAGGAACACGACGTTGGCTTCGAGTCCTTCGCCGAAAAGATCTCCGGAAGTGCAGAGGAGGTAATCGCCGCCATCGGAAATGGGGCCGGAATGATACGCGATGCGGCTGGGGGAATCCATAATGCTTTCACCGTTTTCGGCCCAGTCGGTCTGCAGGACCGCATCTCCGTTCGGAACCCACTGCATCTTCCAGGTGTAATGTTTTCTCTGTTCGGGGTGCAGGGCCTGGACGAAGAACATGGAGTGGTCCGAGGGATCGAACGAAATGCTGCCGTTCTCGATCCAGGACATATAGGCGCAGGTCTCACGCATGCCCACATCTTCCGGGTCGGAGCCGATTGTCCACTTGTTGCGAGTCGTTGTCGACTTCTCCGTAATCATGGATTCGACCGATTTTACCGGTGAATCATAGATGATCGGCCTGGCGAGCACCGCACCGTTCTCGTCGTGCGTCTTGATGATGGCGCGGGTTTCCCACGGGAATCCCACCTGGGAGGTCACCTGGAGCTTGGGGGACTTGTCGTCAAATGCCCAGATATAATAGGTGTACTCGTCCGAAGCGGCTGCGTTGCCGTCCTCATCCTTGCCATTCCAGATGAAAACATTGTCTCCCTTGCTGACATCCATGAAGGTGGAGACATACAGGCAGGTGTCGATCTTGTTCACATAATGCCAGCCCAGGTATCCGTTCTGGACCTTGCTGATGCTTTCGGCTTTGCCTTTGGTGAACACGAGAAACACCGCGTTGCCGGGAGTACCGGTAACATTGACCGGAATTTGCAGCTCTGAGCCGTCGAACGCGTAGAAAATACGGTCGGGAGCGTTGAGACGCATGGGGGTCGGTGAAAAATCCGCCGCAAATGCAGCGGATACCGCCAGGAAGAGAACGAGGCCGTACACAAGTGACTTCTTCATAGCTCTCTCCTTTGAAGGGTTTTTCAAATACAGCCAACCGACTTCAACTTCAAATAACTCTGTGGGTGGGGCAAGGCCTCCTTTCTCCCTCCCGGGACCGATTCGACACCCGAACTCACGAACATCGCCAACGACAGCCCGCCAGGCCTGTAACACAAAGAAGCAATAGAATATGATTCATACATTGCAACATAGTGCTTGTACATAATTATCTATGTAAAACTCGTTTTGTCAACAGGAAAACAGGCCGACAGTTCGGAAATCAAAAAAATATGGTTCTTGGCTGTATTCTCTGGGTAGATGAGGGTAAACAGGGCAAAGGCACAGATGCACAAAGGGAAAGACCGTCGGGGCGAGGCACGCCTCGACCGGTCCGAACGGTACGCTCCGGCATGAGCGGCCGGTTCCCTTCTCCTGATCCCCTCCTGTTACCCCAGCCCTGAAGTTCAGTGCCCGGGCACGGTTTTCCCCGCCTTTTTACCGAATCTGTGTTTTTTCTCACTTTTTTTCACTTTCCCGCATATATTATTCCGGTTATCCTGTTGATCCAGTCGGGTCCGTCTGCCGAAAAGTCCGGCGAGTTTGCCGGTTTTCCCCGTTCTGTACAGGGCGTACCGTTCCACCGGGCCATGAGGATAAGGGGGCGGGACGAGATACGGTCCGAGTCCCGTGACGGCTCGCAGTCCGATGCCGGCCCAGCCCGAAAGCCGTGAGTTGTATTGCAATCACCAGATTACCACCGGCATGGCGCCGCGGCGCAAACGATTATCCCAGAGGATGACATGAAATACGTGACGCACCGCTCCCTTTGGTTTGCCGTGTTTTCCTGCGCCACGGTTCTCCTCGGTTGTTTTTTGTTCGCGGGCTGTCTCACTTCCCCCGAAGAGGAGGAACCCCCGGCTCCGGTCGTGGAGATTGACCCGGACTACCTGGATTTCGGCGAGACCATGAGTTCGCTCTCGTTCGTTGTGAAGCCCGACGAGGCTGAAACGGAGTGGAAGCTGAGCGGAGAGTTGCCGTCATGGTGCGTGCTGGACGTGGAGAGCGGGACGGGCGGCGCCGAGGTGACGGTAAGCATAGACCGCTCGTCGCTTGCTCCCGGAGAATACACCGCTTCCATCGGGGTGAAGTGGGATAGCGGCAGCCGGACAGTGAAAATCCGCGCCGTTGTTCCGTCAGAGGAAGATACGGGAACCGTCATAATTGATACTCCGCTCCCGGAGAAGGAGGAGATAACGAGATGAACCGGACCTTTTTGCCGCTTCTGCTGGTCGTTCTCGGAATACTGGTCGTTTTCGGCTGTGGGGAAGACTACTCCCCGCTTTCACCGGGAGGGAATGCGAAAGATACGGGAACCGTGTCTTTCTCCGTGAACTACTCTCCCTGGAAACCGCTGGCCGCCAAAGCCGCGGTGGTGGAGAGAATAGACCGCGCCACCGCCTTTGTATTCGACGCGGACGGGGATGAAGTGCTGACCCAGGACCTGGTCATGGAGAATGGACGGGCCGCGGGCAAGCTGGTCATCCCGGCGCAGAAAAAGCTGCGGGTGGCGCTCGGATTCTTCGACGGCGAAATCGTGCGGTATCTCGGCGAAGACCATCTGGATGTCCCCGCCCGGGGCGCGGTGACCGCGAACATCACCGAGCACTATCTCGGCACCACCATTGCCGCGCCGGAATCGGCATACGTCGGGAAACCATACCCGATCTCCTGGATGAAGCGGCCCTTCGCCACCTGGTATGAAGTGGAGGAAGCGACGGAGTCGGATTTCTCCGACGCGTGGCAGATATACTCCGGCGAAGACACCACGTTTGTGGTGGATGCCAAGGGAGAGTATGACGCCAAGCAAACCTTCTACTACCGGGCCCGGACGTGGTGTGAATTCGGGTGGGGGCCGTGGCACGGGCAGGGGAAGACCGGGGTCGCCGGGGTGGAAGGCACGGTGGTGATCGATGTGCCGATTCCGCCGGATACGCCGGGCGGGGGAGAAAGCATCACGCTCACCGCTCCCGCGGGCGGGGAGACGTGGATAGCCGGGACTTCCCAGAGTATCACCTGGACCAGTTCGGGAATCGACCGGGTGAACATCGAGTATTCCACCACCGGCGGTCTGACTTGGATTTCCGCGGCATCGAATGCCGACGCCTCGGCTGGAGCGTTCCGGTGGACCGTGCCCGACCTGGAGTCCTCGGACTGCCTGGTGCGCGTGTCCAGCGCCCTGTATCCGGCCGTCTCCTCGAAAAGTTCCGGGGCCTTCACCATCGCCCGGGCCTCGGGCGGCTCCTCACTCCGGCTCACCGCACCGAACGGCGGTGAAAAGTGGCATACGAACTTCACCAATAGCATCACCTGGACCAGCACCGGCGTGGACAAGGTGAAGCTGGAGTTTTCGGACAACAACGGAACGAGCTGGATCACCATCGCTTCGGGTATCAACGCCTCCACCGGGTCGTTCCAGTGGCTGCCGACCCAGAATTCCACCGCCTGCCTGATCCGGATCAGCGATACGACCGACGCCCTGATCATGGACCGGAGTGACGCCACATTCACCATCAGGCCCCTGGTGCCCCAGACGCTTGTGCTTGACGCCCCGATCGGCTACGAGCAGTGGCGCGCCGGAACCACCCGCAACATCACCTGGACCAGCACCGGGATCGATTCGGTGCGGATCGAGGTGACCATCGACGGTGGCTTTACCTTCGAGCATGTCGCCACGGTCGGCGCCGCATCCGGCTCCTACGCCTGGACCGTGCCGGACGTGGTCTCTTCGAGCTGCCGTATCCGCCTGACCGCAGTAGAGAATATCGCGCTCACCGAAGTGAGCGAGTACTATTTCAAGATATACGATACACCCTCCCTGCGCGTCAACACGCCGAACAGCGGCGAGGCATGGGAAGCCGGGACCACGCAGAACATCACCTGGACAGCGATCGGGACCGGGAACCTGAAAATCGAGTATTCCATCGACGGTGGCGAGACCTGGAATCAGATCACTGCCAATATCGATCCCAGGACCATGGCATTATCCTGGAGTGTGCCGTTCACCCCTTCCACAAACTGCCTCGTACGGGCTGCGGACGTGTCCAATCCCGCACTCTCCGACGTGAATGACACGCCGTTCACCATCCAGCCTTCCTCTTCGGCATCCATCCGTGTGGGACAACCGTTCAAAAGGGTGCAGTGGGCAATCGGCAGCGAAAAAGGCATAACCTGGGTTTCCTCGGGGATCGGCGCGGTGCGCATCGAGCTTTCCACCGATAACGGCGACACCTGGTCCCAAATCGCAGACTCCATTCCCGAGCCTACGACCAGCCAGGCCAAGTACTACACCTGGACGGTTCCGGACACGCCTTCAACCCAGTGCCTGATACGGGTGAGCGATGCCTGGAATCCGGCCATGAACGATGTGAGCGATTCAACGTTCACGATAACGGAACCGTGGCTCCGGATCGATTCCCCGAACGGCGGCGAGATTGTCGCCGGGGGCTCCCAGCAGACCATCTCGTATTCCGGGGCGGTCATCGGCAATCTGAAGGTTGAATACAGTCTGAACGGCGGATACACCTGGAATACGATCCTCAACGACATCTTCTTCGGGAATGATAACAACACCCGTCAGCACTGGTGGAACCCGGTGCCGAGAGTCAACGCGGATAGCTGTCTCATCCGTATCACCGACAAGGAGAATTCCGCGATAACCGATACGAACGACACGTTCTTCCGCATTGCCACCCCGGTCGAGGTCCCGGCCCTGGTGTCCATAGCGGGGGGGACATTCACCATGGGTAAGCTGGGCGGATACGACCTTGATCCCACCAATGACGCGGAACATCCGGTTACGGTGAGCGCTTTTCTGATGAGCGAAAGGGAGATATCCGAAGCCCAGTATATCCTGTGCATGTCCCGGCCGAATCCTCAATACTGGTCCGGCGCACCCGTAAACTGGTTCGATGCTGTCCGCTACTGCAACCGTCTGAGCGATTCTCAGGGATTCGAGCGCTGCTATGACGAAACCACCTGGGAATGCGACTTCTCCAAAAACGGATTCCGGCTGCCCACCGAGGCGGAATGGGAATACGCCTGCCGCGCGGGAACAACCACCCGCTACTACTCCGGCGACTCTCCGCCCGCCGACTGGACCGCGCCCAATCCCTGGGGATTGTACGAAATGCTGAGCGGCAACCAGGAATGGTGCAACGACTGGTTCGGCGATTACTCCCCCGATGCGGTTACAGACCCGACGGGGTCTTCGGCGGGGACCCAGCGCGTCATCCGCGGCGCGGGAGCCTCATACACGCCCCAGTATGATACGCGCGGGTCGGCTGCCCGGAGCAAGGCGGAGCCGGAATGGGTAACGGTATCGGGACCGGGATTCCGCATCGTACGGAAGCCCTGACTCTGGGCGCTTTCTTCCGGATCGAACGAGAAACGCAAAGGGCGGACATATGTCCGCCCTTTGGTTTTGGGTGCAGATGGATGAACCGGGATGGGCGAAGGGGTTTCCGGCAGACGAACTCCGCTGACGCAGCCTGTCACGGCTCCCCGTGTGACAGGGACTCCGTGAACAGCTTTCGCCGCCGGGAAACGATGCGGAAATCCGGAGGGTATCAGCGAACCACAGCCGAAGCGCGGGGGTCGAACGGGCTGGTGCGCATCGCGAGGCTGAAAAGGTACGGGTACTCGCGTTTGAGGTGGTGCATATAGGAAAGCCAGACACTCAAAAGCAGGGCCCAGGCGCGCTGGAGATCGACGGTAAGGTGGTCGAAGTCCGCTTCCGGTAGACCGGCGAATTCCGGCCTGTGGTCCAGTTCATCGGCAAGATGGAACACCGCCCAGAGCAGATCGGTGAAGGTATCATGTTCCAGGAGGCTCGGACTTTCGAGCAGGCGAAGGAGAAACTCCTTTTTCCCGGACAGGAATCGGTTCATTTCCTCCAGGTCTCCCCGACGACTGTCGATACCGAAATCCTGCCCCTTCAGTGCGGCCGAGGCGGTCTCGAACTTATGGCTTGTCCATTTGCCGCTCACCAGCAGATGGTCCCCGAAGGAAACGGATTCCGGAAGAAACGACACGTACCGTTCGATGAGCCCCGTTCCCGTGTCATTGAAAAACGCGCCGATCACCGTGTTGGTTTTGTTGAGGCGCACCCGGCGTTCCCTGCGGTTCAGGAGACGGTGCAGGACGAGGGTCACCAGCATTACCTCAATGGGAAGAAACGCCAGGTCCTGAAAAAAGTAGTAGGTGATATCCCGGGGAGTTCGGAACAGGAAATACTGGAGAAGATACAGTACGGCGGAGAAAGCCACGAGCAGTCCGCCCATCGCGAACTGCCATCCCGGTAGCCGCATGCGGTCCCTTTCTGTATGATAGCGGTGACAGGCAACAGTACGGAATATCGCGTTTCTTCACCATCGGAACAACAGAAAAGAATCCGCCCCCCGAACTGTACCGGGGATGGGGTGACAGAAGGGGAACGAGGGGCATTGTCGTAAAGATAAGCAGATAGTAGTGTACTGATGTTTTGTAATTCGGGTCTGAAAATCTAACTCACCCCTCGTTCCCCTCTCTCGGTGATAGAGGGGATGACTCGTTATCGGCCATCTCAGTGCTTCCTATGGCTCAATTCCCCCTCTCTCTGGAGACTTGTCATTACCCAAGTTTACAATTGTAGATTATCGGTGTTGCCGGAAGTGAAAAATCCATATTCCCATCCAAGAAAGGCGCGGAATAGCGATAAGGCC
>JAWLHT010000273.1:0-7231 GCA_041690195.1 Candidatus Latescibacterota bacterium
CGCTGGGAGACAGTTTGGCCACATATAAAAACCCTCTCCCGGGCAGCTTGATCAGCGGTACAATTGAGTCTACACCCTTTAAAAAGGCGTGCCGGGAAGACACGAATCCTGTCGTGGCATTGGCCAGGAACGACGATCTTTGCAACTCCGCTGCAAGGCGCGCGAGCAATGCAGCATAGGATACCGGATCGTGGCCGGTGCTGATCACCCGGTCATCACAGGCCTCCTCCGCGAGATTCGCAATCTGGCGGGAGGCATACCACACCAGGGGATGAAAGAAGAATGCCATCCGTACGAGCGACACGAGCGTCAGAGTGAGCGGATCATGACGGATGATGTGGGAGACTTCGTGGGCCGCTACTACTCGGAGCTCGCTCTCGGAAAGTGAATCCGCGAATCCCGCGGGTAAAAGTATGGCAGGGCGGAATATCCCGATGGTAAGCGGTACGGAGAGAATGGTGCATTCCCGGAGAGGGATGGGGCGCTTCAGTTGGAGAGCATGCCCCGCTTCTTCAAAAATTCGGAGCGGCCGAGTGTCTGTCAGTTGCCGTCCGGTTCGTTTCAACCGGTGCAGATGCAGAAATCCAAGGAGCAGAACGGCAGTCAGAAACGCAACTCCGATGACGTACGTCACAACCACATACACCCAAGGATAGCCAGTAAAGACCGCTGGCTGTTTGGGAGCATCACGGTGCTGTCGCATTGCTGTCGTCGGTGCGGCAGTCGTTTCGGAGGGCGGCTCCGGCATGGGGGACATTGCTGTCAAGGGGGGTGTATATGCAGGGATGACCTCGATGGTTGCCCGGGATGGCGGGAGTAGCTCGGTCGCGCGGTTCAGGAGCGGCAGGACGGGTACGGCGAGTACCGCGATGGTCCAGAGCAGATGTCTGATTGCCGCCGGCTTTTTTCTCAGGGCGAAAGACAGGACAAAAACCGTGACGAAGAACAGTGAAGACTGCCAGAGTACCGAAAGCATTTCCCGCCCAAGAAGGAACCCAGCCTGGTCCAGTCGGGCGAGCAACTCATGAGTTTCCATTTTCGGTCTCCTTCCGTCGTTCAGCGATGAGTCGCTCAATTTCTTTCAGGTCTTGAGCGGGAACTTCGCGGCTGTCGAGCAGTGCGGTCACAAGCAGGGACGCCGAACCCCCGAATACGCGCTGGAGGAGATCTTTCACCACACCGGCACTGGCCTGTTCGCGGCGGACCTGTGCGGTATACATGAATTTTTTCCCTTCTTTGCGACGTGTCGCATACCCTTTCCGCATGAGAATGCCGAGCACTTTGCGAACCGACCCCCCGGTGAGGGGGGTTCCCCGCTCTGCATACCTCGCCTCGATATCTTCCGATGCGAGTTCGCCCTGTTCCCAGAGAAGTTGCATAAACTCCAGCTCAACCTCGGTGAGCGTTCGCGACGGTCTCCTGGCCATATCGTACCTCCGGTTGTTTGTGAGAATAGATTCTCATGTGCATTATACTTCGGGCAGAGCGGCTTGTCAAGCAAAACATGAGAATTAAGTCTCAAAATATGGACAAACAGAGAGGGTGATTTAAAAGGAGGACTGCAGGAGAGAAGATCGTGCGGAAAGTTGGATGCAGGGAACGGAAGAAATGCCGGAATCGGTAACGTGAGCGATGAGGGCGGGACGCGGACAGGGGGCTCCTGCCGTGCAGGGACATGTTCGCGGGCAGTCCCCGCACGGTACTTGACTGGCCTCCGTATCTTTTTACTGGCCCCTCAGATTCCCATCTTCTTCTCCAGCAATTCCGCGCCGACGAGCACGGTGCCGAGTGCGGTGGCGTATGGCGGGGAATAGGCGAGGTCGAGGTTAGTGATTTCCGGAACGGGAACGCCGCCGGTCAGGAGTGCGGCCACCGTGTCGATAACCTTGTCCACCTTGTCGTCGCCGAATGCCTGTGCGCCGAGGAGCCGTTTCGAGCCCCGGTCCGCAACCAGCTTGAGGGTGATTTTGCCGCTTCCGGGGTAGTAGTGTCCGATAGTGGAAGTGGTCACTGTCGCTGAAACCAGGTTGAATCCGGCTTCCGATGCTTCCCGTTCGGAGAGGCCGGTGCGTCCGGTGGCCTTGTCGAACACCTTGAGGATGGAAGTTCCGAGTACTCCGTCGAAAGTCTTCCGTCCGCCTGCGATGTTCGCCCCGGCTATCCGGCCCTGCTTGTTGGCGGTTGAGCCGAGGGAGAACCAGAAGGGTTTGCGGCTCACCAGATGGGTGGTTTCAGCACAGTCCCCGGCGGCGTATACGCCCCGGACCGAGGTTTCCATGCGTGAGTCAACCCGGATGGCGCCGGTGGGACCGATGGTTATGCGGGCTTCCCGGGCGAGCTGCACCGTGGGGCGCACCCCTGTTGCGATAATGCCGAGCCCGCAGGGATACGCCCGTCCGCCGGCGAATGCAGTCCGGACCGTCCCGTCCGGACCGGAATCGAACCGTTCCGCCCTGGTCCCGGTGAGCACCCTGACGCCCTTCGCTTCCACTTCCGCCCGGATCAGCGCGGAAACATCGGGATCGTAGAGGCCGGGCAGGAGATGATCGGCCATTTCGAAGAGTGTGACTTCCAGTCCGCGGCGCAGGAGGTTTTCGGCCATCTCGATGCCGATGAAACCGCCGCCCACGATGCAGGCCTGACGCGCCCCTCCGCGGTCGATCCGGTCCCGGATGGCATCGGCATCCATGATGGTATGCAGGGGATGCACCCCCGGCAGGGTGACGCCCGGAATGTCGGAGATGACCGGGTGCGCGCCGGTGGCGATGAGCAGACGGTCATAGGGCAGGGTCAGTGTGCCGCCGTTCTTCAGGTCGGCGACCCGGACGGTCTGGTCATAGGTGTTGATGGACTCAGCCCGGTGATTGAGGAGGATGGCGATGTTATGTTCATCCCGGAATTTCTCGGGCGAACGGGCGAAGAGAGATTCCCGGCGCTCGACGACACCGCCGATGTAGTAGGCCAACCCGCAGCCGATAAACGAAACATAGGGCATATCGCTGATGATGGTGATTTCCATGGCGGGATCATCGCGGCGCGCCTTGGACGCAGCTTTGGTGCCCGCCGCAACACCCCCGATGACCAGGAGCCTGAGGGGTCTCTTCATGCCGTCCTCCGAAAAGGGTTACCATGATGCTCTCTGAAAGCGCATTTCCCCCCGATACAATCCCGGCGACACGCTGACGCGAGCAATGATGCCGCGTTGCAGCCGTAACGGGGCCCGATCCCGATATCCGATTCGCGTATGTAAGGCGGGGTGCGGCAAGCAGCTGTACGATACCATATAGTATACAGAGAGCAGCATCCCGTGTCATTACTTTTTATGGAAAAAATCAAGAGGCGATCATGCGATCGCCTCTTAGTTTTCATCTTTTGAACGACGATTGATACTATTTCATGAGCGTCATCTTTTTGGTCTCGGTGAACCCACCGCAACGAAAGCGATAGAAGTATACGCCCGAGGATTTCCCCGCGGTGTTCCATTTCGCCATGTGCGAACCCGCCGAATGGTACCCGTCCACCAGAACATCCACGAGCTGGCCCGTGGCGTTGTAGATTTCCAGCCGGGCGTTCCCTGCGCGGGGGAGGGAATACTCGATGGTGGTGGTGGGGTTGAAGGGATTGGGCTTGTTCTGGTGCAGCACGAAGGCCTGGGGACGTCCGTTTTTCTCGTCCACACCGAGCTGCTGCTCCTGAGGATACTCGAATGGCTCGTCGCACAGGTGATACTTGGGCTCGGTCTGGCCGGAGTAGCTCCGCTGGAGGTAGTATGTCTGCAGCGGGGTGCGGGTGAACTCGGTGAGCGGAGTGCGCACCGCGGTACCGTCGGCTTTCCACTCGTATACCGGGATGTTCATGGGATTGAGCACCTTGGACATGCCCCGGTCCTTGGCCAGGTGGAAGAGGCCGAAGTTCCCCGGCTCGTGCCCGGCCAGCCAGTGGCCGATGTTGTCCACATAGATCTGGTTCTTGCCGAAGATGATGATATTGGTCATGTAGTCCCAGGCTTCCTTGGTGTTGATGGTGCCCGCATTGGGACCTTCCATGAAGCCGTTGCCGTCACGTCCGTAAATACCCTCGACGATATGCAGGCCGATCTTGCTCTGGAGGGCGATGTTATTGTCCGTGCAGCGGGACGCCCAGGTTTCCATGCCAATGCCGGAATTCCAGGTGTTGGAGCCGGGACGATCCCAGCGGGGGACGCCGTCGGCCAGGTGACGGTTGTAATTTTCGGTGATTTCAGAGGAGTAGTTGGGGTTTCTGTCCCCGGCCTTCATGCCCATGGAACTGGTGGGAGTGGCGCAATGCTGCTGGTAGGGTTTGGAAATGGAGCCCTGGACGTTCTTGCAGCAGAGGGTGACCCCCATGCCGTGGGTCTTGAACTTGGCGATGTTGAGCATCCAGGTATTATCGGCATTGATCGGCCACAGATAGGGAATCCGGCGGTACCAGAGACCTTCGGGTGTCGCGGTCCACACGATGTTTTCAGACCCGATGCTGTCAACGCCGCCATCCAGGTCCCGGATGTCCACACCGGTGCGCTCGGCCATTGCGGTCCAGCCGCGTGGTCCGAAATCTTCCGGGCAGTTAACCTCGCGGACATACATCTGGCTGCCCGAGATGCCCAGTTCCTTCAGCCCCTCGATGACTCCTTCGGTGAATTCGCAATCCGTGACAACACCCATGCCGTATTCGAGCGGGAAAGTCGCGTTGCCGGTCTGACTGCAGGTAAGATTTGGCTTGATGGGGATGATGCTGGTCAGGGGAACCCCGTTTGCCTTGGGGACGAACACCGAGCGGGAGAAAGCGAGCCCGGCCTGGAGCTTGGCGGTGTTGTTGGTCTTTACATCAACGTCGGTTCGCATGATGAAAACCGACTCGGGATGGTTTTCAACAAAGTCGTGCAGGCCGAAGAATCCTGTGGAGTTCTGGTACCTCGACCCGAGCGCCTGGAGGGGAGAGAGAGCTGCCGCCCCGCCTGCGGTGACCGCCGCCGTTTTCAGAAATCGTCTGCGATTCAGCAATATGAATTCCTTTCTTTTGCTGAAAATGCGGGGCTTTCACGGAGACGCCGGATACCGGTGGCCGATGATGTACCGCATTTCCAAATTCAGTAACCAACTGCTCGATACCTTGTACCTCCGTATATGCACCGAAGCGCCCGTATCCGGAAATTATTTCCGGATTTGCACCCTGTTGCCCGTTTATGGGTTTGAGGCTTATATTTTCATTTTTCCTGCGGGGAAGCCTGTCCGGATTGACGGATGGCCTTCCGGTTTTCACCCGCTGAGACCAGCCTGGTTTCAACGCGGGTCAGCCCTCCCGAAACCAGCCGGCTTTCCATGTGAACCGGGGAGGACACAGTCCGTGCGGCATCCGGGTCCCCCCCTGTCCATTTTCCTCTGTCACATTCGTGATACTGCCGAAACGCTCCTTACACTATCAATGTCACCCGCTGCTACTTGAGGAGTGTCATCTTTTTGGTCTCGGTGAATCCACCGCTGCGGAAGCGGTAGAAGTAGACGCCCGAGGATTTCCCCGCGGTGTTCCAGGTCGCCATGTGCGAACCCGCCGCATGATACCCGTCCACCAGAACATCCACGAGCTGGCCCGTGGCGTTGTATACTTCCAGCCGGGCATGGCCTCCCGAGGGGAGATAGTACTCGATGGAAGTGACGGGGTTGAACGGATTCGGCTTGTTCTGGTGCAGCACGAAAGCCCGGGGTGCGGCATTGTCCTGCACGCTCGTGATGAGCGACTGTTCCTCGGGATACTCGAACTGCTCGTTGCAGAGGTGGTAGTATGCTTCGGTCTGACCGGAGTAATTTCTCTGGAGATAATAGGTTTTGAGTTCGGTGCGCTCGAATTCGGAAAACGGTTTGCGGACCGGGGAACCATTCGGATCCCACTCATAAACCGGGATGTTCGCCGGGTTCAGGACCTCGCTCAGGCCGCGTTCCTTCGCGATATGGAAGAGGCCGAAGTTCCCCGGCTCGTGTCCGGCCAGCCAGTGGCCGATGATATCGACATAGAACTGATTCAACCCGAAGATGATGACGTTCGTCAGGTAATCGGTCCCGAGTCCCTGGGGAGAGGGTCCCAGCACGAACCCGTTTCCATCGCGGCCATAGATGCCTTCCACGATATGGAGGTTGGCTTTGCTTACCGAGTTGTTGTCAAGACAGCGGGAAGCCCAGGTTTCCATCCAGATGCCGCCGGAGTTTCCGGGTTTGTCCCAACGCGGAATACCGTCGGCCACATGACGGTTATAGTTGGCCTGGATCGTGGTAAAGGCGTCGGAATACCGGTCATTCTGGTTTATGCTCATGGAAGAGTTGAATGAAGAGCAGTGCGTCTGATAGCCGGAGGCCATGGTTCCCTGGAGGTTCTTGCAGCAGAGGGTGACCCCCATGCCGTGGGTCTTGAACTTGGCGATATTGAGGAAAAAGGTATCCGGGGCGTTGATGGGCCAGAGATACGGAGCCCGCTTGTACCAGACGCCGTTGGGGACATCCACCCACTGGAGGTTTTCGTCGCCGCTGTTCGAGATGGGATTTATTCCATTCAGTTTCCGGAAGTCGACTCCCGTGCGCTGGGCCATGTCAACCCATCCGGAGATCGGGTTGATGCAGTCGTCGTACCCGTTGATCTCACGGATATAGAACTGGTTTCCGGAAAGGCCGAGCTCCTTGATGGATTCGACCACGCCCTCCGTGAACCATGCGTCGGTGATTACGCCACGGGTTCCTTCATAGGTGAACTTGCTGTCCCAGGTTCCGCGGGATGTAAGGTTCGGCTTGATGGCGACCTTGTTGGTGATTTATGGTGACGATTTAACCTCGATGTTGAAAAAACAAATTGGTGGTTTGCATTTCTTTTTGCGCCTGACCGTGTTTATTTTGTTTTGTGCGGTTGGTTTTGCCGTATTGGCCAATTATCTCACGCCAATGCTGATTGATTTGTTAGCCAGCACCGGCGAAGTTTGGTTGGGTGTAGCCGTAATTGGTGCGTTTTATGTGATCGGACTATTAGCCCAGCGTCGCGGCGCGATTTAATTTAGCTTCTTATCATGAACTTCAGGGCTTCCAAGGTCGGGGGCGCTGAAGGTTAGCCAGGGTAAATAAATAGTCTGGCAAATCAATATCAATTAACACCTGACTGGTACGGATTTCGGTCCACTTGTCGGGTTCATGCGCATTGGTAATACGCATCACGGTTGGAAATGGCCGCC
>JAWLHT010000274.1:0-7211 GCA_041690195.1 Candidatus Latescibacterota bacterium
GACCTATGTCAAATCAAACCGCTGGGAGACAGTTTGGCCACATATAAAAACCCTCTCCCGGGCAGCTTGATCAGCGGTACAATTGAGTCTACACCCTTTTCTTTCAATAACATACATATTATTATTACAGTTTGATTTTACCAAAATACCCGTCGATATCTTTTTCACAACTTTCACTGTTGGAGAAATACCAACTAAGCTTAAATCTTCCACGAAACCTAAATATGGCATATCACGTATCATTATATTCTCCAAAAAAAATGAAGAACCACACGTGTGGTTCTTCATTTTTTCTCGTTTTTTTATATCAGGAACGATTGTTTGACCAATTGCTCCACTTTCCACGGCAATTTGTACACGCAATTTCGATTTCTTCTCTTAACTCTTCACAAATTTCAACTCCATCCTGCGCTTCGAGATTAATTTCCTTCATACAAACCTCCATGTTAAAGGAAAAATCTTTGTTTAATTGTTTCAAACCTTCCGTAAGTCGCCGCAAACGCAGTGTCAGATAGTAATATGCTTTAAATTCTGGGGTGGGTTCGGTATTAATACCCAAAGGTGTTGGGTAGTAAACAGTGCGCTTATGCGCACAAAAGATTCTATGTGATTTATAGGAGCCCATATAGATTGTGTTGCAGTCAAATTTATAATTCTCGAAAAGCTATGTCAATGAAAAAAAGCAATCTGCGCAGAATTTGTCAGCCTATGTCAAATCATCCGGTTGCTCCACACCATAAATATACGAAAATACTCTTTTCGGACAACGCTTCCTTTGATTTGAAAGTCGGACAGAATTTTTTTCAGCCAGTATTATCTGGAATTCTCCGCTCCCTCAATCATTATTCGCCATAATCGCCACCACCGCGATAATCGTGGCCAAGGCGCAGCAGGAGATGCCACCGTAGGTTTGCAGCCTTTCCCGTTCGCGGGCGGTCAGTCGTTTCTCCGTACACTCCGGGAATTGTTCCTTCTCGCCGTTCTCGTATTCGATGACCGAGATGTCTTTCTTGGGGATGATCCGTTTCAGCATGAGTTTTTCCGATAACAGTTCCACTGTGCTGGGGGTGATTGTCACGACTTTCCCCTCGTACTCCTTCCCGTTCTTCATGCGGACCACATCGGCCGCGAAAACGGAGTTGGCGAGCGCGAACAGCAAGACGAACAGTGTGAGCTTCCGGAGCATGTTCTTACCTTTCTCCCAGTGAGATGCAGTTGAAGTAAACATCGCTCGCATAGAACAGGGAAAACGCTATTGCGCAGGGGATTGCCAGCCAGCTTCCGCTCCGGGAGGCGCGGTATGCGGAGTACCCTGTCAGATCGGTCACAAGCAGCGTGGTCAAACCGTCCGCAAGCCTCCCGTTGGCCATCTTGTTCAGGCCGGGGACGACGAGCGAGAGCGGAATGCACACCTGCGGCGCGGTGTGGCTCCGGAAATGCGGACCCGGCGTGAACGGGTCCCGGAGTCTGCCGTCGGCATCCCGGTCGTAGTGCCGTCCGGCCCACGGATTGCAGCGGATGACCCGGTCGGCGGCGCAGAGTACCCCGCGCGGGGTTCCGGCTTCCCGGATGGCGTCGAGACCGTATTCCGAGCAGGAGGGCCGGAACTGGCAGTTCATGATGTGGAACGGAGCGTGGTGCGAAAAGAGCTGCCAGGTCCGGATGGCGAGCACTGCCGGGTTGAGGAGGGATAGCTCCCCCGTGCGATGCGGGGTCGGCTCTTCCTCCGCGCGGAGCTGCGCGGGACAGGAGAGTGCAATCGCGGCCGAAGCCAGCAGTGCAAACACCAGACTTCTGTTCAATGGATTCCGTCCCCCGTCGGACAGCCGGAGAGATGAAGGGGCATGGTGTCCGGGAATCATTCCCGAACCCCTCAACCCACCAGCACCGCCGTTCCGCTGGCGCTCACCATGAGCATGCCGCCGCTCTGGCCGACCTGGATGGTTTCGTAGTCGAGGTCTACCCCGACGATGGCGTTGGCTCCCATATTGCGGGCCTGCTCGGCCATTTCCTCGAGCGCGATTTCCTTGGCCTTGCGAAGCTCCTTTTCATACGCGGCGGAGCGTCCGCCCACGATATCGCGGATACCGGCGAAAAAGTCCCGGAAGATGTTCGCGCCGAGAATGGCCTCGCCGCTGACAATGCCGAAATAGCGCTGGACGGGTTGTCCTTCAATAAGCGGGGTTGTGACGATCATCATGGGGGTATCCTCCCGGTGTACCGTTGCTGTTTATAGGTGTCCGCGAGGGCGGAAATCTTTTCGCCGGATGCGGACTGTCGAATCTTCAAGTGGTTACGCTATGTGAATATATGGATAAAGATACTACCCTCCGTTCTCCAGTCAAGTATAAATTCTCTGCTTATATCATCT
The DNA here is from genome assembly GCA_041690195.1 of Candidatus Latescibacterota bacterium. Taxonomy (GTDB): domain Bacteria; phylum Latescibacterota; class Latescibacteria; order Latescibacterales; family Latescibacteraceae; genus JAWLHT01. The sequence continues at coordinate 2,372 of JAWLHT010000274.1, forward strand.
TGCCTGACATAAAAGCGCCCGCATATGCGGGCGCTTTGCTGGAGACGGTGATTCAGGGCTTTCGACGCGGAGTCACTTCCCGGTCCGGACCGCGCGCCAGGTACGATTGTTCCCGCCGGAGGAACTCGTTCCTTCCATGCTGTCGCCGTTCACGCGGCCCGTGTAATGGGTTCCCCGGGCGCTGAAGCTGATCTGGTCTCCCCGCAGATTGCACTCCGAAAGTTCGGTGGTTTGGCCTCCGGAGGTGAGGGCGCCGGAGAACCGCTGGTACTCCTGGGTGATCGAGAGCACTCCATCCGTCATTTTCCAGGTTCCTCCGGCTTTGGCGGGCACGATCCAGAAGAGGGCGGTGTTCCAGGATGAGTCGCTCGTTTCCACCGAGGCTGTTTCATCCGCTTCCCAGTCCCCCATGGTAAAGGTGTTGGAGACGATGCGGGTGCCGGGTTTCAAGTCCAGGATGATGGGTCGCAGCTTGAGATTGATGCTGGAAAGAAGAAACATGGTGATCACCGTGGCTTGCGAGAGGTCGCTTTCGAACAGGTCCGCCTGCATGAAGGTCGCCCGCTCGCTCACTCCTTCCCGTTCGGCATTGCGCCGGGACAGGGTTACCATATCCGGGTTGTACTCGATGCCGAGCGCCCGGGCGCCCCGTTTCGCGGCGGTGATGACCGTGCGGCCGTCGCCGGAACCGAGATCAATGACATAATCTTTTTCCGTGACCCCGGCCATGTCGAGCATCTTATCCACCAACGCCTGTGGAGTGGGAACCCACACCACATCCTTGCCTTTCTGACCAACCGATGGGGTGTATTTATCAGTATCCTGTGCCTGGATGGCCGAACAAGCGGTGAGTACTGCCAGACATGCCGCCAACAAAGACCGGTGCATCACCCCTGCTGCTCTCATGCTGATCTCCTTTCAATAGAACATTTTTCCGGGAGTGAAAGCCGATGCGCTCGCAAACATAGATAACAATATATGGAAATATATGGGTAGGGTCGGGTATGTTTTTTGGGGGGACTGTCGTATAGAAAAAACTGGCGCCTGGCTGATGTGGAAGGGTATAAGAGCAGTTTGGAAGTGACAGGAAATGGGGCCGGGAACTATAATTTCGACGGAGAAAGAGGCAGACTTTCCCTGGTATCCGGGACAACCCCGGCGACAATCACCTTCCCCTCGCGGTCTCGGTGTTCGCTTACTGTCCGCCGGGATACTTCCCGCCGCTGATTCCGAGATGATGTCCCGTGCCCCGGGAAATCAGACCACGGCGCTTTCCTGTCCGGAATCGGCGACGAAGAGGCAGGAGGTTTTAATGGTCTGGGTAATCGAGCGGAGATGGTCGGGACAGAGTTCTCCGGGAAGGCCGAAGATGTTGATATCCGCCCGGGGCGCGTTGGATATGGCTTCCTGGAAGCCCCCGATGCGGATGAAAATCTCGGTGGTGGAAGGCAGGCGGACCTGATCGTTCAATCCTTCAAGAAAATCTTGTAGACGGGATTCCTGCTCTGGGTCTCCGGTCACTGTGATGAGGTTGATCCGGCCCGACCAGTTCATCTGAAGCTGCAGGGCGATAAGCATGGCCAGATGCCAGTTCGGGCTCTCGTCGCGGAGCCAGAGATTGACATCCTGCTGCATTCCGAAACCCGTCCGGGAGTACTGGTGGAGCAGAATAAGTCCCAGCCGGTGACGTACGGCGTGCGCCACAAGCTGTTCGATAACCGCGTCTTTACGGGTGTCGTTGCCCAGGGTCAGAAAAAGGGTGTTGGGGCGGAATGTCCCGGCCTTGAGTGTCTGGATCACCAGTCTGGCGCCGTGGAGAAAGTCGGCGTCCTCGATGACGGTCGCGCTCACCGGGAGTTTCTGTTCCCGGAGCGGCCGCAGAAGCTCGTTCAACTCGGTCTCGGTTTCCTCGATCTGGTCGGTGCGTACGGTAAAGGCGAATATGCTCCCCGAGGGCCAGGCAATGCTCCGGATGAAGAAGAGCGGTCCCGACCACACCCGGGGATCGTCCACCGGGAGGAGGAAGTCGGGCTTCCAGGAAACGTGATGGCGGGGGAAACGGCTGGCCATGTATGAAAAACGTTCCGCCAGAGCCAGAAGCATGCCGCCCCGAATGTCGCCGCCCTCGTTTTCCAGCCCCCGTCGGGTCAGCCAGAGATAGAGCGCGACAATGGTGATCATGGCAACAACGCTGAAAGCAGCGTTGATGAGGAACATGATGAAAAAACAGCTCACCGCGCCGATAAAGGGCACAATGCGGGGGACCCGGAAAGTCGGCCGGAAGCTGATGATTCGCATGCTCTGCTGAATGAACACCACCAGGTTCAGGGTACCGTACGTAATCAGGAAGAACATGGTGATGAACGCGGCCAGAGAGTTCAGGTTTCCCATGAATATGGCGGCGATGATGACCCCGCCGGTGAAAATGGTGGCGTTCCTCGGTTCGCCGTCGGCGGCCCGGGCGGAGAAGAACCGGTGAAAGGGCACGGTCCTTTGCTGGGCAAGCGCCTGCAGGACCCGTGGCGCACCCACCATGCTCCCGAGAGCCGAGGAGAACGTCGCCGCCAGAATGCCCGCCAGCACCAGCGGGGCCCAGCGGGAATGGTCCACGAGCGCCATCTGGTTGGAGCGGAGTTCGGCGGACGGAATGTACCGGGCCGTCACATAGGCCAGCCCCAGGTAGATGACCATGGTAACGCCGATGGCGCTCATGGTGCCGAGGGGAATGGCCCGGCGGGGGCGCTGGAGTTCACCGGACATGTTCGCTCCCGCCATAATGCCGGTCACCGCCGGGAAAAAGATCGCGAAGACCTGCCAGAACCCGGTGTCCTCGAAATTTCCCACCAGTACGAATTCAGGGTTGGGTTGGGATGGAGTGAGCACGACCGAGAGAAGGGAAAGCCCGATGATGACCATGATTGTATACTGCACCCGGATGGCGAACCGGGCGCTGATGTAGGAAATGACCAGCAGAATCAGCCATGCGGCTGCGGATACCGCCATGGCGGGATGCTGCGGGAAAATGCGGATCCATCCCTCGGTGAACCCGATGATGTATAACGATGCGGACAGGGTCTGGGAAATGTAAAAGGGGATGCCGACGCTTCCTCCGGCCTCCAGTCCCAGGGATTTGGAGATGATGGAGTAGGCTCCGCCCGCCCCGATGCGGATGTTGGTGGTGATGGAAGACATGGAGAGGCCGGTGCAGATGGTGACTGTCTGCGCCATGAGAATGATGAGCACCGCGCCGAGAAACCCGGCGTTTCCCACCACCCATCCCAGGCGGAGGTACATGATAACACCGAGGATGGTGAGCACATCGGGGGTAAACACTCCCGCAAATGTGCCGAACCGCCGTTGTTCCCCGGTGTCCTGTCCCATTTCCGCGACACGTTCCCTGATGTCTCTCAGCCAATCCATACGCCTGTCCTTCTATTCCAAACTGCGCAACGCTCCCACCGGCCGGGGCCGGTGGGAGCGGACTGTGTGAAGCTCAATCAATATACCGGTACACGGGACTGAGACAAGCGGAAATCGCAGCAGCCGTGGTGCTTCCGTTCGTCTTCAGTTCCGATCCTCTGGAATATGGGGAGACGTCCGGAGTTCTTCCCCGGTTCCCCCGTATTGGACAAAACCATCCGGAGGCCGGGAGAACGCAGGCCTTCGGGATCGGATTCCGGCCGCTACTTACCCTGCTTTTCCACGAGTTCGGTCACGGCTTTCAAATCGACCCGTTTATCCTGCGGGTATGTGTAGGGGAAAAGCTGCCATTCCTCTGTAAAGGAGGCTGATTGTCCCGGTTTCAGCGTTTCGGCGGGACCGATGGGCTCCAGTTCGCACATCTGGTCCTTGTAGTACCAGATGGAAATGGTAAGCGCGGCGAATTCGGCGTAGGCCCGCTCCGGGAATGTCTTGAACCGCTTCACGAAGAGCAGGTTGTCACGGGTGATGTAGGCCAGCCAGCCGGTGTTGGAGTCAAGTCCGAACTTGGGTTGGGGCGGCTCGCCGTCGATGATGAGGACATTGTCCCGGACGCGAACGTTTTCATGGTCCTCGGGACGGATAACCAACGCGCCGTCGCGGTAAACGGTAAATCCGCGCGGGAACCGGCTTCCCGGACTGATGGGAACGAGACAGATCCCGCCGCCGGTGGCAAAGGTGCGGCTCCAGTGATTGTACCGCTTGGTCTCCCTGCTGACATTTCGTATGGTCTGGGTAAACACCATGCGGGTGGAATTCTTGTCCAGACGGAACTCGCGGACAAGCTGTACGCCGGTGTTGGGGCACTCCACGCTGGTCATGCGGGCGGTGCGGGGACCGGTGATCTCCGCTTTCCACTTGCCGAGCCACAAATCCGGCCGCTTGGGGATGGTCATCTCCGGACCGATATCACAGCGGCCGCCGGAGGGATTCGGCATGTTTTCACCGGGGGTATAGATCATGCCGTCCTGGGAGCGGTCCACATAGAGGGCGTTTGTTCCCCGGTAGGAGTATTCGATCACCCGTCCGCCGCAGTTGGGCTCCAGGATCACCCGGACGAGATCGTTTTCCAGGAGGACACAGTCGGAATAGCCGTAACTCTCGATCAGGGATGCTCCTTCGAAAGTCCTGCCGGGCGCGGAAGCGGGCAGGACGGTCAGGGCCAGCAACAGGCCGGCCGCGACGGCGATGGTGCGGAAATGGTGAATCATGGGGCTTGATCTCCTTTTCACATCAGTACGGTCCGGATGGGGGTCACCTTGCCGCAAAGGGGTGGTCATGTGCCATCGGCCTGCTGTGCTCCTGTTATACGCAACGGTGCGGGTGGCGGGGACGCATGCGGCGCAGCGCTGCGTGTCTT
>JAWLHT010000275.1:0-7193 GCA_041690195.1 Candidatus Latescibacterota bacterium
TTGTCGTAAAGATAAGCAGATAGTAGTGAACGGTTGTTTTGTGATTCAGGTCTGAAAATATAACTCACCCCTCGTTCCCCTCTCTCGCAAGAGAGGGGATGACCCGTTATCGGCTCTCTTGGCGCTCCCTATGGCTCGGTTTCCCCCTCTCTCTGGAGAGAGGGGGCCAGGGAGTGAGTTACCGGCAAAACCTCCACTAATTATATTTAGTACTCATGCGTACCTGTGATTTTCTCTTATCTTTACGACAATGCCCCTCATTCCCTCTCTCCCCGAGAGAGGGAATGAGGGGTGAGTGATATTTACGGGCCTGAGCCACAAAACACCCGGTCACTTCTATCTGCTTATGTTTGCGACTATGCCCCTTGGCCCCGACGCTCAGGGAGATCGGACCCCGTGCCAACTCCGCCTGCATGGGTGAAAGAAGGGTGTCACTCAATGGGCGACTGTGCGTTACACTGTTATTTCACCAATACGGTGATAGCCTGTCGAATCATCCGCGTACACCGTCCGCCATCCTTTATTCGTTATGAACCGGCCGTTTTTTTCGCATGGACATTCCCGGACGGAAAACCGGAGGCGTTTCATGTTTCTGCCCGAGCCGCCGGTCTTCCGGCCCGCAGTTTCCGGTTGGATACCGCCTACCGGAATGGTATATTTCCCACCGATATACTGATACCGCAAGCGGGAGCGCACGCGCTCCCTGTCGAATACCGGGGAGATGAAACGGTGACCAGAGACATTGCACGGGAAGTACTGAAAATAGAAGCGGAAGCCATTGCCCGAATGGCGGAACGCATTGGTCCGGAGATCGAGAAGGCGGAAGAAATCATAGCGAACACCCGGGGCCGGGTAATCGTTTCAGGCATCGGCAAGTCGGGCATTATCGGGCGAAAGATTGCCTCCACGCTTTCCAGCATCGGGATTCCGGCGTTTTTCATCCACCCGGTGGAAGGCGCCCACGGCGATATCGGAACCATAATGCGCGACGACTCCGCTGTAATCATCTCCAAAAGCGGTTCCACCGACGAACTCAACAGCATGCTGAATCACCTCAAACGGCTCGGCGTCCCCATCATTGCCATGACCGGGAATCCCTCCTCCAATCTGGCCGGGATATCCGATGTTGTTCTGGATATCTCGGTGAGCCGGGAAGCCTGCCCCTTCAATATCGTTCCCACCGCCTCGACAACGGTCACCCTGGCGCTCGGTGACGCCCTGGCCATGAGCCTTCTCCACCGCAAAGGCCTCACTGCGGAGGATTTCGCCGCGCTCCATCCCGGAGGGACCATCGGAAGTAAACTCACCTACCGGGTACGGGATCTGATGACCTCCGACGAACGGCTTCCCCTGGCGGACATTGACGCTCCCATGGGAAAGGTGATCGAGGTGATGAGCAAATATCAGCTCGGAATCGCGGTTATCACCGAAGGCGACACGTTATCCGGAGTTATCACCGACGGCGATTTGCGGCGGCTCCTGCAGTGGGCTCCCCGTCCGCTCGAAATCACCGCTCGTGAGGCCATGGCCCATACCGGACGGGGCGGAGAACCACGGTCCGGCGTTATCACCATCGAAGAGGACGCCTTCGCCGCCGTTGCGGTCAATCTCATGGAAAAGCATATTGTGACCGCCCTCGTGGTGGCGGATGGCGCGGGCGTTCCCATTGGGCTCATCCGCTGGATCGACCTGTCCCTGGCCGGAGTGGTTTGAAAAAGACAGGAGTCGGGAGCCATGAGTGAGACAGAAGGGAAAAAGGTGCGGGGGTGGTCGCCTGCCGGGTTCGGGTTGGATCATTTCCGCGAAACAGGATCTCTCCTGACTCCCGGTTTCTGACTTCCGGCTTCTTCATTCCAAGGAGTTCTCATGGGCAGGGGAAAACCCCTGAAGAAACTGAAAAACGATCTGGTGTATATCGCGGTCCGGGGTGTCATCGGACTGTTCCGCTTCATTCCGAGAAAACCCTCGCTCCGGATCGGGTCCGCGCTGGGCCGTTTTGCGCCGTGGGTGGCCCGGAAGGAGCACCGTCTCGCGGTGGAGCACCTCACCCTGGCGTTCGGCGGAGAGAAGTCTCCGGAGGAAATCAAACGTCTTGCCCGCGAGACGTTCCGGTATCTGGCCATGAACTTCGTGGACACCGTCCGCATCCGGGCGATGAAGCGGGAGGATGTTCTCGCCGCCTTCTCCCCGGTGGACTTGGGACCTGTCTTCGCGGCGCTGAAGGAATACGGCGGGGCCATCATGCTCACATCCCATGCCGGATGCTGGGAAATGATGGGAGCGTATCTGAGCATGTCCGGAATTCCCCTGGCGGCTATCGCCCGCCGGGTGTATGATTCCCGTCTGGAAAAGGAGCTGCACCGGTCACGGTCGTTCGCCGGAGTGCAGGTTATCTCCCGTGGTCACGACACCCGCGATATCGTTCGTTGCCTGAAGGGGGGAAGCTTGGTCGCCGCCCTCATCGACCAGGATACGAAAGTAAAAGGGAAGTTTGTGGATTTCTTCGGCAAACCCGCGCATACCGCCACATCCCCGGCCCATCTCGCGCTCCGGTTTCGGGTCCCGGTCATTCCCTTCTTCACATGGCGTGATGAAAGCGACAAACACCATATTCACATCGGTGATCCGCTGTTTGTTCATGAAACCGGGGATCGCGACCGTGATGTCGCCGTACTTACCGCGGAATGCTCACGGGTAATTGAAGATTTCATACGCAAGCATCCCGAACAGTGGGTGTGGTTCCATCGTCGCTGGAAGACCCGCCCCACGGAAGAATAAATTTCCGGACTTGGGAAAACCAATGGAAAACCCTGTCTGTGGCGGTTAAGCCGATTCTTCCCGAAAACGTACTCATCCCCTTGATCCCACAGTCGTAAACAAAAGAAGTTAGTGCTGAACGGGCGTCTTGCGGTTCAGACCCCGGAAATCTGACTCACCCCTCGGTCCCATAGTCGTAAAGATAAGAGAAAACTGCAGGCACGCATGAGTACTAAAGGTAGTCAATGGAGACTTTGGTCGGTAACTCAACCCCAGGCCCCCACACTACAGAGAGAGGGGGAATTGAGCCATAGGAAGCACTGAGATGGCTGATAACGGGTCATCCCCTCTCTCGGGTATAGAGGGGATGACTCGATGGCATACTTTGAGTTACACAATGCGTCAACGGTGTGGCGCACGTGCAACAATCACCTCCACCCTTTCTCCCACCTTCAAAAAACTTGGGTAATGACAATCTCTGGAGAGGGAGATCGGGGTGAGTTACTCTTTTGGGGAAACCCGGTGTCACCGATTCTCTTTTAGCGCTCATGAGTCTAACCGTTTTCCTTCTGTTTACGACTGTGGGGTATGCGTTATTCTGTTTCAATCCCGGAACGAATCGCCCCCCGTCTTTTTGGCGCGATTCATCAGTTCGGGCGTCTTATCGCCAGAAGCAATCCGGCCTCCTTTGCCGGACCGATATTTGCACCCCAGTTCACCCGAAACCCGGATCCCGAGATGGCCTTTCCGATCAAACATTCCCGAAATCGTCTGTTCATGGCGGGACTTGTGTTCCTTTTACCGCTGGCGCTGCTTGGCGGCTGCCAGGGGGAGAAGCCTGCTGCCTCCGCTCCCGGGATAACGATACCTGCCGGTCCGGACCAGGTGTTCATCGACGCCCGGTTTGTGGTAACCGAAGGCGGGGAAACCAAAGCGGTCGTCCGGGCAGACAGCGTGAAGGTGTTCCAGGGACAGGGGTTGTCCCTGGCGGAAGGCAACCTCCAGGTCGAACTCTACTCGCGGGAGGGGGAATTGACATCAACGCTCACGGCTGAACGGGGAATCGTGTACGGCATGTCCGAGTCCATTGACAGCCTCCGGGCCGAAGACAATGTCCTGGTCACATGGCATCACCGGAACGCGACAATGATAACTCCATTTATACGATGGATCTCCGGAACACGTATGATTTACGCCGACAGCACCGTCGTCCTTTCCGTTGACAACGCCCAAGAGCGGGGAGTCGCCTTCGTGGCGCCGGATGATCTGACCAGCTATTCCATGGGGCGCGTGACCGGAGTGATAGAGGGGCAGGAAATCGAAATTCCGGGGAGGTGATGGTGAATCCATGCGAAACGGAAGACCGGTGTTCCGGGCGGCCGCTCTCGCCGCCGTGCTGCTCGTCCCGGCGGTTTCCGGGGAAGATTCCGCCGACATTCGGGTGGAGGCAGATCACACCGAGACCCGGACACTCCCTGACTCATCCCTGGTGAAAGAGTATTCCGGGAATGTCCTGATACGGACGGAAGGGATGGAAGCGCGGGCCGGGAGAGCGGTATTCGAGACAGGCCCCGGCGTGTTCCGGCTCTTTGGAGCGCCCCACAGCGGCCGGGTGGAAATTCTGTTGTTCGAAGAAGACGGCCGGGAGCGGGTTCGATTTTCAGCATGCAAAGGCGCACTCTTTCTCCGGGAAGGGGCCGCGGACAGCGCATACGCCCGGGGCAGCGTACTGGTAAACTGGCCCGCCCGGAAAGCCAGGGCTTCGGCGGATACCGTTCGCTGGAGCAAAGCGGGGCGGAAGATATGGGCGGGGGGGACGGTCAGCCTCTCCCTGCCGGGGATTACCGAGCGGGGACGGGAGTTTGAAGCCCGGGATGACCTGAAGTGGTACACCATGCGGGAGATTACCGGAACCATCCGGCCCCGTGAACGCAATCAAGGGAAGTGACAGTCAGTATGCGGCGGCGATTGAAAGTATTCATCTTCTGTTCCGCGGTCCTCGGGGCCGTTGCTGTAGCCGGGCAGAACGGAGACCGGATCGAATTCAGCGCGGAGAGCACCACCACCGAGTTCATCGAGGGTGGAGTGATCAAGCGCTATTCGGGAGACGTGGCCGCCCGGAGCCAGGATTTGTTGCTCCGGGCGGAAGAAGCGGTCTATAACAGCGTCCGGAACGAAATCCGGCTGTATGGCGACGCCATGCTCCAGGATTCCGTCCGCACCCTCTACGCTGACACGCTCGTCTACTACGACCGTCGCCGGGAAGCGCTCGCCAGCGGTGATGTCCGGGGGATCGAGAAGGCCCGCTCATTCCGGGCGGGCCAAGTCCGGTATCTCCGGGACGAGCATATTCTGCACGGCTCGGGTGGGGTGACCGTGCGGGACGACTCCATCCGTTCCTCGCTGACCGGAATGGCGCTGACCTTCAACGATTCCACCCGTAACGGCTGGGTGGTCGGGATGCCCTCCCTGGTGCGTGAGGACGATGACGGCAGCATCATCACCATCACCGCCCAGGATACGATCAGGATAGCCCGTGAAGCGCGCACCGCGGAACTCTGGAACAGTGTGGAAGTTAAAAAGGACAGCATGACCGCCCGGTCTGAACGCGCCCTCTATGAAGACATTCCGGAGAAGGTCACCCTGTTCGGAGAACCGGTGATCGAGTATATCATGCACGGCACCGGCGATGAAGACGACATCCCCCTCCGCATCGTGAGCGAGGTAACCGGAGATACCGTATTTGTTTACCTTGAAGAGCGGAAGCTTGCCGCAGTGGAAGTGGCAGGAAATGCAGTCGGAACCACGGTAGCCCTGGACAGCACCGGCGCCGTCTACTACCGAAGCGTGCTGGAAAGCCGCTCCATGCGGCTGGATATGACCGAAGACCAGGTGACCGGCGTGGTGGCCCGCGGCTCGGCCCGGAGCTACTACATGCACGCCGCGACCATAAGCGGCCGCGAACAGTTTGTCAATTCCGCCAAGGGCGATACCATCCGGTTTTTCTTCGATGACGGCAGTATTACGAATATGCGCATCCGCGGCGGGAGCAGCGGCGAGGCCTCGGGGAAGTATCTGGAGTACAAGCCGGTCCGTCCGGACAGCGTGAAAAGCGGGGAAGATGAGGCGCGCCGGTGATTTACACCGGCAGTAATTGAGGCATCCCCACGCTCGCGAGAGTGGTGAGGGGCGTTACGTTTTCCGTCCGCTCTCTCAAGATAACCGTATCACATTCTGACTGACGACGCACGCCGGAGCATGCCGCTCCGGAGCACGAGGAGAATGAATCCATGCCGGAACCGGCAAGTGAACAGAACACGTCCGTAACGGAGGCCTCCCCCGACACTCCACACCAGACTGTCCTTCGAACGGACGCCCTGGTGAAGCGGTTCAAGAAGCGGACGGTGGTCAAGGGAGTTTCCATCCACATTCGTCAGGGACAGATTGTGGGGCTCCTGGGGCCCAACGGCGCCGGGAAGACCACCACATTCCGCATGGTGGTGGGCATCCTGCGGCCCAACGGGGGAAAGGTGTTCCTCGACGATAAGGACATTACCCGGCTCCCCATGTACAAACGGGCGAGGCTCGGGATCAATTACCTTCCCCAGGAGCCTTCCATTTTCCGCAAAATGACCGTGGAGGAGAACATCATGTCCATCCTCCAGACCATGCCCATGAACCGTAAGCGCCGCAAGGAACGCCTGGAGCAGCTCCTGGAGGAACTGGGCATCACCCACATCAGGAAAAGCGAGGCGTTCACCCTCTCCGGCGGCGAACGGCGGCGGGCGGAAATCGCCCGGGCGCTGGTGACCGAGCCAAAGTTCATTCTCCTCGACGAGCCTTTCGCCGGGATTGACCCCATCGCGGTAGAAGACATCCAGTTCCTGGTGGCCGGACTCCGGGAACGCGGCCTCGGCATTCTCATCACCGACCACAACGTCCGTGAAACCCTGGCCATCACCGACCGCGCCTATGTCATCGCAGACGGCGCCATTCTCACCGAAGGCACCGCGGATTTCCTCGCCAATGATCCCGAGGCCCGAAAAATATACCTCGGCGAACGATTCCGCATGTAAACGGGATTCGGCCTGAAAAGCTGGCTCACCCCCTCGTTCCCATGGTCGTAAAGATATGAGAAAACCGCAGGCACGCATGAGTACCAAAGGTAGTCAATGGAGACTCTGGTCGGTAACTCACCCCCTGGCCCCCTCTCTCCAGAGAGAGGGGGAATTGAGCCACAGGGAGCGCCAAGAGAGCCGATAACGGGTCATCCCCTCTCTCACCGAGAGAGGGGAACGAGGGGTGAGTTATATTTTTAGGCCTGAATCACAAAACAACCGTTCACTACTATCTGCTTATCTTTAAGACAATGCCCCTCATTCCCCTTCTGTCACCCCAACCCTGGAATCCAGGGTTGGGGACCCCGACTCTCGGGG
>JAWLHT010000276.1:0-7133 GCA_041690195.1 Candidatus Latescibacterota bacterium
CATCGTATACCTCCTTTTTGGTCTTCCCACCTTAAGAGATGTACGACAGGCTCGCCTTTTTGCGCTACACCTTTTTACAGAAATTTATGGACTCAATCGATTTTTCATACATGCGGCCCCTTCTATTGCATTTATCATTATATTACATTTATACATATACCATGATATCGCATTGCCCGCTTCCATGTGGTCCGGGGAAAGGGACTGGATCACCGCCCCTGCCGCCGCGATACCCGAAGGAGGGAACATGCATTCCAGACCTGTCATACACCTGTTGCTCTGCTTCCTGCTTGCTATCCCCGGTCTTTTCTCATGTGGCGACAGCGACCGTCGCGGAGGATTCCGCTTCCCCGGCCGTCCGGACAGCACACGGATCGCCCTGCCCGATTTTCTCGGAGATGACGGAGAATACACCATATCGGATGTGGCGGAACGGAGTGTCGAAAGCGTGGTCAACGTTTCCTCAACCCGCGAGATCCAGGCGCCAGGCGGCGGATTTCCATTCGACGATCCGCTCTTTCGCCGTTTCTTCGGGCCGGGAGCCCCCACGCAGCCCCGTGAGCAGCGGGGTGTCGGTTCCGGTGTGATCGTGAGCGAGGATGGCCTGGTGCTTACCAATAACCATGTTGTGGAAAACGCCGATCAGATCATAGTGACCACGCCCCAAGGCCGGAGCTTTCAGGTCGAGGTTATCGGAACGGATCCGCCCACGGATGTGGCGGTGCTCCGTCTCAAAGGCGACATTGAGGGGATTCGCCCCATTCCCATAGGAAGTTCAGCCAATCTGCGGCTCGGAGAGGTGGTTCTGGCGGTGGGGAATCCCTTCGGGCTGGACCATACGGTGACCATGGGGATTGTCTCGGCCAAGGGGAGGGCCAACGTGGGAATCGTGGACCTGGAGGATTTCATTCAGACCGACGCCGCCATTAATCCGGGCAACTCCGGGGGAGCGCTGGTGAACATGCGCGGCGAACTGGTGGGTATCAACACCGCCATCGCCAGCGGTACCGGCGGCTACCAGGGCGTCGGGTTCGCTATCCCCTCCGACATGGCGCGCACCGTGATGGAAAGCATTCTCAAAACCGGCCGGTTCGAGCGGGGCTACCTGGGAGTCAACATTCAGACAGTAACCCAGGAACTCGCCGAATCCCTAAACATTCCGGATGGACGGGGCGTGGTGATCTCGGGCGTTGCGGAAGGAAGTCCCGCCAACAGGGCGGGGCTCCGGCAGTACGATGTCATCATGGCTGTTGACGGGCAGGATGTAACCACCGCCGCGGAACTCCGGAACATCATTGCCCTCCGGGGACCGGGGCAGGAAGTGGAACTGACCATCCAGCGCGACGGTACGGAACGGTCAGTACTGGTGACACTTGGAGAAACGCCTTCTCAACAACAGGAATCGCCGCCGCAGGCGCCGCGCGGCCAGGATGGCGAGCCCTCCGCACTGGGCCTGACCCTTCGTCCGCTGGACGCCGGCGCACGCCGCCAGTACAACATTCCCGCCTCGGTGAACGGCGTGGTGGTGACCGGGGTTCAACCGGACAGCCGGGCGGCGGATATCGGCTTTCGGGCAGGGGATATCATCATGGAAGTAAACCGGGGGGCGGTCGGCTCGGTGAACGAGTTCCGTTCCCGCTACCGTCAGGCGGGGAACCGCGTTCCTCTGCTCGTGTACCGCGACGGCGGAACGTTCCTCGTGATCATCTCCAAATGATGCCGATCCGGGACCCGCGCCCGGACCTGAAATGACCGGGCGTTTTCAGTGCTCATATTTCCGTTGTTTCCGCCGCTTTCCGGGGCTTCTCTATGATTCGACCACTCTCTCGAATCAGATACTCGTGAAAAACGGGAGCCGGATGTTCCGGCTCCCGTTCGCTGTGTGTGCCGCCGGTCCGTAACGGACCAGACCGGGAAGCGATGATGCAGCGTATCACGCTTTCGCCCACTGCTCCCGCATGAGCTTCGCCGCGGCGGGAATGGTGACCGCCTTGTCGCCCACCGAACCGCATTCCAGGGACACGTAATCCTGGTAGCCGATCATCTTCAGACCGCGGAACCCCTCCACATAGTTGTCGCCGGGGTCCTCGCCGGGCATCTTGCGGTTTTTGCGGCTGGCGATGTGCATGTGGTGGAGGTGGTCCTTCCCGGAGAGGATGGCGCCCATGTCGTTCGTCTCCTCCCAGGTCATGTGCCAGAAATCCCCCATGCAGCAGATGCCGGGGCTGTCCACGTCACGGCAGATGGCGGCGGCGTCGGCGACCTGGCGGAGGAAAAACGCCTCTTTGCGGTTCAGCGGTTCGAGGAGGATGCGGGATTTGACCTTCACCGCGTGCTCACCGAGTTCCTTCAACTGGTCGATGAGCAGCGGCCGCGCCTCGTGGTTGGGCAGCTTGGTCTGGTTGTTGAAGGCCGGGACGATGATGAGCCCGGTGGAGCCGAGCGCCCCCGCGGCGGCCAGAATTTCCTTCATGGAGTCCATGGCCTGACGGCGGACCGACTCGTCCTCGGAAATGATGACGCCCTTGAATCCGGCGCAGATGGCGCTCACCTTTACCGGCCTGCCCCGGAGGGCGTTCTGGAACTCGGTGACCCGGCTCGGGAGGTTGGCGCCTCCGGGTTCGATGCCGACATACCCGTGTTTTTCGATGAAATCGAGTTTCTCGGCAAGCGAGGCGCCGGGAGCGACTCCTTCCTGGCAGGAGAGTTTGAGCTGGGCCTTGCGCGGCGGGTCGGGCACGGTCATGGCCCCGGCGGCGGAAACCGCCGCCGCACCGAGCGAGCTCGCGGCCGATGTGCGAATGAATCCACGGCGATTGATGCGCATGAAAACCTCCGATGTATCTCGCGATGGTGCGAAGTCATAAGACCCGCACTGGTTTTTCGTGGTAATGCGGTGCAACGAAAGGGACGCGGGGCCGGGCGAAACCAGACCCCTATTCCGGATAGTCCGGGGGATCATCCCGGCTGCCATCCGCTGCTGTTCTCCGGGCGTGCCGCAACCGTTCCGACCGGAGAGGCGTTTATCCGCCCCTCCGCTTTTCCACTGTCCGCAACGGGCGGCCGGCCTTACCCGTCCGCCTGTTGCGGGTGCTTTGCGGCTCGGATTGCTTCTTACGCCTTTTTCGGTTCAAACGCCTTGCCGGGTTTCGGGACAACGGGAGCGGTGTCCGCCGGGCCGAGAGCATACTCGGTCGGGCCGAGCCGCATGGTGGAATCCATCATTTCCTGCCAGGTGGTCTCCGTACCACTGTAGGCGGATTCCCGTCCCATGATGGCGGTCAGGGTCGAATTGGCCGTGGCTTCCGCCTCGTTCAGGGGCGTGCTGGTGCGGATGGCGGTCACCATGTCGATATGTTCCTGGTCGTAGGGGCTGTCCTTCTCTATGTACATGACCTCGTAGTCCAGCTTCTGCTGGGCGTCCTTCTCTTTTTCCGCCGCCGGCTTGATCATGAACACCACCTTGCCGTCGGGACCGTAAATGGTATTGGCGCAGTTGGTGGAGCCGTTCGTGCCGACCAGGAATTCGGAAACGTTGTTGCAGCAGTCGTTGATCTGACGGCACATGCTCAGCATGTGCATGCCGTTGTCGAACTCGTAGTCCACCGAGAAGTAATCATACTGGTCGCCGGTGACCCGCTGGGCGCGGCCGCCCATGCCCACCGCCTTGACCGGATATTTGCCGGTGAACCAGTGGATGACGTCGAGGTTGTGGACGTGCTGCTCGACGATGTGGTCGCCGGAAAGCCAGCGCCAGTTCACCCAGTCGCGGATCATCCATTCCATGTCGGACCACTTCGGGTCCTTGTCGCGATGCCAGAGCTTGTTCTGGTTCCAATAGGCGCGGGCGGCGACGATGTCCCCGATGGCGCCTTCCTGCAAGCGCTTCCAGATTTCCACATAGCAGCGCTGGTGGTGACGCTGGGTGCCGGTGACCACGCAGAGGTTCTTGGTCTTGGCCTGTCCGGCCGATTCGATGATGGAGCGGATACCCACCGGGTCAACCGCGACCGGCTTCTCCATGAACACGTGCTTCCCGGCGGCCACCGCCGCGGCGAAATGCTGGGGGCGGAAATGGGGCGGCGTGGCGAGAATGACAACGTCCACGCCCGAGTCGATCACCTTCTGAAAGGCGTCGAAACCCACAAAGCAGTTTTCCGCGGGAACATCCTGCTTGCCCTGTTCCTTGACCATGGCCACCGCTTCCTGGACCCGGTCGGCGAAAACATCGCCCACCGCGGTGACTTTCAGGTTCGGCCCGGCGTTGATGAAGTTGATCGCCGCGCCTTTGCCGCGCCCGCCGCAGCCGACGAGTCCGGCTTTCAGCTCGGGGCCGTCCGGCGCCGTATCGAGCATGGTGGGAACAGTGACCTTTTTGGAGGATTTGGCCTGGCCGCAGGCCACCGCCAGCGCGCCCGCCGTCATGGCGGTTCCGATAAACGACCGCCGCGAGAATCCTGATCCGTTGCTCATGGTGCGCCCCTTTCGGAGAAAGTGCCTGAGTGCCGAAGTGCCTGGGTGCCGGAACTGAAAAGGTACGAAGGCACAGATGAGGAATCATGAAGTCATTATGGCCACTATCATTTGTCCATACAGCTGTCCATACAGCCGGGTGGCGCGAATTGCGAACGAACCGCTTGTGTCATATATCACCCTGCACGTAATTTGGGAACTCCGTTGCGGTCAATTCCCGCCGTGCGGTTATGAAGTCTCCTTCCGCTTTTTTTACCCATCTGGCGGTTTCATCGTTCATACAATACCCTGCCCTGCTCGGTGATTTCCCGGAAGAAACAGTCGCCCCGGTGTATTCGCTCCAAGACCTGAGATGGCGTCCGGGCGAGGATATCCGCCGGAAAGGGGGGGTGAATCCGCCGGCGAATCAGGGAGGCCATTCGCCAGGGTTTACCCGAAAACGGAAGGATCACCAGCAAATCCACATCGGAGTCCGGTCCGGGCGTGCCATGTGCGTATGAGCCGAAGAGGATGATCCGCTCCGGGTGGAATTCCTCGGCGACTCGCTGGGCAAAGTCCTGAATTTCCGCAAGCGGCGTCATATGTGATTCTTTCGTGATTTCATGGGGCGAAATGACCCGGCTGCCCCGTTCATTGCGGCGCGTCCTCCACTTCCCGCACCACCCGGAAGCCCACGTCCTTCACGTCGGAGTACCACCAGACGCTCTTGGGCGACTGGGGATCGGTCATGAGCCAGCGTTCGGTTTCGGTGTGGTCGCGGGCCGCCGAACGCAGGTCTTCCGGGCTGCTCTGGAACGACCCGCCGCGCACCACGTGCTCCGTTCCGCCGGAGGGGCCCTTCGGATCGATTGACGCACCGTCGGAACCGTAGGCGTCCGGCGCGTACCAGTCGGAGCAGAACTCCCGCACATTCCCGACCATGTTGTACATTCCCCATGCGTTGGGCGGCGTGGTATAGGGCGGCTGGGTTTTTCCGCCGCTGTTCGCCCGGAACCACGCGTTCTTGCGGACTATGGAATCATCCACTCCGAAAAGCCGGTTCTTCAATGATGCCGTGGTAAACTGCGCCGGGTCCCCCTCGAAGGGGTAAGGGGTGGATTGGCCCGCCCGGCAGGCGTACTCCCACTCCGCCTCGGTGGGGAGGCGGTATTTCTTTCCGGTCACCCTGGAGAGCCACTGGCAGTATACTTCCGCCGCGTGGTGGGACATGGTGATGGCCGGACGGAGCCCTCGTCCCCAACCCTGGTCCGGAGCGCCGTAAGGCGGCGTCGGGCCGGTGATGGCGTCGGTCGCCTTCACGCCGACTTCCTCGGTCGCCTGTGCCTCACCGGTCTTTTCCCCGGTGGATGTCGCGGCGAAGAAGGTCATGTACTCGCGCCAGCTCACCTCGATTTCGCCCATCCAGAAGGGACTGACCGTCACCTTCCGCGCCGGGCCTTCGTCCGGGCGGCGGCAGGATTCCCCTTCCGGGCTGCCCATGTCGAATGTCCCGCCGGGAATGGGGACCATATTGAAGGTCACCTCAGTCCCGGGGATGGTTTCGGTGTACTTCTCGAACGCTCCGGAATCGGAGGGGTAGACCGGGGCCTTGGGACCGCTCTCGTCGGTCAGTTCCATCATTCCGGCCGGTTCGCTCCGCCAGTGCCCCGCATCCAGGTGGCAGTTGATGCAGCGCACCTGCCCGGCGTTTTTCAGGTAGTACTCGTGGGCTTTCACCCCCTTGGGGGTCAGGTCCTTGCTGTAGAGATCCTGGTGGCAGCGTACGCAGGACTCATCGAAGGTGTAATGAGCCGCCGCTTCCAGCGTGGACTTGGCTTCCCAGTCGATCTTGTCCGTATCGGTGAAGAAGAACGCAAAGCCGTCCCGGATACCCAGCCGGGCTTTCTCGGTCACATACCGGACGCCGCCGGGCGGCAGGTGGCATTCCACGCAGTGTACAACCACACCGCTCCGGTTCTTGAAATGTCCGGACTGTTTCCAGGAAATCTCCACATGGGGGTGAACATGACAGATCCCGCAGAATTCGTCAGTTGAGGTATAGTGGAGCGCCGTTCCCCCTCCCAGCGCCAGGAGCAGTCCGAACGCGGTTCCGAGACCAAGCAGGATCGTGTGTCGGGTAAACGGCAGCTTGCCGGATTTCCGTATGAATGATGGAGCTTTCCATGCCATAGCAATGATTTCCGTTCCTTCGGGAAGAGTCTGATATCACCTCCCGTCCAAACCAGTCACGTGAGAGCGGTGCCAATGAGCCGCTCTCACGTGCGGGGATCGCGCTCCGGGGGTATGCGTTCCATAACACCCCGGCGATGACGGTGCTCAGTTCAGTTCACGCACCCAGATATTGCGGAACTTCACCGGATGGCTGTGGTCCTGCAGGAAAATGGGTCCCTTGGCGGCTTCCTTGTTCCGGACGCCGCCCGGAGTGGCTTTGATCTCTACGTTATCCTGCACCAGCACGCCGTTCCAGAGCACGGTCAGCCGGGCCGGGCGGATAACCTGGTCGTTGACATCGAAAATCGGGGCATGGAAGATAATGTCGTAGGTCTGCCATTCACCGGGGCGGCGCGCGGCGTTCACCAGCGGAGGATACTGCAGATAGATGGCGGCGGCCATGCCGTTGGTGTAGGTTTCGTTCTGGTAGGAATCGAGCACCTGGAGTT
>JAWLHT010000277.1:0-5888 GCA_041690195.1 Candidatus Latescibacterota bacterium
CAGTGAAGAACCGCTCCAGGAAGGCGTCCGCGCCATTGGCGTTCCAAAACCCGAAGGAACCGAACTGCTGGGAAGCTCCGGGAGGCCCCTCGCCGTCCACGAGTATGAGGTTGTGGTTTGCCGCGAACCGGGTGGCGTCATTGTTGTCGAATCCCCCGTAACCGCTGTCCATGATGAGCAGCTCGCCCCCGGCATGGACCAGAAAGGCGTTGGGATCGGGGTGTTCGTGAGCCTGCCCCTTGGTGCGGGCTTCACCGTGCTCGGAGAGGAGGAGAAGATAGGGAGAATCGGGCTCCCACGAGCCGCGCAGTACGGCGTAACCCGTGCCGTACCGGGATTCCGAGCGCGACCAGCCGAGGGATTCCGGATCGGAGTGCAAACGCGGACTGTCGTCGAAAAGAGCGATCAGGTCCGGCAGGAAGGCTTTGTTCGCCGGACGGCCGTTGGTTTCCCAGAGCCAGAGGAGAGCGTCGCTGTCGGGACGGTCTCGATGAACGGACGCCAGGAGCGGCGCCATGTCGAACCGGCAGGCCTCGTTGCCGTCCACCGGGGGCATCCAGCCGTCGGGCATGACCATGCGCGGCAGGAGCAGATGGGTCGACTCGGTCTCAGGGAAATCCGCGTAATCGAAAAGCCCGTGGTTCCGGAGCGCGGTGAGCGCCGGGAGATAGTCCCGCATGGTATAGAGATGATAATTGGGTCCCTCGGCCCAGCCTCCGACCGGAAGGCCGCCGTCAGTGACCGTCATGTTATCCAGGGTCTGCAGGAAACGGCTCAGGGTTGTGGAGAAGCCCGAAGCCGCCCCCGGCTCATCGTAAATGGCCAGGGAGAGCATGCAGAGTCCGGCCAGGAGTTTCACATGGTGGTTGTCGGAGCGGGACATGAATGATGTATAGAGCGCAGCGGACGGGAAATCCGCCCCGATGCCGCCGGAAGGGGGAAAAAGCCCGCTTACCGGATAAGTCGCCAGGTAGCTCCGCAGACCGGAGAGCACGGAGCGGACCTGCGGTTCCACATCCGCGCCATCCACAATGAAGTCGAACCCTGCCCCTTTCAGCAGATCATAGGCCGCGGCCAGGTATGTCGCGGATTCGCTGATTTCCAGATCGCTCCCGTACAGTCCCTTGAATCCGGAAACCGGCGTCCCGGATATGGCCCGGGCGGCTTCCTCGGCGTAGGCCCGGCGGTTCGGAGCGTTTTCCGGAGCAAAAGCATGGGCTCCCGCCAAATTTTTCGCATAGTACGCCTGAAGGGATTTCGCCACCGAGCTCCCCGCCCAGTCTATTTTCCGGGCCAGAGCGTGGTCCGCCTCGGCGAGGAGCTGGGTTTGCCAGCCGGTATATGGCTCACGGTCCAGGCGCGCCCGGATGACGGGGATATCCGCCGAGGTGAAAAGCAGGGAGGGATGGAGTTCCGTCTGAGCGAAAGCCGTAATCGGAAGCATGAGAAAAAACAGTATCTTGAAGAGCGTGGCCATCAGCGGAGCCTCGCGTGTAACTTTCAGGAGGGGAAAATGTTAGAGAACATGCATATGATGCTAATGTAGCGAATATGCTCGCCTGTTGCAAGGAAAGGATTGCGGGAGGACGTGCTTGACAGGGGAGACCGGAGGCTCTGACCGGAGCATAGCCGGTGGCTCCGTGTATCTCTATGCGAATCCTCCTCATATCCGTTTCCTTGGCGGGAATTTCACCACGACCGGCTCCCGTTCCTCCCGCGGTGATTCTTCGTAACGTACCGCCCCGATGGAGGTCATCATGATCACGGCGGTCGCGATATGCACCAAGGGCTGGATGGTCCAGTTCAACTCTACCGGGAATACCGGGTTATACACCAGCACGACCACGCCGAAAAGCGCCGCCCATGTGGTCTGCCCGCGTTCTCCGGCAAGGTAGGCGCCGTATGCCCCAACCCCGAACACCATCCACCGGAGCGCAACGTAGAACAATTCCGGCCGTCCGTTCACGGCCAGGATGAGCAGCGCCGAAAGAATGACCCGTGTCGCGTTGAAAGCCATGCGCCCCCCAATGCTATTAATATATTTATACTCATAATGCACATTATAATCAATATATTGCACAATCCCGAAAGGGACAAGGGAAAGTTGGCAGGCGCACCCAATCGTCCGCCGGGAGGAGAGCGGATGTTCCATAGCGGTGAGGACCGTAACGGAACGGGGGGGCAATTGAGCGGACTTGCACGGAAGCTGGTGTCCGAGTATATTATCCATATACGTCTTTCTGTTGCCCTGCAAATAGATATGCCGAACACTACAACCGGATGGGAAGATAAATGGGGGAAAAATCAACAGTTGGACGTGAATCGCCGGGAATGGCGGGATGCCGGCTTCGGGCGCTCCTGTTCATCTTGCTGGTGGGAGTGACGGCCGGTCCGGCGAGGTCCGATGGGAATCCGGATATCCCGGCGTCAGTACGGGAGCGCGCCGAAGCCATAGAACGAAAGTTCCTTGAGCATGGACTGGTGGACGCCGGAACGCTTTCCCCGATTATCCGGGTGGAGCTCAAGTATTCCTCCCCGGATAACTTCATGGGGGAAGCCGTCTACGGCAGTCTGGACCGCTGCTGGCTGCGGAAGGAAGCCGCGGTGAAGCTGGCCCGAGCCGCGGGAATCCTCCGGTCGTATCACCCCGAATACCGTCTGTGCGTCCTCGACGCGGCCCGTCCCCGGAGCGTACAGCGGCGCATGTATGCTCTGGTAAAGGGCACTCCCATGCAGCCGTACGTGGCCAACCCCGCCGGAGTGTCCATGCACAATTTCGGGCTCGCGGTGGACATCACGATTGTTGACGGCGACGGTGTCAGGCTTGACATGGGGACGCCGCCCGACTTCTTCGGCGAGTTAGCGCAGCCCCGGCTGGAGGAGAAATTTCTCCGCGAGGGCAGACTCACCCCGGCCCAGGTTGCCAACCGCCGTCTGCTCCGGGATGTTATGACCGCGGCCGGATTCCTCCCGCTCTCCATCGAATGGTGGCATTTCAATGCCCTGGACCGTCGCGAACTGAACGGAGTGTACCCGATTATCGAGTAATCGCCCGAGCCACTTCCGTCTTCTTCCGCTGTTTTTCTCTCCCGGACCCATTTTCGGCTTTCCCCTCCCGCTCTTCCCTCCAGAAAGGATTTTGCCATGCAGCGTCGCTCCCATTATCCCCATTCGTTGCCACTCATCATACCGGCGTTGTTCTGGCTTTTTATTTCCCTCACCGCCTGCGAACGCGAGGAAGTACCCACCGTCCAACCGTCCGAGTCATCGGTTGCACCGCCGGAGCCGGTCGAATTAGTCCCGGAATATCCCACCTATTCCAAGTTTCCCGGCCATTTCAGCGAATCCAGCCTGGAACCCTGGAAGGAAGCCGTTCCGGATATCCGGGAGGTTCGAATCACCTCCGGCATGGACGGTTCCCCGCAGCCCGCGCTTTTCTACGACCCACCGACCCGGGAGCCACGTCCGCTGCTGGTGACCCTGCACAGTTGGAGCAGCGACTACCTCCAGGCCATCAGTATTCCCTACGCAGTCTGGGCGCTCCGCAACGAGTGGGTATTCATCCACCCGGACTACCGGGGCGCATACAACAGGCCCGAAGCCACCGCCTCCGAACCGGCGGTGCAGGATATCGTGGACGCGGTCGCTTACGCCAAAGCCCATGCCGAGGTCGACACCGCACGGGTCTACCTCGTCGGTTTTTCCGGCGGTGCTATGACCGCCCTGGTCATGGCCGGCCGCTACCCGGAACTCTGGACCGCAGTGGCGGCCTGGGTCCCGGTTTACGACCTTGTGGACTGGTATCCGTATGTCACGCAATATCCCGAACGGCATTACGAGGAGCACATCGAAGCCTCCTGCGGCGGCGCACCGCTTCCGGGCACCGAGGCGGCCGAGGAGTGCCGCAGGCGCAGCCCGAGCACGTACCTGGCCAACGCGCGCGGCAAGGATGTCGAGGTGTTCATCGCCACCGGCATTGACGACGATTACGTTCCGCCGGACCATTCTCTCCGGGCATTCAATCTCCTGGCCGACCCCGAAGATCGCTTTTCCCCGGAAATCATGGCGGACATCGTGAAAAACCGCAGGATTCCCCCGGCTTTGGCGGGAGACTATACCGACTCCCTGTATGCCGCGGCGGGAACCCCGCTCCTTTACTCCCGATCGTCCGGAAACGCCGTCCTCAACATCTTCGAAAGTGGACACGACGTCGTATACAACGCCGGGCTCGCCTGGCTCAGCCGCCAGCGGTGACCGTTGCGGGTAGAGGCATCAACTCCCCGTGCCCCCGCAAGCCCGGCTCACGCTCCTTTTCCCTTTGCTTTCACTTTGACAGGCAGTATTTTCATTTCATGAAGATTTGGAAACACACCCGTGGAAACAAAGGAGAGAGCATGAAATCCGTCCGGAACCGTCGCGATTTCCTCAAAGCCTCAGTCCTCGCCGCGGCGGGAGCATCTGCCATCGGTGCGGGAACGCTGACCGCCCACGCCGCCGAACGTCCCTTTGTCACCGGAGTTAAGGGGAAGAAGCTGGTTGGATGCTATGTCAGCGTCTCCGAAATGCTCAACGAGCCGAAGTACATCGACGCCCTCCAGAAACAGCTCGGGGTGAACGCGGTCATCGTCAGCCCGCCCGCCATCAAGATGCCCGACTGGCTCAAGGAGATGAATCCCCTCAAGGGCAACGGCTGGATGGGGACCACCCCGATCAAGGAGGATAATGACACCCAGCTCGTGCAAGCCATCGACGAGGCGCATCGCCGGGGGCTCGATGTCTGGCTCTACTACACCGGGCATCATTACGGCCAGCTCTATCGTCCCGCCTGCTCGGTGACATTCGAGGGCGTCCCCTTCAGCGAACTGCCGCCCACGAAATACTCCCTCTGCCGGGAACTCATCACGGTCTGCTTCAACCAACCCGAGGTGGCCGACTGGGACCTCACCGCCTACACCTACGGCGCCCGGACCTACGACGTGGACGCCATCTATGTCACCCACTTCCGGTACGCCAACCCATCCTTCTTCGACAACCTGTTCGGCTGCGCCTGCCCGAGCTGCCAGCAGCTCGCCGGCGAGATGGGATACGATTTCCCGGCCATGAAAAAGGCGGCGGGAAATGTGCGGCGGAACCTGCGGCGACTCGACGCGGCGACAGTGAAACGGGCGGCGAAGCTCGGGTTCACCCTCACCGATTTCCTCGTGATGCTCGGCGACAACGCCGCATTCCTCGACTGGCTGCAGTTCCGGGCCGCGGCGGTGGGCATGCGCATGCGGAACATCCGCAATTCCATTCACCAGGCCACCGGCGGGCGCGCGCAGTTCATATCCGACACCCACAACCCCACCCAGGCGCTCTATGTGGGCCACAACTACGCCGATCTCATGAGCGGGGCTTCCGACGGTCTCATGCCGCTGGCCTGGCTGGACTTCCAGTACATGAGCGCGGTGGCCTCCCTGGCCAACCTGCTCGTGACCTGGACTCCGGGACTGGACGAAGAGAGCGCCGTGACCGCCATGCTCAAGTTCTTCGGCTGGGACGAGCTCCCCATCCCGCGCACATCCATCGCCGGACTCCGCATCGGCGAGGGCCCGAAGGAACACTCCGACGTTGCGTTCTATGAAGCGTTCAACAAAGAGGCCACGCTCGCCCTCTACACCCACGAGCTGGAGCATCTCGCCATGCTCAACACCAACGGCACGCCCTCCTTC
This sequence comes from Candidatus Latescibacterota bacterium, assembly GCA_041690195.1. Taxonomy (GTDB): domain Bacteria; phylum Latescibacterota; class Latescibacteria; order Latescibacterales; family Latescibacteraceae; genus JAWLHT01. Next base: position 5,712 of record JAWLHT010000277.1, read on the forward strand.
CCCATCATCAAGGGTCACCAGTGGACGGAGAAGATATCCCGCGAGCTCATGGACCGCTGCATGTCCATGGGCCACAACGGCTATGTCCTGCAGCGCACGGAGCTGTTCGTCGACAAGAAAAAGTTGGGGTGAGTCCGCGGCCATTTGGGAGTGTCGTGGCAGGCGGGTACGGTTACG
>JAWLHT010000277.1:5898-7096 GCA_041690195.1 Candidatus Latescibacterota bacterium
GTAGGGTACCCCCTCCTCCCGGTTGAGACGGCGAAACCGCGACAGCCGTCACCAATTCGCACACACAATTCAGGAGTTAACGATATGTCCCGCGCCAAAAATCTTTCCCGCCGTTCCGTCCTGACCGCCGGGGCCGCCGCGCTCGCCGCGGGTAGCCTGCCCTCCGTCGCCACCGCCGCCTGGAAGGCCCCTGGCGAAACCCGTGTCATCTACCACGGCGGGGATTTCTGGCACAACCCGGTCATGCAGGAGATCGCCTGGCGACGGACGCTCGGCCCCGCCAACTGGCGGCTCCTGTTCGCTCCGGCGGTGGAATCGCTCACCCCCGAAGTGCTCGCCCAGACCGACCTGCTCATCCTCTGCCGCTACGGCACGGTCACCGACGAGCACTGGAACCTCTCCTCCGGCAATCTGACCCTGGGCTTCACCACCGACCGCCTCGTGGAAGACCGTCCCACGCCGCCCTCCTTCCTGAGCGGCGAACTGGAATCCGCCATCATCAGCAACGTCCGCCGCGGCATGGGCCTCCTCGCCGTCCACTGCACGGTATGGAACGGCGAGCGCCCCAGATTCATGGAGCTCCTCGGCGTCAAAAAGCCTCTCATGCACACCATCGTCCAGCCCGCGCGCATCCACAACCTGAACGCGAGCCATCCCATCACCAAAGGCATAAAGCCCTTCGATATCAGCGACGACGAAATCTTCAACGCCGAAATGCTTCCGGGCAAATACGAACTCCTCTTCAACACCAGCGGCGACGAGCAGAAGATCACCGCCTTCGGCGGCTGGTGCCGCGAGGAGGGCAAGGGCCGCGTGGTGGCGCTCCTCCCGGGCCACCTCCCGGGGCCGTACATGCAGGTCCCCTATAACGAAATCATGTGGCGCGCCGCCCACTGGGCGCTCCGGAAGGAGATCCCGCCCTCGGGCGTGGAGAAGTGGACGAGGGGGTAGGGAAATTTAGAGGAGAAAACGGTGAATAAACGTAAGCTCCTGAATAAGCTGGCCGGAGGACAGAAGAACGTCCGGTTTTCGGATGCCACCGCCTGTGCGGAAGCGTTCGGGTTTCACCTTGCGCGCGTCTCAGGCAGTCACCATATTCTTAGACGGTTATCGGGTTGGGTCAGAAAGAGGTTGCAAAGTAGTGACAGGAGTTATACATTATAAAGTATTACACTTACCTGTCACGGGAGGCAGCCAT
>JAWLHT010000278.1:0-6982 GCA_041690195.1 Candidatus Latescibacterota bacterium
GCAAAACAGTCGGTGAACTGGCCATATCCAACGAGCGTCTGGCCAGTACCCAGGAGGCGCTCCAGCATTCCGAAAAGCTGGCAAGCATGGGGCAGCTTGCGGCGGGCATCGCCCACGAGGTGAATAACCCGCTCGGCGTGGTACTCATGTACGCTCACCTGCTCCTCGAAGAGTACGAGAAAGACCCGAAGCTCCGGGACGACCTCTGCCTCATCGCCGAGCAGGCTGACCGGTGCAAGAAAATCGTGGCGGGGCTCCTCGGATTCGCCCGTCAGAACAAGGTCCTCTACGAGCTGACCGACATCCGCAGTATCGTGGAGCGGAGTCTCCTCACGCTTCCGGCCCCGGAAAACATCACCGTGGTGGTGGAACACGAGGGCGACCCGATGGTCGAGGTGGATCGTGACCAGATCATCCAGGTCATGACCAATCTGATCAGCAACGCCTACGGAGCCATGCCCGATGGCGGAGCTCTCTCCATCCGGACCAGCGGCGACAGCGGTTCGGTGACCATCCGGGTGTCGGACACCGGCGCAGGCATCCATAGGGAGAACCTGAACAAGATTTTCGAGCCATTTTTCTCCACCAAACAGATCGGCAAGGGCACCGGTTTGGGGCTCGCGGTCACCTACGGCATTGTCAAGATGCATTACGGCGATATCCGGGTGATCTCCACCGACGACCCGTCGGCCGGACCGACCGGCACCACCTTTACGGTGACGCTCCCCCGACGGGGAAGGCATGAGTGAAGACAGTGCCAAAGCGCCAGAGTTACAAAGTGCCGGAGAAACAGCAAATCAGGGGAAATATGCAGGGGAAAGCCGGTCGCGGGTGAGCGGGCGGGGAATGGGCGCGGTTGTTTTTCTCCTGGATTCTATCTTTTTACCATACATCAACGGAATCGTCGCGATTACGCACACTTACCTTTCGGAAAGAAGCGATGGAAATCAAAAAAACGGACAAGAAAACGGTTCTGGTTGTCGATGACGACGTGGATCTGCTCATGCAGGTCAAACTGCAGCTCGAAGCGGCCGGCTTCACGGTCATTACCGCCGAAGGCGAGCGCGAGGCTGAAAAAATCCTCGAAACCACCCGTCCCGACCTGGCGGTTCTCGATCTTATGATGGAGAACATGGACGCCGGCTTCACCCTCTCCTACCATATCAAGAAAAAAGATCCCTCGATTCCGGTTATTCTCATGACCGCGGTTACCCGCGAAACCGGCTTCGAGTTCGACATCTCCTCTTCCGAGGAACGCTCCTGGATCAAGGCCGACGCCATCCTCGACAAGCCCATCCGATTCGAGCAGCTCAAACGGGAAATCGAACGGCTGGTCAAGTAAGCATAACAGGAACTGGAACACAGGGGGCCCGGCGAAAGTCGGGCCCCCTGCTTTTTACGGAGTATCTTCTGGTACGCATGCGTGCCAGTGGTTTTCCCGTATGTACACGACTATAGGGGTGTCTGCCACGGTCATACCCGGTTGAACAAAATATCGTATCAGTTGCTCACCGGCGCCAACCCTGTTGGGAATGAGCGGTGAACGTGTTTCGTGGGCGGGCAGAAAGAGAAAATGTGCAGACGGGAGAGGGTGTCGGGCCGGGATCGCTAATTATGGTTCCGTGCGGCCGCTGGAATCATCCCGGATGGACTGCTGGAGCTGGCCCAAGCATTCGCGGTATACGCCCCGGAGATAATCCAGATCCCGGTCGCTGAAAAAACGGTTGTTCCGGCCGATGCCGTTGGCCGTTCGATCCAGCATCCCGAGGGTGGAGGCGATGCGGAGACGGCGTTCCAGTGCCGCTCGTACCGTCCCGGCGGGGGAAACGTCGGCGGCGGTATGGAAGGAGAACCGGTGAATTTCACAGGGGCCCACCCGACGCAGGGCATTGACGTGCTCGGCGCATCCATACCCCTTGTGCCCGGCGAAACCGTACTCAGGATACTGCTCATCCAGCTTGACCATGATACGGTCGCGGGTCACTTTTGCGATCACCGATGCCGCGGCTATGGAAAGGCAGAGCGCGTCGCCGTCCACCACGGCCCGTTCTCTGCACGGGAGCCCCGGAAGGGAGTTGCCGTCCACAAGAACCAGGTCAGGACGCATTCCCAGAGCATGCACCGCCTGACGCATTCCGTTCATGACCGCGTTGAGTATTCCCACCTCGTCAATTTCAAGATGATCAATCACGGCGACACTCCAGAAGCGGGCTTCGGCTGTGATGCGATCGTACATCTCTTCCCGTGCGTTCGGGGTCATGCGCTTGGAATCGTCCAGCCCGGCGAACCGGACTGCATCGGGAAGAACCACGCATCCCACGGATACAGGTCCGGCCAGCGGACCTCGTCCGGCCTCGTCAAGTCCGGCAATGCAGCACACGCCTTCCGTCCGGCAGCTTTCCTCGAAAGCCCGCATTTCTTCGTAGCGTTCTTCCATGCGCCGCGCGCGATCCATGCGCCCGCGGGTAGACCGGGCGAGCGACCGTACACCGGCGCGGGGATCCCGAAGGAGTTTTTCCACGGTAAGGTCATCCGGCGGGGTTTCCCGGAGAATGTCGCGGATTTCCGTAACACTCAGGAGGGAAAGACGTTTTCCGGAAAGAGGGTGCGGCATGAGTTCCTTTCGGCCGGGTACGGATTGATGCGTGCATGTGTTCGGAAACAGCTGCCGAAGTGAAGTCGGCACTGCAATATGCCCCGCGTATGGAGACGAATCAACCGGAAAACGGATGCATCTTTCGATTTTTCAAAAAACGCGCGGGCATACGCTCCCGCACTCCCTGACCGGCCGGCACACAACGGAAGCGGCCGGCATGAAAGCCGGCCGGGGATTCAGACGGGGAACACATGAGAACAAATCATCCGGGGGATCACAGGATCATGAAGCGTATGAACCGGACCAGGACGGCCAGCCCGATGAGAATGCCCCCGACACAGTATATGACCAGGGGAACTTCGATAATCGCCTGGGATGTCTGCAGGTCCATTACAATGAGGTCGTGGGCGATCTTCCCGAGCAGAAGCGTGATCAGAGTTGTGAAAATGATCCCCCAACGGCCGAAGATGGCCAGAATGGCAAGCACAAGAAACAGGAACGTGTACGGCCCCTGCCAGTCAAATGTCTGGACATGCATCAGCGCGGTGTTCAGCAGCATCTCCATACTATCCTCCGGAACGGAAGCGTATTCCCAACGTAACTTTCAACAGAATACGCGCCGGTGTGATGTAAATCACCTTTTATGATTTCACCCGAAATATTCCGGGTAAAATATATCTGGTGAAACAAGCTGTTTCTTCAGCAGTACCCTCGTACGGGAAATCCACCCCTGCGTGAATGGGCCGGTTGGCTGGAATAGTCTCTCCGCTACTATGTATCGGATGTTTGGCAGCAATCTTTAGTGGGTAAATGGAATGGAAGAATATTTCGGGCCGGGTTGCGGTGTAAAAAGGGGGAGTAAAGGAAGTGAGTTACCGGCCGGAGACTCCGGGCCTCCCCAAAATATAACTCACCCTTTGATTCCTATTGTCGTAAACACAAGGGAAAACCACTGGCACGCATGAGTACTAAATATAATCAGTGGAGGTGCTGGCCGGTAACTCACCCCCTGGCCCCCTTCTGTCACCCCAGCCCTGTTCCACAGGGCCGGGGACCCCAACTCTCCCGAGAGAGGGGGAATCAAGCCACAGGGAGGGCCAAGAGAGCCGATAACGGGTCATCCCCTCTCTTGCGAGAGAGGGGAACGAGGGGTGAGTTATATTTCCCCGGCCTGAACCGCAAGACACCCGTTCACCACAAACCATTTCTGATTACGACTATGGGGCAGGATCCCCGGCGGCGTTACACCGAAGCCTGTTCCAGCTTCCGGATGGCCCGTATACGTTCCAGCAGAGGGGGATGGGAGTAATGGAGGAGAACGTGGAACGGGTGCGGGGTGAGGTTGGAGAGGTTGTTCCGGGCAAGTTTTTTGAGCGCATCCGCCATGGCTCCGGGGCGTCCGGTGGTTTGCACTGCGTACTGGTCCGCCTGGTACTCGTTGCGACGGGAGAGCGCTTCCATGAATATGGAGAGGATAAATTCAACCGGGGCATAAAGGAGCGCGAAGAAGACGAATCCGGCATACACAGAAACCCGGTCCATGAAGAATGCCTCGGCGAGTTTTCCGCTCCCGATGAACAGGGAAAGAAGGAACAAAAGCGCTCCGGTGTGGAGAATGCCGATTATCATACCCTGAATGATATGTTTGCGTTTGTAGTGGCCGACTTCGTGGGCGATGATCCCCACTATTTCCGGGACGGTGTGCTGTTCGACCAGCGTATCGAACAGGGCGATTCGCTTGTTCCGCCCAAACCCGGTGAAAAAGGCGTTGGACTTGGTGGAGCGTTTGGAACTGTCGATGACATACACGCCCTTTATGGGGAAGCGTACCGACTCGGCGTATTCCATGATGCTTTGCCGGAGTTCGCCTTCCTCCAGAGGGCGGAATTTATTGAAGAGCGGCATGATCCAGACCGGAACAATAAACTGGAAGAGCACGGAAACCACGGATACGGCCAGCCAGATATACAGCCATGCCCATTCGCCCTGATACATGAAGAAGGCGAGAATTCCCCCCAGAAACGGCCCGCCAAGCAGGATGGCGAGCAGGATACCCTTGAGCCGGTCAAGCGCGAAGATACCCGGGGTAGTGCGGTTGAAGCCGAATCGCTGCTCGATGACAAAGGTGCTCCATATCTGGAAGGGAAGGCGGAGGGTTTCCCTGAAGAGGAGCAGGAGTCCGATGTAGGCCAGCCCGGTGAGCACCGGCGGCCACTCCCATGACCGCACGAGAAGATCCAGACGATTGAATCCCCCGGCAAACCAGAAGATCAGGACCGCAACCAGGCTGGCAGCACCGGAAAAGATTCCGAAGCGGGTTCGTACCCGGGTGTACTCCTGGGATTTCCGGTATGCTTCCCGGTCGAAGACATCCCGGAATTCCGGGGGAAGTTCCGGGTCCAGAGACCGGAGGTTCAGAAGGTTGGAGACGGTTTCAACAGCGAATTCGACGAGGAGCGCGGTGAGGATGATAACGGTGTATATATTCATAAACTGTCCTTGGCGGAAGGCGGGAGAGATTTTGGGAAACCGCCGGAAGGGGACGGTCCGGCGTCGGGGAAAAGGCCAGTGCGGTCGGGCGCATACATGAATAGTACACGCGATTCCGCTTTCCCACAACATTTTTTCGTGCTGCTTGTCAGAAGAAACGGGAAAAGAACGCGAAGCGGACCAAAGGAATGCCCGGGTTGGACCCGGAACTGCGGATATGGGCCGGCGGGGCAGCGCAGGCGGCAAAACATACCCGGTTCACCGCCAGTTGCTCTCGTCCACCATGCGCAGGGAGATCCCGTCCGGACGGGAGAGGACATATACCGTCAGGTTGACCCCGAACCGGGCAAACTCCTCAGACCCTCCGGGGCGACCCCACTCCGGGGCATATCCTTTCTCCGAATAGACTGCGACAAGGGACTCGCCAACCCAGACTCCTTCCAGCACTTCCGGAAGCTGGCCCCCCACTGCGCTTTCCCGCTTCCGGTGCGGGGGGCTCTCGAAGTCGAAGTAGCAGTGGAACAGGGAATGATCTTCAGGGATGGGCCGCAACTCTCCATCCGCGCCCAGGGCATCACGGAGCATCTGGCGGAGCGGTCCCGCGCCTTTGGGCGGGAGATTGGGGTCCGTGTCGCCATATGCCTCAAGGAAGGCGAATCCTCCGTTACGCAGGTACTTCCGTAAAGCCGAGCGCTCGTCTTCGGATAGATCAAACGCGTCGTCCGCGCCGATGATGACCAGGGGGAAACGGGTCAGGCCCGGTGAGGTCAGGATAGTCTGGGAATCAGGGCGAACGATAACCCCGGTATGCTGCCTCAGCGCGTTGGCGAGCCCTGTTACCGCGCGCCGGGTTTCCTCCGGTGTACGGAGCCGTTCGCCGTACACCCCGGAGGGGATGGAGAGATACCCTTTCAGATTCCGTTCGTCCGAGGGATCGATGACCAGAAGCCCCTTGTACTTCTCGGTGCTAAGGTCTTCAACCCGGAGCATTTCGGTGCGCAGATTCACCCGGCCGAGAGAGCCGGAAGGACGGCGGGTGAGCTTCATTTCCGGATAGGGCTCCAGCCGGAATTTCTCGGGATCGCGTATACCCTGGCGGGCAACCTTGTCCATTTCGCCCCGCACGATGGCCCGGATGAGCGCATCAGTATCCACTCCGAAATCCTCGCTTCTCAGACGGTACAGGGGACCGGTGAAACCGGGCGTCTCCTTGAACCTCGGCGCTCCCCCCGGCATGACCGGACGTCCCCGGTTGAGCGCCGTCCGCCCCCGGGCCAATCGTTGGGGGCCCTTCCAGTCCAGGAAGGGATTGCGGACCGACGGGGGAATTTCGATGATGTCCACTGTCATGCGCCGCCCGGTGTCCGAGGGAATCGCCGCACCGTCCCGCTCTATCCCCCGGTACGGGATGAGCAGTCCAACCAGGGCATGAACGACCAGCGCGAGAAGAAATCCGGCGTACAGGCTGCTCCGGGCTTCCCGCTCCAGACGGCGGAGATCTATGGCATTCGAAAATCCGGTTTTTTGGTCCGGTTTCCCTGGTGCTGTCATGAACGGCTCCCGGCGGTCCTTCGGGTTGAGCGGCGGAAATCCCGGCGATCCGGGGAATATGGGAACTCAACTTATTATTATACGTCCGCCATGTCCGGAAGTCGCTCCCTTTTTTGATATGGCTGTCCGGCTTCGTTCATTCGGATATACGACAACGTCGGCCAAGGGGCATTATCGTAAAGATAAGCAGATAGTAGTGAACGGTTGTTTTTGTGATTCAGGCCTGAAAATCTAACTCACCCCTCGTTCCCCTCTCTCGGTGAGAGAGGGGATGACTCGTTATCGGCCGTCTCGGTGCTTCCTGTGGCTCACTTCCCCCTCTCTCTGGAGAGAGGGGGCCAGGGG
>JAWLHT010000279.1:0-6974 GCA_041690195.1 Candidatus Latescibacterota bacterium
CAACCCCCAAGCCGATACCAACGAGTACGGTCACGGTATTGAGGCCGGCGGACCGCTGACTGGAAAAGATGGGCGCAATGCACGGTAGTCGCATTTTCGAACCACCCCGGTTCTGTGTTCTGTCAAGAACAACGGCCTGATACGAAGTTGCGGTCAAACGGCAGGAATAATCCCCGCCGGGGCGGCTCGTATACAGCTCCAGCACATGCCGGGCAGGAGTTACGCTTTGTCCGGATACGAAACATGTTCCAGACCGATTCGCGCTCACCCGGTTTGACAATTGCATGCACTGCGCAACAGCGCGTACCGCGTTTCCTTCCCGACCGCGAATGCGGCGCAGTTCCGGGATTATCCGCGAAATGGTCCCGTGGATAAAAAAATAGATCGTCAAGGGAGCAGATGCGCACGATTGAATGTTAATAGTGTGAATATAATAAATATACAATTATGGTGTGGCTTGTCAAGCCGTAGCGGAAGAAGGAGTCACCCCGTCCGCGGGCGATCCCCGTCGGCTGGCTCTCACTGGCGTACAGAAACGTCCGCCCTGCCGGTCGCCAGTTCCCAGTCGAAATAGGCGTCCATGTAATCGTACACCGCGGCATAGTAATTGATCATGGACTGATCGAACGACATACGGGCATCTTTCAGCTGGAGCTGCGTGGTCAGCCCGTCCCGCGTGGTTGTTTCCGCGATCCGAAACGCCCGCTCCGCCACATTCCGGGTGGATTCCGCCGATTCGATCCGGGCGCGCGCTTCCTTTATCCGGAGGGAAATGTTTTCCAGTCCGGTCGAAATACTCCGCCTGGCCTTGTCGATCCGGACGAGGGTTTTCTCCTGTTCGATCCGGGCCGTCTGCACCTGCGCGCCGATCTTGCCGCCTGTATAGATCGGGACCGAGAGGGTGAGGCCGGCGAACCACAGCTTGTTCTCCTCGTCCAGCATGAAGGGGTTGGACTGCGCGGTATAGGAGAAGGCAAGGGTACCGGTCACGGTGGGCAGCCATGCGCTTCTGGCGGCTTTCACCGCGGTTCCCCGGAGCTTTTCTTCCCAGACCAGGGCCTGGAAATCCGGACGGAGGCCCAGGACCCCTTCGGCTTTCACATCCGAGGGATATTCCGGGATGCTGTCCAACGTCCCCTCGATCCGGATATCCTTGTCCACGTCGATTCCCGCGAACGATTTGAGCGTGTTCAAGGCCAGGGTGAGATTACGCTCTGCTTTTCGGGCTTCCGTTGCGGCATTTTTCCATCGGGTTTCCGCCAGAAGGTACTCCAGCTGGGAAACCTGGCCGTTGTCGTATTTCAACTGCATGACGGCATGGTTTTCCTGCGCGTTGGCTTCCGCGGAATTGGAGACCGCGGCCACCCGCTGTAAAAGAAGGCACTGGTAAAAGAGTTTCTTCGCCCCGGTCAGGATGTTCTCACGGCTGGCATCGTACACATAATCGGTCAGGGTCCGGTACTGCTCGGCGGCCGTGATCGCGTTCCCCACCAGGGGATTGAACAGGGGCTGCTGCAGAACGAGACTGGAACTGAACTCATTATCCCGCTTGATGGGCGCCTTGATCACCCCCCCTCCAGCCTCTGGGCTGAGCGCGGAGGCGTCGAAATACATGTAATAATCGGTGAGATTCCGGTTATATCCCGCGCTGAGGCCGACGGAGGGCAATGCGCCGGAGCGGGCGTCTTTCGCCTTGGAATCGGCGGTTTCCCGCTCTTTCCCCGCCAGTTTGAGATCGTTGTTGTGTTTCTGAACCGCATCGAGATACGAGGCGAAATCAAAGGTTTGCGCATATCCCGGTACATTTATAAGCAGCGCCGCGCCGATAATCCAGACAAACCGTTTTCTCATGACTGTACTCCCGAAGGTGTGGCATTCTCAGTCCGACCGAGCTTTTTCCCCGCAATGATCTGATACAGAATCGGGATGAAGAAAAGCGAAATCAGCATCGAAGCCGCGATTCCCCCGATGGTCACCACGCCCATGGGCTGGCGCATTTCCGCTCCGGAAGCGCCGCTGCCCATCGCCATGGGAATCATGCTGATGATGATGGCGAGATTGGACATGAGAATCGGTTTGAGCTTGGTGGGACACGCTTCCAGCAACGCTCCGGTGACTCCTTTTTTCTGTTGACGAATCAGGGTGTTGGTGTAGTCGAGCTGGAGAATGGCATTGTTCACCACGATACCGACCAGCATGACCATGGAAAGCATGGAGATGATATTCATCGAGAGCCCGGTAATGAAGAGGCTCCCCAGAACCCCGATCAGGCTCAGGGGCACCGTGCCCAGAATCAACAGCGGCTGGGTCAGGCTCTCCAGCATGGCCGCCAGCAGCATATAGGTCAGGACCACGGCAATGAGGAAAGCGGTCAGCATGTCCGTGGTCGTGTTTTTCATTTCCTTGGCCATGGCGCCCCAGTTCAGTTCATAGCCGGAAGGAAGATGCATGGCGTCAGTGATCCGGGTAATCCCCTGCTGGAGATCGCTCAAGGTATATCCCTCCGCCATGTCGGCTTCAATGAGCACCGCTTTCGCCCGGTTGTAATGGAGAATCCGGTCGTATCCCTCGGTGAAGGTCACCGTGCCGAGCTGGGAAAGACGGTAGGTCGCGTTCCTCCCCACAATGGGGATGTCGCCGATCTTTTCCGGACTGTCCACGGTGTCCCGGGTCATTTGCACCCGGATGTCATACTCCTCGCCCCGGTCCATGAAATGGGTGGTCACCATGCCGTCCACCGCGCCGCGGAGCGCTATCGCAAGGTCCGTTGCGGTCAGGCCCGCCCGGGTGAGGCTGACCCGGTCTGGAATGATGGTGATCTCGGGTTTGCCGGTCCGGGTGCTGGTGTTGAGATTGATCAGCCCCGGAATGGTTTTGTACCGAGCCGCCAAACGATCGGTGTACACGGTGAGCGAATCGAGATTCTGCCCGATCAGGTAGCATTCCATATCCGCCCGTCCGCTGGTCATGGAGGCAATGGAGGAAACCCGGAGACGGACATTGGGAATATCCGAGAGGTCCCGGGTGATGATCCCCACCATCTCCCGGCTGGAGCGGGCCCGAAGGTCCTGCTCGACCAGCTTAACATTCATGGCGGCGAGATTGACTCCCACCGCGGTTTGTCCCTGCGTTCCCAGCGTGGCCCAGATGTGGGATATTTCAGGATGCTTTTTTAGCCGCTCTTCGATGGCCGCCACCGTTTTTCCGGTCTCGTCCAGGGAGTATCCGCTCGGCATTTCAATTTTAACGGCGATCAGCCCTTCGTCCATGGGGGGAGTAAAATCGAACCCGATATATTTTCCGAGCCCGAAGCTTGATACCAGCAGGCCGAGAGTCAGGACCACGAACGCCGCGCCCCGGAGCTTGCTCCGGAAAAACCAGGCCAGCGTTGTTCCATACGCCCGCTCCCAGGCATGAAACATCCGTTCGAGCCACGTGCCGACGGGGTGTTTCTTCCGGTCGTGTTCCGGCAGGATCATGGCGGCAAGCATGGGAGTGAGCGTGAACGACATGATGAGTGAAAAGATGGTGGCGAACACCACGGTGAGGCTGAATTGCCGGAACAACTTTCCCGCAATGCTCGACATGGTGGCAAGAGGGAGGAACACCACCAGGTTTGTCATGGTGGAGGCCAGGACCGCCATAGCGATTTCCGCGGTTCCCTTCGAGGCGCTTTCCTTTTTGCCGTGTCCCAGCCCCTTGTGACGGAATATGTTCTCCAGAATCACGATGGAATTGGTGACCAGCACTCCGACCGCGGTGGAGAGACCCATAAGGCTCATGATATTCAGGGTAAACCCGGAAATTTTCATGAACAGAAAAGTGGAAATGATGGACATGGGCATGGAAAGCGCCACGATGAGGGTGGATCGCACATCGTGGAGAAAAAACAGCAGAATCAGCCCGGTGAGGAGCACTCCCGCGATGATGTTGGAGATGGTGTCCGAAACGGAATTTCGGATGAATGTGGTCCCTTCGTGCACAACATCGATACTGCATCCTTCCGGAAGAGATTTGCGGATTTTGGGCAGGAGCGCGAGAATTGAATCGTACACCCTGACCTGATTGCCGCCCGAGCTTTTCATCACGCTCATCTGAACGACATTGTCGTTTCCCTGACGGGTGACACTGTTGTAATATGTGGTGCGTTTCCGTACTTCCGCGCCGGTATCGGTTATGTTGGCGATGTCTCCGAGCTTCATGATGCCGTCGGGGGTCGGGATTTCCAGATCGCGGATGGAATCCACATCGGGGAATTCACCATCCATTCGCACCGCGAATTCCCGGGAACGGCGCTGAAATTCACCCGAGGGCATGTCCCGGTTCTGGGCGGCGAGCATCCCCGCGACCTGCTGGAGCGGGATAGAGCGCTGCAGAACGGTTTTGCCGTCCAGATCAACCCGGATTTCCCGTTCCTGGCCGCCGGTGATGTCAATCGTGGCGACTCCGTCGATCTGTGACAAGCGGTTTTTGAGATCTTTGTCCGCTAGATCGTACAGTCCGGTCGGAGAAAGAGGGCCGGAAAGAACGAGGTCCACAATGGGCATGACCGTCGGGTCGTACCGCTGCACCAGCGGGAGCTCGATATCTTCCGGCAGGTCGTTCAGGACGCCGTCCACCTTGTCCTTGACTTCCTGACGGGCTAGATAGACATCCTTGTCCAGATCGAACATGATCTGCACGAAGGAAATGTTTTCCATGGAAAAAGACTGGATATAGTCGATCTGACTGACCGAGGAAACGGCATCCTCGATTTTTTTGGTCACCTGCGTTTCGATTTCCCGGGGTCCCGCGCCCGGATAAACGGTCTGTATGGTGATGACGGGGAGGGAAATCTCGGGGGTCAGTTCCAGATTCATTCGGGTGTACATCAATGCGCCGAACAAAACGAACACCAGGAGGAACATGCTCATCATGATCGGGCGTTTGATCGAAATATCGGACAAGAACATTTCAGCTCCCGTATATGCCGTGGATAAGTGCCGGTATGAAAAAACTCGGGCCAGTGGTGAGAACCTGGATGAATCCCGCTATTCGACAATCCGGATTTTGGTCCCGTCCTCCAGGAGCATTTGCCCCCCCGTGATGATCCTGTCTCCCGGTTCGAGCCCGCGGATGATTTCCACATCGACATCCTGACGGCGTCCGAGTGTCACCGGCCGCTTGACCGCCGAATTGCCCATAGCAAGATATACATATGCGGAATCTCCTTCCGTTACCACATCCTTACGGTCAATGACCAGTGCGCGGTCGCCACTGCCGCTCACCCGGATTTCAGCGTTCACCCCGGCATGCACGTAACGCCCCGGATTGGGGAACTCAATCACCGCGCCGAATGCTTTCCGGTTGGGATCAAGCGACAGGTCTGTCTCGACCACCTTTCCCTGAAGCGTTATATCACGCCATGTCGCGATGGCGGGGGCGCCCTTGACGACACGGGAGATCTGCTCCTCGGTCACCCATACCCGGGCTCGGAGGGTGCGGGTGTCCGCGATGGTGAACAACGGGTCTCCCGGCCGGACCGAATCCGATTTTCGTATGTTTTTGCGGGTAACCATCCCGCTGATGGGCGCTTTCACCCGAACCGCGCGCTGCACGGACTCCCAGTTGGCTTTGGTCGCCTCGAACTGGGCTCTGGTATTTTCGTATTCCTGGAGGGAGATGCCGCCGTTGTCATACAGGTTTTTGATTCTGCGGAGTGTCGCTCCGGCATGTTCGAAGGCTGTTTTGGTCTGAAAGTAGGGAGTGGAGGGGTTATCGGTCGGAAAGTGTATCACGGTGTCGTCCTTGTTGACATGGTCGCCGACCGCGAAAAGGATCTTTTCCACCGTATCGGAAACCATCGCTGAAACAACAGTCTCCTCAATTCCGGAAAGATCGGCGTGGAACGTGCACTCCGGACTGAACTCGCCTGGCTCAACCGTCTCCACGGTCACCGGAATGCCGTTCTCCGCGTACAAGGCATCCATGCTTTTGGATTCGGCGGATTTTTCCCGGCATCCCGCGATGAAAAGGCCGGGGATGAGGATGAGGCTGACAATGGATCGGTTCATTATTTCTCTCCCGTAAGGATGGCGGGCCGCATGGATGAAACAATCGACTGTTTTGGTTTGTTGTTCGAAAACGGGCCAAAAAAAAGCGCGACGTATCCCGACGTTTGTTATAGCCCGTTTCTTTAGCGTTTTCGTAACCCGTTCAGGAGAATCCGGAGGAATTCATGGAGGCTTTCCTCTTCGACACTGCCGCGCCGGAGGATTCCCATGGGAAACCAGAAACCCTGCAGCGCGGTTGCGATCGCTCTGGAGCAGAGCTCCGGATGTTCCACGGTGAAGTCGCCGATGTCGTTTCCCTCGCGGATAATGGAGGCAAGAATTTCTATACCCCGCGATTCGTTATTGCGCTTCACTTCCTCGGTGAAATCGAATATCTCGAACCATTCGTCCCTGAGCAGACGGAAATAATTCTCTGTTTCCCGTATCGCCTTGTTCGCGGCATTGACATAGGCGGTAATCTTTTCTTCGGGAGCGGCCGCGCGCTGTACGGCGGCTGCTATGTCCCGGGATATCTGGGCGCCCTCCCGCTCGATAACCGCCTTGAAAATATCTTCCTTACCGCTGAAATAATGGTAGATGGAGCTTTTCGCCTTATATATGGACGCGGCGATGTCGTCCATCGTGGTCTTCCGGTATCCGTAATGGGCGAATATCTCCCGGGCCGCAGAGATGATCTGTTCCCGCATTTCGTCATGATCCAAGGTCTTGCTGCTCATAAACCGCACCATGGTTGCTGGTTGCTATTGATCGAACAAATTGGACGAATGTTCGATAAGATATACCGTATTTCCGGACATGTCAATACTTTTCTGGCGTCTCGCGGGCTTCTGTGGGTAAACGAGAGATAAAAGAAGGAGCCGGGAGAAGGGAAAAAGCCGGAGTCGTGGGGGGGGGGGATGCCGTGCCCCCCCAGCGCCGCGG
>JAWLHT010000280.1:0-6949 GCA_041690195.1 Candidatus Latescibacterota bacterium
TGATCTCCCTGGACGACCTGGATACGGGGCAGTTCAAGGCCATGGTCATTCAGGACCCCAACAACAAACAGAGCATCAAGGGGTTCGTCTACATCGCCACGGCCTGGGGCGCCCAGCTTCGTCCGCCGGACACGCTGAAACGGGCGGTGATCAATCTGGTGGAAGCGGTGAACCGCTACACCAACATCAACGCCAAGGTGGACTCCCATCTCTTTCTGGATTCCCGGAAGATCTTCGAGACGCCGTTCGTCTACATTACCACGGACCAGGCGTTCGAGCTGACCGAGGTTGAGCGGAAAGTGTTCGGGGAATACCTCCGGAACGGCGGGTTCGCCCTGGTGGACAACGGCACTCCCCAGTATGAGTACGGGGCGGCGGAAGCCGCGCTGAAGCAGATGCTCCGTGACGCGCTGGGAGCAGACGCCAAGTTCCAGCCCATTCCCAACGACCATCCTATTTACCACTGCTTCTATGATTTCGACGGCCCTCCGCAGGGCGCTGAAATCCAGATGGTGGATACGGACACGGCAGCGCTGCAGGGGTATGAGGCCAGGAGCAAGACCATGGCGGCGCAGGTGCTCTACCTTGAAGGGATCTGGCTGGATGAGCGCTTGGTGGCGGTCTACTCTGACAAGGGGTACTGCCAGAAGTGGAAGGATTTATCGAACAACGAGCCCCAGCTCAAGATGGGCGTGAATTTTGTGGTCTTCGCACTCACTCAGGCTGGCGGTATCTCACAGCAGAAGATGGACTTCTTCTCCGCCGTGCAGTGATAGCCGGAAATTGATTGGTTCTTAACTGATAATGTGAAGGTGGAATTGATATGTCCTTTCGGATGAAAAAGAAGTTGGCTTTGGCCGCCCTCGCCGTTCTGCCGGTTGTTTTGGTTGCGGGGTGTTTCTTGTACCCGCCCGAAATCAGGTATGAGTCAACTCTTGCGCCAAACATGCAGGAGAACGATCCGGCGAAGTCCCTCGACCCTGACACGGGGGCCGTTATTTATGATATCGGCGGATCGAGTGTAACCGTGAAGCCGATGACGGACGCCGAGTTGAATGCGCTTTTTCCGGACGATTCGGATGATGGGAAGTATTCTACCAATCCGTACACGTACGGGAACTGGATTGATCCTGACCTCGGATACACCCCGAGTCGGTTCACCGTGTTCAACGTGACCATCATCAACCGTGTTTTCCCGAAGATGCGCCTGGATCCGGTAGAAGCGGTACTCATCACTGATACCGGAGAAGTCCTCCATTCTTATACGGTCAGTGTCGCGGCTGCAAAGTATGGAATGAGCTTCGAAAACTATTACCGGTCAATTCTGGGTCAGTCAGGCAACGAATTCTACCGGTACGAGATGCGTCTTGGCATGGTTCGAGGCAAGAATTATGGTCTCCAGGAAGACATTTTCCGTGGAGACAGTTACAGTGGTTTGATAGTATTCGATGCTCTACGACCCGAGGTCAAGCGAGTCCGCTTGGTTTTCAACGAAGTCGTTTACCGCTTCGATGCCTTCAACCGTCCTTCAGATGTTGTTGATGTGGCGGTGAATTTTGACAGAAAAGTTGATCGTCAGGTGATCACCAGAGAAATGCGTCTGAAAGAATTGGAAAAAGAAAGGGTAAGAATTCGCCTTTCCGGGACCCCTCAATTGGTGAATGCGCGTACCAATGACAGTGCCCGTTCGCCCCGTTCTATCGACAGATCTCTGGAGGAAAATTCATCCGCGATGGAAAAATGCTTCATGGAACGTTATCGGCGAGGTGAGGTAACTCCAGGCAACATGACCCTCTCCTTTACCATCGAACCTTCCGGAATCGTTTCCGCGCAGAATGTAACAGAAGTGAACGGGATCGAAGACGAGTCGTTCATGAACTGTATTCTTGATGTCGTAAAAACGATCAAGTTCGAGCAGATCGAGGATATGCCCACAGAGGGTGACAACATCGTGAAGGGTCCTGCTCGGCCGGTTAATGTGTCCTACCCGATCGATTTCTCCATCTATCGTGAGGGAGAAGAGCAGGAAGATGAAAATAAGTAGAATGCGGTAAGGACATATGCATTCCATCAGAGTAGAGGGCAGAGCGCACTGCCCTCTACTTGTTTTTATGGGGGTGCATCTTTTTTGGAATTTGGCTGGCTAATACCTGAACCTCTGCTATCGAAGGCAATAGATGGCTCAATTGAACTGGAACGTAAGTTTATTTTTGCGCTACTGAATGTTCTGTTCTGATAACTCGACCCGGTAGCTGCTTGATAAATAGGGGTGTAGACTCAATTGTACCGCTGTCCAGACTGCCCGGGTGAGTGATTTGATTTTCCATCGGTACGAATATAGGGGATGTGTTACCCGCCCGGCCGAACCGGACCTCACCCCATGATCCCCTCTCCTGGTAGGAGAGGGGCGCGATACGGGCGTGAGCGGCTATCGCGGAGGGTTACCGGTTGATTCAGGGCATACTGGCGATACTGCAATGGGGCGTGTATCGGACTATGATATCCCACCACGATATGTGTTCACATCCACCCGCGCTGGGAACGGACCCTCTCCTCTCAGTAGAGGGGATCAAGGGGTGAGGTATCCCCCAACTCCGCACAGGGTATCGGTTCAATTGAACCTACACTCATAAATTGATAGGGCAGCATACTTTAAAAAACATCCATAAAATACTCTCTTTCGGAGAACGAAAGAAAACAAACGCATTCTCTGTGGATGCTTGTCAGAAAGCAGGAAGGGAATCCGGGCGTTATAAATTGTAAGAAGCTTTTTTAATGTATGGAACAAACAGTGGTATTATGAGTATTATATAAAGGCAAGTGAAATGATTTCTTGTTGTACAGACTTTTATGGGTAAAAAAAAATTGCCTTAAATATCGTAATAAGGTATATTACAAGTCTATATTCGCCAATGTTGCATGAGTTTCGGGGTTTGCATGTTTAATGAATTGACCGAGAAGCTGGAGCAGGTCTTTAAAAATTTGCGCGGTCAAGGAAAGTTGACCGAGGCCAATGTTAAGGATGCGCTCAGAGACATACGCCGTTCCTTGTTGGAGGCGGATGTCAATTTCCGGGTTGCGAAACGGTTCATCGCCCGGGTTGAGGAAAAGGCGCTCGGAACGGAAGTGCTGTCCAGTATTACACCAGGACAGATGATAGTCAAAATTGTCCATGATGAGTTGGTACATCTCCTTGGTGAAAAAGTTGTAACTCTCCCGGTGAAGGGATCGCCGGAAGTCTTCATGCTCTGTGGATTGCAGGGATCCGGCAAGACGACATCGGTGGCAAAACTGGCGCATCTGATTCGGAGTAGCGGCCGGAAACCGTTGCTGGCAAGTGTTGATGTTCATCGGCCGGCAGCAATCGAACAGCTCCGGATACTTGCCGAAAGTGATAAGCAGGCATTTTATAATACGGGAAAAGAGCGAAACCCGGAAGCTATAGCTCGCGGCGCTCTTGCGGAGCTTACCAGGCAGAATTGTGATCTGCTGATCATGGATACAGCGGGAAGACTGCATATCGATGAAGATCTGATGCAGGAGCTTTTCCGGGTCAGGGATATTCTGAATCCGCACCATGTGTTGTTTGTTGCGGACGGTATGACCGGGCAGGACGCGGTAAATGCGGTTGAAGGTTTCATGAAGTACATTGAGATCGACGGGGTGATCCTCACCAAGATGGATGGCGACGCCCGAGGCGGTGCGGCGCTTTCGCTTCGTGAAGTGACCGGGAAGCCGATACTCTTTGTAGGAACCGGAGAGCGGATTGAAGCGTTCACGCAGTTTTATCCGGAACGGTTTGCATCCCGCATACTGGGAATGGGCGATATTGTTACTCTGGTGGAACGCGCCCAGTCAGTCACGGACGAAAAGAACGCCCGTAAGATTCAGGAGCGCATCCTCAATGAGGGATTGACGTTCAGGGATTTTCTGGATCAGATACGGCAATTGCAGAAGATGGGCCCCCTGGATCAACTTCTTGGAATGATACCCGGTGTTGGGAAGGCGATGAAGGGGTTCGATTTGAAGGGGAATGAGTTGAAGCGGGTGGAAGCCATAATTCTCTCCATGACGGAAGAGGAACGGAACCGCCCTGTTATCATAGACGGATCCCGCCGAAGGAGAATTGCCCAGGGATCCGGAACTTCTGTTCAGGATGTGAACAACCTCATCAAACAGTTTTTCGCAATGCAGAAAATGATGAAAAAGTTTTCCAAGCTTGGCGGAATGAAATCGATGCGGGGAATGAAGCTTCCGTTTGGAACAGTGTAACGGGATCATAGAGAACGAAATACAGAAAAGGAGGATGCCTTGGCAGTCAAGTTGCGGATGAAACGGATGGGCTCACACAAGCGGCCTTTCTATCGTGTTGTGGCAGCGGACACCCGGTATCAGCGGGATGGCCGGTTCTTGGAAATTCTCGGATACTACGATCCGATGGAAAAACCGTACAAGTTTGTGGTAGACCGTGAAAAGGTGAAGGTTTGGCTAAAAAACGGGGCGCAGATGTCCGAAACCGTTGAGGGACTCCTCCGGAAAGAGGGTATCGTTCAGGAGTATAATCTGGAACGCGCAAATGCACGGAAACAAACCGAACAAGAAACGGCCGGAGCCGGTGAAAACGCCTGAGCGTCGAAAAGATCAGGGTGTTCCTTCTCCGAGCGATCTCGTTTCGCTGGGAAGGGTGATAAAGCCGCATGGTCTGCGCGGGCAGGTTAAAGTCAATCCCCTGAACGGGAATCCGGAACGTTTCGAAGAGCTTCGGGTCGTGTATCTGGAATACCCCGACGGCGAAATATCCCGTGTGGAAGTCGAAAAGGTGAAAACTCAGGGCGGGGTAGTGACGATGCGGTTTGCCGGTATTGATGACCGCACCGCCGCTGAGTCCCTGGCGGGGTGCTGGATTTCTGTCCATCGCGAGGATATTCCCTGTCTCGAGGAAAACAGCTATTACACCTTTGACCTGATCGGTATGGAAGTAACCGACCCTGAAGGCAATAAACTCGGGACTGTCGCAAGAATAGACGACTACCCCGCGAACGCCGTACTGGTCGTTGAGTCGGAGTCAGAGGAGATATGGATTCCGGCGTTGAAAGAGCTGGTTCTCGAAGTTGATATGGAATCAAAACGGATGACTGTCCGTCTCCCGGAGGGACTCCCCACGTATCCGAAGCAGGGGGGGTGAACAGTGGACGGTATTACCGTGCATGTTTTAACCCTCTTTCCCGCTATGTTCGACGGCTTTCAGAAATATGGAATCATGCGGCGGGCGGTGGATAAAGAGTATCTGAAGGTCGTAACGGTGGATATACGGGATTCCGCGACCGACCGTCACCGGACCGTTGATGATACTCCATACGGCGGTGGCGCGGGAATGATCATGCGTCCCGATGTGCTGGCCTCGAGTCTCCGGTCTACTGAACCATACCGTAAGGGGCGTTCGGTTCCGGTTATCTATCTCTCGCCTCAGGGGAAACGTTTTGACCAGGGGACTGCGAACCGGTTGAGTCTCCTGAATGAGTTTGTTCTGGTATGCGGACGATACCGGGGAATTGACGAGCGGTTTATCGGGAAGTATGTCACCGAGGAACTGAGTATCGGGGACTATGTTCTTTTCGGCGGAGAAGTTCCCGCGATGGTGGTTATCGAGGCGGTAACCAGGCTCATACCAGGGGTGATGCACGATTTTGAAAGCGGAATAGAGGATTCGTTCCAGGACGGACTCCTGGACAGCCCCTGGTATACACGACCGGAAGTTTTTGAGGGGGAGCGTGTGCCGGAGGATCTCCTCAGCGGTGATCATGCCCGGATTCGAAGTTGGCGGCAGCGAAAGTCGCTTGAACAAACCCGCCGGAAACGCCCCGATCTCCTGGAACGGGGAAAATAGCGCCGGATTTTCGTTGGTGTTGCCGATTGCGGGCGTGTCCGGCAGATGACGGCGCCATCTCCGTATCTTTCAGAAGTGAGTTAAGCGGTTATCACATACCAATTGAAGCGAGGTGCAGGATGAACGTGATTGATGCTTTGACCCGGGACCAGTTGAAAACGGATGTTCCCGAGTTCGGTCCCGGCGACAACATCGATGTGCATGTACGTGTTATTGAAGGCGACAAAGAGCGCATCCAGGTGTTTTCGGGTACGGTGATTCAGCGGCGCGGCGCCGGCATTTCCCAGACCTTTACGGTTCGGAAGATTTCCGCGGGCGTTGGTGTGGAACGGACATTCCCCCTGCATTCGCCAATGGTTTCATCCATCGTTAAGAACCATTCCAATAAAGTGCGGCGCGCCAAATTGTTCTACCTGCGGAAGCTTCGCGGCAAGGCTGCCCGTCTGAAACGCAGCTACGCCTGACACGGTTGCTGCGGAATACGTTCCTCCCGGTCACGTTTGACGTTGCCGGGAGGTTTTTTTTGGGCTTTACCGCATAAGTCTTGACTGGGCGCGGAACCTGCTGTATTTTACGCCCGCAGATTTTTTTCAAAGAAACACTTATCATGGCATTTCTTACATTTGGAGAGAGAATGGCCGGTTCATTCCGGGGCGGCGTTCATCCCGATGATGCGAAAGCCCTGTCGAGTGCCTGTGCGGTTACATCCATGTCTCTGCCGCCGGAAGTTATCCTTCCCGTACGGCAGCATATCGGCGCACCAGCCCGGGTGATCGTGGAAAAAGGCCAGCAGGTAAAAAAAGGGCAGATGATCGCCGAACCGGGCGGGTTCGTATCCGCCGCGGTACATGCCTCGATATCAGGAACCGTAAAAGCGATCGAGCCGCGACTGACCCCCGCCGGTTCCAAAGTCCTCAGCATCATCATCGAGAGCGACGGCCTCGATGAGTGGGTCGAACACCTGACAACTCCCCGCGATTACTCGAATTTCTCTCCGGAACAGCTTCGTACCATCATCCGCGACAGCGGTCTGGTCGGATTGGGCGGAGCAGCTTTCCCGAC
>JAWLHT010000281.1:0-6930 GCA_041690195.1 Candidatus Latescibacterota bacterium
TTTCCACCACCGACCTGCCGGTGGCGGGACACACCGCGGGGCGGGAGAAGATGGACCTCTACCGGGGCGTGCCGTCGCTTTCGGTGCTCTTCGAGAACGGGAAATACCGTCTGCCCCGGGGCGACGAGCGGTCGGCGCAGCTCACCGGGGTACTCGCGGCGGAACTGACGGGGCTGGGAGTGGAGACCCATGATGATACGGTGATGGCGCTCTGGATCGCGGAATGCGGCATCCGGGCGGCGCGGGATCGGGAAGCGGGGCTGGAGGTGATCGAGGACCCGTCGTGAAAAGATGTTGCTCGCAGAGACGCGGAGAAAAGAAAGAGAACAAAAGAGAGAAAAGAATTGGCTCACGCAAAGGCGCGAAGACGCAAAGGAAAAGATAAGGGGGAAAGAAAGGGAAAGACGGAAATGATTGTCTGAATGGGGATGCGGGGGATGCAGGGGATAAAAGATGATGAAAGACAAAACCGGCGGATGCGAGATTCTTTTATCATCCTTTCATCCTGTCTTTATCCCGCACATCCCTATTCAGACGGGTAGTTTCGGAAGTAACCTCACCCCCCAGTGCCGGTTCACTTGGGCATGGCGGGATTTCCGGCACGGCGCGCTTAAAAAAGGAGGCGGTATGAATCTGGTGGAACGGATGTTCGGGATGGGACGGGATACCGGCGGCGCGGGAGCGGGAGCGGCGGAGACGGCCGGAGCGGAGGCCCGGCGCAAGGCGGACATCGCCAGGTGGTGGGTCTACTATCACGGCACGGACCAGTCGAGCGGCCGGAGCCAGTGGGATTACCTGTACGAGCGGTTCCCGGGGATGCCGCGACGCGAGCTGCCGGACCAGGAGAACCACACCCGTATCTGCGTGGACCGTCTGCGGCGTCTGCTGGTGAACTCCTGGCGTGGGTTCGAGTTCGGGGATAGCGGAGCGGGTGAGAAGGTGCGGGAGGTCCTGGAGCGCAACCGGTGGCCCTATCTCCTGAACCTGGCGGCGCTTTCGGCCAAGGTGACCGGGGACGCCTTTTTCCGGCTCGTTCCCGCGCCGGGGAATTCGCCGTTCCATCCGCTCCGTCTGGTGCTCCTCGATTCGGCGGCGGTGACCGTGCGGACCGACCCGCACGACCGCGATGATATCCGGGAGGCGGTGATATCCTACGATTTCTTCGACGGAGAGGAGAGCAATAATAAACGTCACCGCTACCGTGAGGAGATCGGTCGGGAAGAAACCCGGGTTTTCGTGGATGACGAGCCGTCGAACCGGTACACCCATGCCGCAGGGGTCTTTCCCCTGGTCCAGGTCCGCAACCTGGACACGGGCGGGGACGTGTACGGCGAGTCCATGGTGGCACGGCTGACCGAAGCCCAGGACGCGTTGAACCTGCTTTCCACCGACCTTATGGACATCGTGCGCTATGACGGGCACAAGACCACGATCTTCCAGAACGTCCACATCGACAAGGGGGCCTCCCGGGACGGCCGCACCGCAGGGGAGATCGACCTTTCCATCGGCAAGGGACTGGTGGTCAAGGGCGAGGGCCGGGTGTACAAGCTCGATCAGCAGCATGACCTGGGCGCGGCGCTCCAGGAATACGATCGTAAGCTGGACGCATTCTACGACCTGGCCGGGGTGCCCCGCATCAGCCGTGAGCTGGCCGGACGGTTCGGAAGCCTGAGTGGGAGGGCGGTGGAACGGCTCTACCAGGACGCGGTGGAATCCACCCGTGAGGCGCAGACCCTTTTCGGAGACTCCCTGTGCCAACTGGCGCGGAAGATCGCCCTGATCATAGGAATTGGCGAGCCGGGTGCGCGGGCGGTCTGGAACACCGATGTCATCATCCCGGATATTGACACACTGGCGCGGGAGCACGAGATCGGGGCGAGGTCCATCCGTTCGGTGCTGCGCAAGCGGGGCATCGGGGATGTGGAGGGAATGCTGACGGAGATTGGGGAGGAAGGGGGTAAATGACGGGGGTCACGCGGTCCAGTTTAACGCGATTGTTTTTTCAATCTTTGGCACTCAGGCACTCAGGCACTTTGGCACTGCTTTTCAAAGGAGGAATCGGAATGGAACAGTTCACGCGGGAGCAGGTGGACGAGATGGTGCGCGAAGCGGTGGACAAGACCGAGAAATCGTTCGGCGGGACGTTCAAGCGCATGAAGACGGAAAACGAGGAGCTGCGGGCCGAACTGGACGCGGTGCGGGAACGGTCGGAGGCGGACCGGGCCGCGCTGGAGGAGCGGCTGGCGGAAACCGGACGCAGCCTGGAGGAGGTTCGTGTCCGGGCCGGAGAACTGGCGGTGCGCGAGGAAATCCGCAGCCAGCTCGCCGGGAAGCCGCCGCTGCCCCTGCGGTTCATCCGGACGGAGGAGATCGGGGAGCGGGAAGACCCGGAGATGCTGGCCCGAGCGGTGGCCGAAGCCATCGAGCGGGGACGGACCGAGTTCGAGGAGACGCTGCGTGAGGCGGGAATCCAGCCCGCCGCGGAACGGGAGACGGCGGGAATCCCGGCCAACCCGGCCCTCCGGGGCGGCGGCGCGGCGCAGGGACGGAAAACCGCCGAAGCCCGCGATGCACTGCGGGACATGGCGAAACGGGGGCTGCTCCGGTAAAACGGTTTCTCGCAGAGACGCGGAGAAAAGGAAGAGAACAAAAGAGAGGAAACGAGAAAAGATTTGTCTCACGTAAAGGCGCGAAGACGCAAAGGAAAAGATAAGGGAAAAAGAAAGACGCGATAAGAAAAGAAGAACCCGGGTACCGAAATCCAGAATTCAGGAGAAAAAGAACCTGCTTGCCGGCGCGGGTCAGAGGGAGTGCGGTACGAAACTATGCGCGGCGGGAACGGTTCCCGCCGGAACGGAAAAGTCAACAATCATGGAAAGGAGACATCATGGGAATCGAACCGGGATTTCTCTCCAGTCACGCGGCCACGGCAGGGTCGGCGCTGGTGCAGACCTCGCCCAATTTCCAGGCCCTCAACGGTGAAACGTCGGTGACCGCCGGAACGCTCATGGGCATCGACCCTCGGGACGGCAAGGCGTACCGCTGCGACCCCGCCTCGGCGCGCTGCATCCCCGCCGGGTTCGCCGCCACCGACCACCCGCTCGGGACCACGGTGGACGACACCGCCAAAATCACGCTCATCCGTCAGGGACGAATCCGGGGGTTCTCCGGGCTCATCCCGGGCGCGCTCTACTATCCCTCGGCGGATACGCCCGGCGCGGTCGTGCCGGAGCGCGGGAACGCCGGACCGGTGATCTCTGCGATCTCCGCGACCTCCGGGGCGGGCTTCCTGCGGAATGTCCACATCCGTTCGGGACATCGTCCCCAGGCCGGGGACTGGACCATCGAATTCCCCACCGTCACCACCTGCCGGATTACCGCGCCAGGCGGAAGCGCGGGGATGGCGGTCACGGTCGCCGCGAACACGGCCTACAACGGCGTCATCAGCGGGGCGGAGGACTTCTACATCGAAACCCGCACGCTCACGGCCGGGGACGCCGCCACGGTCACCGTATCTTACAGCGACGATGCAGCGGTTCTGCTCACCCTCGACTCGCCGGGGAACGCGGTCGCTTCGGCGGTTCCGCTCGGCGGCATGGCGGCCCAGGTCATCGTCCCCGGCCTCTACACAGTTATCACCACGGCGGACACGGCGAGCGTTGGGTTCAACGGCGGCGCGCAGTCCCCGGAACGGGCGGTCAGCGCGGGCGGGACGGTGTTCGATCTCATCCCCGGGGTCGCCCTGACCTTCGAGGCGGGCGCGGTCACCGCCGAAACCAGTTACCTTCTGGTGAGCGCGCGGGAGCTGGCCGCTCCGGCGGGCTTCGCGGTAAATGAATCCACCCTTCAGATCCTCATGGGAGGCGCAGACTGATGGCAGAATACGGAATCCGCACCATCGACAATGTCCGGTCCGAGGCGCTCTACGACCGCTATCTGGGCTGGATAGACGAGTATAACGCCAACCCGGAATACACCGCCGAGTTCATTCGCCGGGTGGGTATCCGCATCGATCGTCCCAACACGGTGCTTTCCGAGGCCCCGCTGGAGTTCGTGGAGGCCGCCGAACTGGCCCAACCCGACTGGCAGAAAGGCCATGAGGTGGTCATTCCGGTGGACCTGCGGTACTATGCCCTCGGGCAGGCGTTCTCCCGCCGCTTCATCCAGGCCAACACGGCCCAGGTTCTGGACGAGCGCACCAAGAAGGCCATTGCCGCCGACCAGCGGCTGGTGATGAAAAAGTATTTCGGGGCCATGCTCCGCAAAAGCGCGGCCGGTTTTTACAGCGGCTCGGTGTATACCCCGCCGCGGTACAAGCACAACTCCTTCGACATCGCGCATTCCCATTATCTTCTCTCGGCCGGGGGAGCGGGCAACGCCGCCTGGAGTATCGACGACGTCCGCCGCGCCCAGTCCCAAATCCTCGAACACGGATACTCGGCGCTGAACCTGCACCTCTATGCCAACGCCAATACCATCCGGGATATCGAGGGATGGGCCTCCTGGACCGCCTCCGCCACGCCTGTGGCCGCCAACCCCCTCACCAGCGCTCTGGCTACCGGGGGATTCGCCCGGGGTGTGAGCATCGAGGGATTCGTCCTTCACCACGAGGAATGGATTCCCGATTCCTACATGCTACTTCTGAGCCTCGACGAGCCCTGTGTCGCCGAGCGTGTCCATCCCAATCCCACCGCCCGGGGGCTCCAGATCATCCCCGGCCGCAACGCCAACTGCCTCCTCGAAGACTCCTACTACGAGCGGGCCATCGGCACGGCGGTCATCGGAAAGGGCGCGGGCGTGGTGCTCCACAACACCACGGCCGGGGTGTGGGAAGACCCGGACGGGTTCGAGTTTGAATAAAAAGTGCCTGAGTGCCTGAGTGCCTGAGTGCCTGAGAAAAGGCGGAAAGGCACAAGGGCGCGTTGCGGCGGGAATGACGGGGGGTGAACGCCCGGAGAGGGGATTGCCATGCCCGGAGCCATAACAAGCGTTGCGCGAATGGTGCGCAAAGACAAAGACAGTTGGCCCGGATGGCGGCGGCACGGGCGTCATCTCCCCGGCTTCCATGATACAGAAAGGAATCAGGATGCGGAAAACCAACGAAGAACTGGATGCGCTCATCGGTGAACAGACGGACGCACTGCACGAAGCCGCCGGGCTGGTGGATGTCCAGCGCGGCCATGTCTCCAAAGCCCTGGGGCAGAGTGTCCGCAACCGGGCCGAAGCCATCCGTGAGCTGGAAGCGCGTAAGGAACTCGCCACGGTGAATCTGCGGGCCGGAGTGTAATGAAGTCCGGCGCCCAAGGCCCAAAGCCCATAGTGCGGGCGCGGACGGAGGGAGGGGGACAGGGCCGGAAGCGGCGCTCGGCGTAGTCCGGGAGAAAGGGAGACGGAGATGCAACTGGTGTATGAGCGGGATATGGAGTATCCCCGGCAAGTGCGGGTCAGCCGTCCCTCGGGAAGCTATGACGAGGCGGGCCGGTACATGGAAGGGAATGTGACCGTGATCGAGCGGATGGCCGTGGACATCCAGTTATCACTCCGGGTTCGGCAGTTCGATTCCAAAAGCGGTACCGGAGTGAGTGACAACGCGGTATGGGTGATGTACTGCATGCCGCCGGTCCCGATCCTGGCCGGAGACCGGGTTCATGACGGGGAACGGGTTTTTGCGGTGGAAGCGGTGGGAGATTGGGGCAGCCACATGGAATGCCTGATGCAACAGGAGTAAGCGGAAGAGACGGGAGCCGGGGGCGTGGCAAAGACGAGAAACCCTATCGCGCCACTTCTTTCCGGCTCCGCGGCAAACGGATTCATCGTTCCCGCGAAACGGCAGTCAACCCTTTCCTGAGGAATGCGATGCCAAACATCAATGAAATCACGGCCGCGGCCTATCGTCTCCTGAAAGAGGACACGGCGCTCAATGGAATGTGTACGGTGTATCGCGGGGCGAAGCGGCCCGCCAGAGCCCGAAACCCGGTGGCGACAGTAGAAGCGCGCCGCATGGAGCCGGGAGAGGGAGAGGGGATCTGGATGTGCGACCTCGTGGTGACCGTATACGCGGACCTGCTGGCGGACGGGGCGCCGGACTGCGAGGCGCTGGAGGACATGGGCGAACGGGTCCGGACGGCGCTGGGCGACGCCGAACTGGAACTGCCGGGGGCCAAAATGCTCCCTCTTTTCGAAGGAGGGACCTCCGCACCGGAATGGCAGGCCGCCCATGACCGCGAGGCCTGGCAAGAGTATGTTTTCGGGCTGGTGTTCGTGTGTTTCGGGTGAGGTATGCAGCGCAGACCAGACGATTTTCACACAGAGCAGGAAACACGTCGAAGCCCTGCACTGCCGGTTGCGGTTAACCCTTCGCGCATTTTGCGGCAGTCTTGATTTTCCAAAAAAAAAAGCCACAGAGAAGAGAGACCGAGGCATCCGCCTCCCCCAAGCCGAACATCTCTCAGCGTCCTCTGTGGCAGTCCGCAACATAACGTACCCGGGGAGACAAAAAAGTGATACCAATCACAGAATTCCGGATTTTTCCCGTTTCGGCTCCCGAACCGTCGGACCGCACCGTCATGGGGACGGTAATCGGAAACGGAACGTCACTCGAACTTGGCTCGGCGGACACCACCGACGAGGCCCGCGACATCCCGGTGCGGGTGTTCTGGTGGCGGGTTCGGGATATGAACGGCGCGGTGGAAATCCGAAATATCCGTCTCCGGCTCGAAGGAACGGACATTGTCGGAAGCATCGCCTGGCGTCTCGATATAACCGACATCTGGACTCCCGGGAAAACCCCGGTGCAGGTGGAGACCGGACAACCCGGTCCGGCGCCGTTCGCAGACACCGCACACGACCTCTCCCGCATGGGAGGGGGATGCATCACCGGTATAACCCATGATCAGACTTCGCAATACATATACCTTACCGCCCGGGCCG
>JAWLHT010000282.1:0-6861 GCA_041690195.1 Candidatus Latescibacterota bacterium
ACCGGTTGCAGTCCCGGCAGCGGGCCTTGTTGGTGAAAACGATCTGTCCGGGCTTGTTCAAAATATCCATACGGTCCTCGAAAGAGAGTGCCTGGGGTGTAAACCCGCCTGAACGGAAACGGAATCCGGAATCCGAAGGTTAGGAAAAGAGAAGCGGCCGGACCATCTCCGCCGGAAAGGATTGGGGCGGCTCACTATGAACGGTGACTGGATCAGTCCTGTTCTCCGGCCTCCGGAGCGGGAACGGCCGCTTCATCATCAGGGATTCTTCGGAATCATATCATTGCCGGAGCCGGAGGAAGGAAGACGTTCCGGGAGAAACATGCACGTGTGTATTCCCGGTGCCAACCAGCCCTCTGTCGCCTCCGGCGACATCTCCCCTGTTGGGGGATAAAAAAGGTGAAAGATATTTGCCGCTCATTGCCTTTTCTTTTGTCCCCCTTGACAAGGGGGATGTCCGAAGGACAGGGGGTTCAGCGGCCTGTGTGTGGAACCATAACCGATTCCGATCTTCCGGATTCTGATAGTCTCTCCCCGGTTCCCATGGCCCACGGGGAGGGGAAAGAGGACGCGCCCGTGTTTGTGTCCATCTTTACCGAGGGCTTC
This sequence comes from Candidatus Latescibacterota bacterium, assembly GCA_041690195.1. Lineage (GTDB taxonomy): Bacteria > Latescibacterota > Latescibacteria > Latescibacterales > Latescibacteraceae > JAWLHT01. The sequence goes on from JAWLHT010000282.1 coordinate 607, forward strand.
CGGGAACCGGGGAGAGACTATCGATAGTATTGTCATGCCATATGGTAAAAGCTTTCGGCCCTTCCCCGGATGAGCGGAGAATATCTATGGTCGTCGGTGCGGGCGGTTTCTCCGCTCCATCCGGGAGGGGTTTGGGGTTACTGTTTACTCAACCTTCATCGCGGCGAGCTGGTTTTCCAGTTCCGCTTTCGCTTTTTCGAAGGTGCACTTTTCCAGGAGCGTGTCGCCGACCATCACCGAGGGCCCGCGGTCGCACTGCTCGTAGCAGAAGGTCGCCTTGATATCCACCGCGTGCAGGAGTCCCCTGTCCTCGACATACCGGATGAGGGCGTGGAGGAGGTCCTGGGCGCCGCGGATGTAGCAACTCGTACCCACGCAGACGCTGACGGTCAGGCGGTTTTCTCCCGCGCCGGTCATCAGGTCCAGGCCGTCGGCCGAAATCCGTCGGCGGCTCTGGTACTCGGTGTGGAGCAGGTGGTGCGCCTTCGGGCTGTTGGGCTCCCCGAGAGTTTCGGCATAGGTTTCGGCGATGTAGGGATTCTCCTGGGACTTGTGGACCTGGAGCATCTTGTCGGCATCGTAGATACCGCGGGTGCGCAGGTTCCGGCAGTCCGGATGGTTCGGGATCGGCTGGCCCGCGCCGCCGATGCAACCGCCGGGGCAGGACATGACCTCGATGAAGTCGTAATCCGCGGTCCCCGCCTTCACCTTTTCGGCGATGGCGCGGGCGTTGGCCAGGCCGTGCACCACGGCGAGCTTGAGGGTGATTCCCCCCACGGTGACCGTGGCCTCCCGGACGCCCTTCTGGCCCCGGACCTCATGATAGTCCACCTTCTCCACCGGAGCGCCGCCCACTTTCTCGGCCGCCCAGCGCAGCACCGCCTCGCTCACACCGCCGGTGACGCCGAAGATCACGCCCGCGCCGGTCTTGAAACCGAAAGGCAGGTCCAGGGACTCGGGGTTGAGCGTGTTGAAATTGATGCCCGCTTCCTCGATCATCCGCGCCAGCTCCTGGGTGGTCAGGACAAAGTCCACGTCCCGGATGCCCTCATGCTCGAATTCGGGACGACCGGCCTCGAACTTCTTGGCAGTGCAGGGCATGATGGACACCACCACCAGGTCCTCGTTGGCCACGCCCAGCTTTTTCGGGAGCACCTCCCGCGCCAGCGAACCGAACATCTGCTGCGGCGATTTGCAGGAAGAGAGATTGGGGAAGAGCTCGGGATAATACTGCTCCGCGAACTTCACCCAACCCGGGCAGCAGGAGGTGAACTGGGGCAGCCGCCCGCCGTTCGTCTTGCGTTTGACGAATTCCGTGCCCTCCTCGATGACAGTAAGATCGGCGGTGAAGGAGGTATCGAACACCTTGTCGAAACCGATCTGTTTGAGCGCCGCCACGAGCTGGCCGATGGCCACGGTGCCGGGCTTGAGCCCGAAGGATTCGCCGATGGCCACCCGCACCGCCGGGGCGATCTGGACCACCACGGTCTTCTTCGGGTCGTTGACCGCCTTCCAGACCGCATCCACATCGGATTTCACCGTCAGCGCCCCAGTGGGGCAGACGCTCGCGCACTGGCCGCAGAACACGCATTCCACGTCGTTCAGGCCCTTGCCGAAGGAGGGGAGGACCATGACCTTCTGGCCCCGGTGGGCGAAATCGATGGCTCCGATGCCCTGGATTTCATGGCACATCCGCACGCAGTCGCCGCAGAGGATGCACTTGTTCGGGTCGCGGACCAGCGAAGGGCTGCTGTGGTCCACCGGCTCCAGCTTTTCCGTGGACTTGAACCGGATTTCGGTCACGCCCAGGCGGCGGGCCAGGCTCTGGAGCTTGCAGGCCTCGCTCTTTCCGCAGGTGGTGCAGCTCCGGTCGTGCGCGGCGAGCAGGAGTTCCACCGCGATCTTGCGCATCCCGCGGATCTCCTCGGTGGTGGTGCGAACCACCATGCCCGGTTCCGGCGCGGTGGAGCAGGAGGCCACGACGCCGCGGCCCTTGACGTCCACCAGGCAGAGCCGGCAGGCGCCGTAGACGCTCAGGTCCGAATGGTAGCAGAAGGTTGGTATGTCGATATTGGCCTTGCGGCAGAGTTCGAGCAGGTTCCGCTCGCCCTCGATGGGGATTTCTCTCCCGTCTACGGTCACAATTTTTTCATTTTCCATGGCTGTCAATATCCTGTATGGTTCGGAGTGCCGTTTGTTCCCCGCCCCCTCCCCGCGCGGGGAGGGGACAAGTCAGAGGGCGTTACATCCCCACGATGGCGTTGAACTTGCATGCCTGGGCGCAGGCGCCGCACTTGATGCACACTTCGGCGTTGATGACGTGCGGCTGACGGCGTTCCCCGGTGATGGCGCCTACCGGGCAGACCTTGAGGCACAAGCCGCAGCCCTTGCACTTGTCCGCGAGAATCTCCGGGGAGAGCAGGGCCTTGCACCGGCCCGCCGGGCAGCGCTTCTGGAAGACATGCGCCTCGTACTCGGCCCGGAAGCTCTTCAGCGTGGAGAGCACCGGGTTCGGAGCGGTTTTGCCCAGATTGCAGAGGGAGCCTTTTCCCACGGCTCCGGCCAACTGTTCCAGCAGGTCCAGGGTTCCGGCGTCGGCGCGGCCCTCAATGATGTCGTCGAGGAGCGAGAGCATCTGCTTCGTTCCCTCGCGGCAGAGCACGCATTTGCCGCAGGACTCGTTCTGGATGAACTGCATGAAGAAGCGCGCCATGCTCACCATGCAGGTCCGCTGGTTCATGACCACCAGTCCGCCCGAGCCGACCATCGCTCCCGCATCCTTCAGGGAGTCGAAGTCCAGGGGGAGGTCCAGGTACTCCTCGGTGAGACAGCCGCCGGAAGGCCCGCCGATCTGCACCGACTTGAAACCCTCGCCGGTGATGTTCCCCGCGTCGTCGGTCACCCCGCCGCCGATATTGTAGACAATCTCCCGGAGGGTGGAGCCGAAGGGGACCTCGATGAGCCCGGTGTTGACCACGTGGCCGGTGAGGGCGAAGGTCTTGGTCCCCGGGGAACCCTGGGTCCCGACCCGCCGGAATTCCGCCGCGCCCATGTTCATGACGATGGGTACGCAGGCCAGGGTCTCCACATTGTTGATGATGGTGGGCTTGCCCCAGAGGCCGCTTACCGCCGGGAAGGGCGGCTTGGGCGTCGGCATGCCCCGCTTGCCCTCAATGGAGGCGATGAGCGCGGTTTCCTCGCCGCAGACGAACGCGCCCGCGCCTTCCATGACGTGCAGGTGCAGAGAGAGGCCCGAGCCGAAGATGTTGTCGCCGAGAATACCCATCGCGGCCGCTTCTTCCACCGCCTTGCGCACCCGCTTCACCGCCAGGGGGTATTCGGCCCGTACATAGATGTACCCTTCATTGGCCCCGATGCCCCGGGCGGCGATCATCATGCCCTCGATCACGCTGTGGGGATTGCCCTCCATGACGCTGCGGTCCATGAACGCCCCGGGGTCACCCTCGTCGCCGTTGCAGATGATGTACTTCTTCAGGCCGGGCTGGACCCGGGCGAACTCCCATTTCTTTCCGGCCGGGAACCCGCCGCCGCCGCGCCCGCGCAGGCCGGAGAGAGTGATCTCCTCGCAGACCGCCTTGGGGGACAACTCGCGCCAGGTTCGCTCTGCCGCACGGTAGCCGCCCAGGCTGATGTATTCCCGGATATCCTCGGGGTCGATGTTGCCGCAGTCCTTCAGAACGGTGCGCTCCTGGCGCTTGTAGAAGGTGATGTCTTCGGTTCCCCGGCAGGTTTCGCCGGTGAGGGGATCGTGATAGAGCAGGCGCTCTACGGCCCGGTTTCCGACCAGGGTTTCGGCGATGATTTCGGGAACATCATCTGCGGTCACCCTGGTGTACAGGAAGCCGTCGGGGGCGATCCGCACCAGCGGTCCCATCTGGCAGAAACCCTGGCAGCCGCTTTTGGACACCAGCACGGCGTCCCCGTGCACCAGTTCCTCGTCTTTGGAAAGCTCTATGGTCACCGGCAGCCCCTTCGCCGCGATTTCCCGGACGAAAGCGTCCACCACTTTCAGCGCCCCGTTGGCCACGCAGCCGGTTCCGGCGCAGACGATGACCCGTCGTGCGGTCTTCTCCGCCGCCGCGGTGTAGTCCCGGGCGATTTTCGCAAGATCCATGATCGGCTGGCTCATTCCGCTCCCTCGCTTTTCAGTATTTCCTCGACCAGCGCCACCGCTTTTTCCGGAGTCATCTGGCCGTGGACATCATCGTTGACCACCACCACCGGCGCGAGCCCGCAGGCTCCGAGGCAGCTCACCGTCTCCACGGTGAAGAGCATGTCCGGCGTGGTATTCTTACCATCGGCGAGGCCGAGGCGCTTCCGGATTGCCTCCAGGATGGGGATGGACTGCTTCACATGGCACGCCGTACCGTCGCAGAGACGGATGATATATTTGCCCTTGGGCTCCAGGGCGAAATGGGCGTAGAAGGTCGCGACGCCGTACACTCTCGCGGGAGAGAGCTTGAGGGAGGTGGCGACGAAGGTGAGCACCTCTTCCGGGAGATAGCGGTACTCCTCCTGGATGGCCTGCAGGATGGGGATGAGTTTGGACGCGTCGCGCTTGTATGCATCCAGAATCATGCAGACCTTTTCAAATTTTCGGACCATGGCGCTGGTCGGCTGTGTCGCCTGCTGCATGGCGTTCTCCTGGTTATAATATTGCTCGTAAAGTCGTTAAAAACTGTTTCACGCAACATTCGGGTGCGGCAGTGAAAAGATGCGATGCGGGATGTTTTCTTTGTATTGTTTCGTCACTTTTCTTCTCTTCCCTTTGGCACTTTGAATCTCTGGCACTCTGGCACTTTCCTTCACTTCCCCACCCGCTGGGCCTCGGTGAGGCGGGCGGTGAGCACCGCCAGGGACGAGGAGAGCATGACATTCTCGACAATCACGCCCTCGGGGACGACGATATTGGCCGGGGCGAAATTCCAGATGGCCTTGATGCCGCCGAAAACCAGAAGGTCCGTGATATCCTGGGCGGCTTCGGCCGGGGCGGTGATGATGCCGATATGGATGTGCATCCGCTCCGCCAGCTCGGGAATCTTGAAGGAGGGAAGCACCTCGATGTCCCTGATGGTGCGCCCAATCTTTGCTTCGTCGGAATCGAAGGCCGCGACAATATGAAGACCGTACTCCCGGAAAGCCTTATACCCGATGAGCGCCGCGCCGAGGCTTCCGGCGCCGACCAGGAAGGCGTCGCGGTTGTTGTTCCAGCCCAGAAAACTCTCAATAGCCGTGACCAGCTCGGGAACGGAGTACCCGATGCGGGGGCGTCCGGTGATGCCCGTGATCTCCAGGTCCTTGCGGACCTGGGTGGGATCGAGCCGGAGGTCCCGGGCGATATGGGTGCAGGAAACGAACTCCCGGTCGGTTTCCGCGAGCTTCCGGAGGAAGCGGAGATAGGTTGGAAGCCGACGGAGGGTGGGGACGGGGAAGGATTTGATGTCGGTGTTCATGGGGAGCCCTCTGTGATTAAAGAAAAGTATATCAATAAATTTATCCTTAATATAATCCCTTTGGGGCGACGTGTCAAGTGAATATAAAGAAAATTTTATTGATAAAATAATATTTATTGTGGGGCGGACGTGTGGACGCCCGCGGAGAGCAGACCGGTTCCGGTGTTCTCCACGTCAATTTCAATCTCCGTGGGAGTTAAAGGCATATCGGCGGCGGTTCCCGTGTCACTGGTCCGGGAACATTGGCGGAATAGAGGAATACCCACGGATAACGAGCGGATACCGATTTTTGGCTGTGGCAGGGATCGGGGAGGAGACGAGCGGATGGTGGCCGAGCTGGGTAAACGGAAATGCGCAGAAAGAAGGAGTCAGGAGATAAGCGTATGGCGTCAGCGACCGTCGATGCCGTAGGGGCGGAGGCATGCCTCGCCCCTACGGTCTTCCCTTTGTGCCTTTACCCTCTGAGCCAATTGCAAAAGTCGAACAGACATAACGATAAACTGAAGTATATAGATGAATAATTATGGAGAAAGAAGGGTATAAAAATAGCTAACCCCCGGAAAAAGCAGTATATTGGATGTAACGAGCAAACAATATAAACTGCTGATATCACAGGGGTTAGCGTGCATATAATATCGTCGATGTGGTTTGGGATTCAAAGACATTTGTTTCCGGTGCTGGCAGAAGAATTGGGACCGCTCACCTCGTTTCACCGGGACGTTGCCGCCACCTTGGCAATGGCACGTGTGGAAGAGGGAATCGGGAATGAATATTGGTTTGG
>JAWLHT010000283.1:0-6824 GCA_041690195.1 Candidatus Latescibacterota bacterium
AATCCTCCACGACTACCTTTAGTACTCATGCGTGTCAGTGGTTTTCTCTTCTGTTTACGACTATAGCCCCTTTACCCCCCGTTCGCTCTCCCGAGAGGCGGGACTCCCGGCGGACGACGTGTATTATCCTATCCCGGCGGCGCGCCGTTGCTGTCCGCCGGAAATCCCTCACTCACTCCAGAGGACCTGTCATGCACCTGCCGACTCCGTTTTCCCTGGCCGCGGCCGCCCTTCCGGCCATCGCCCTGATGCTCCTCTCCTGCTCCGGCCCGAAAGTCGAGCCCGCCGACATCGTCCTCCGCGGCGGAAAAGTCGCCCTCGTGGACAGCGCCTTCACCATCGCCCGGGCCGCAGCGGTCCGCGGCGACCGCATCGTGTTCACCGGCTCCGACGACGAGGCCGGGCGGTTCATCGGTCCCGAGACCCGGGTGATTGAGCTGGACGGCAAACTGGCCATCCCCGGCCTCATTGACGCCCACGGCCACATGCTCATGTTCGGGAACACCCTCACCCGTCTCGATTTCCGGGGCACGACGAGCTTCGGGCAGATCGCGGAAATGGTCGCCGCCGAGGCGAAGCGCCGCGCTCCCGGCGAGTGGATACTGGGGAGCAACTGGGACCAGAACGACTGGCCCTCCACGGAAATGCCCACCCATGACCTCCTGACCAAAGCCGCGCCGGACAACCCGGTCTGGCTGGTGCGTGTGGACGGGCACGCCGGGGTCGCCAACCGCAAGGGACTGGAACTGAGCGGCGTCACCTCCCGCTCCAAAAACCCCGAAGGCGGCGAAATCCTCCGTGCCCGGAATGGCGAACCCACCGGGGTGTTCGTGGACAACGCCATGTGGCTCGTTTCATCCAAAATCCCCCGCATGACGCCGGAGCAGATCGAAGCGTCGCTCGCCGCCGCCGCCGACCGCTGTGTCGCCGCCGGGCTCACCGGTATCCATGACGCCGGGGTGTCGTCGGGAGAAATCGCCGCCTACCGCCGTCTCATCGACTCGGAACGCCTGAACGTCCGCATCTACGGCATGCTGGACGACCCGGGCGATACCGACATCGCCGCGCGCCTCCGGGAGAACCGGGTGGACGGCTACGGCAGCCATTTTCTCACCGTCCGGAGCGTGAAGCTCTTCATGGACGGCGCACTCGGGTCCCGCGGCGCGGCCCTCTTCACCGACTACTCCGACCGTCCCGGCTACACCGGCCTGCTCACCATCACCCCGGAACACGCCCTGGCGGTCTCCCGCGCCGCGCTGGAGTCCGGCTTCCAGGTCTGCACCCACGCCATCGGCGACCGCGCCAATCGCCTGATCCTCGACGCCTACGCCCGGGCCCTCTCCGAGCGGCCCACGCCGGACCACCGGTTCCGCATCGAACACGCCCAGGTGGTCGCCCCGGAGGATTTCGCCCGGTTCGCCCAGCTCGGGATCGTCCCCTCCATGCAGCCGACCCACGCCACCTCCGACATGTACTGGGCGGAAGACCGTCTCGGCCCGGAACGCTCCCAGGGCGCCTACGCCTGGCGGAAGTTCCTCGACACCGGCGCCTGGGTCCCCTGCGGCTCGGATTTCCCGGTGGAGGAGTATAACCCCATGCTCGGCATCTACGCCGGGATCACCCGTCGGGACCGCTCCGGCCAACCCGAGGGCGGCTGGTTCCCCGACCAGTGCATGACCCGCGAGGAGGTTCTCCGGGGCTTCACCGTCTGGGCCGCCCGCGCCGCCTTCCAGGACTCCATCCTCGGTTCCCTCGAGCCGGGTAAGCTCGCCGATATCGTGGTGCTGTCCAGAGATATCCTGACCGTCGCGCCGGAAGAGATCCCGGACACCGTGCCGGAAATCGTGATCGTGGGGGGGAAGGTGAGGTACGAGAGGGAGTAGGGAAGATACACTTTAGTAGTGAACGGGTGTCTTGCGGTTCAGGCCGGGAAAGAGTAACTCACCCCTCATTCCCCTCTCTATCCTATAGAGGGGATGACTCGTTATCGGCTGTCTCGGTATTCCCTGTGCCTCGATTTCCCCCTCTCTCTGGAGAGAGGGGGCCAGGGGGTGAGTTACCGACCAAAGCCTCCGCGCTTTCCCAAAATATAACTCACCCCTCGGTTCCCCTCTTTCTGGAGAGGCGGGGTCCCCGGCCCTGTGGAACAGGGCTGGGGTGACAGAAGGGGGCCAGGGGGTGAGTTACCGACCAAAGTCTCCCCTCCCGCAATGCCCGCCGCCATTCCGGAGAATGCGGTTTTTGTGCAACAGCGGTGGAGTGTTGCACATAAGACTTGCGTTTACCGCCTGCCTGTAAATATACTTACTATATAACTAAAATCCCCCGGCCATCCTTATAATGCTGCAGCATGAGCCCGGTGCGAATGCCGGGGCAGTCCGGCGTGCGGTATGCGGGGGACGGTTTTTCCCATCTGCCGGGGCCCGGTATTCCGGCACGAGGCCGGATGTTCATGACCGCCGGAAGGAACCTGCGGAGGGTCTGGCAATCCGCAGTCCGAGGTTCGCGTCTGTGCCGACCGGAACCGCTCGCCATGGATTACACGGGCATTTTACCGTGAACGGCTTTCGGTCTTCGCCACAACTGACGGCTCCCGCCCGATGTCCGGGTGGAATACTTCCAAGCTCCCGGAGGAGTTTATTTGATGAGTACGGTTCCACCAACCATACAAAACCTGGCCCGGCGGATGCTGGCATACGAGGCGGCGCAGCCGGATTCCACCTCGTCGCCCGGAGACGAGACGGTGCGGGTCTGCGAGAAGCTTCGCGCGACTCTCTCGAGACTCATGGGGGAGGTCGGTTTTCGGGCGCTGTTATCCCGGGCGCTGGCGCTGGCAAAGGCAGACGACCCCATACTGAAAAGCGTAAAGGTGCGGGAAAACGGTTCGCTGGAAGGATTCGAAACAGTTGCGCAGGAGCGGGACAGGGAGGCTGGGCAATATGTGGGAGCGGCTCTTGTGGTCCAGATTCTGTGGCTTCTGGCCACCTTTATCGGCGAACCTTTGACTTTGCGCCTGGTGGATGATACATGGCCGGAACTGCCTATGGATGGCTTGGGTCCGAAAGCTGAGGAGAAACGTATATGAGCAGGCAAGAAAAAGCAACTTTCCCGATACTGAATACCGGCGTTCCGGGCTTTGATGAAATACTGGGAGGCGGCCTGCCGGAGTATTCTTTCAACCTCATCGCGGGTTCTCCCGGAAGCGGGAAGACCACGCTCGCCCATCAGATCATCTTTGCCAATGCCACTCCGGAGCGGCCCGCCCTGTATTTTACCGTGCTTGGCGAACCGGCTCTCAAGATGCTGCGATATCAACAGCAGTTTCAATTCTTCGACTTTACGAAATTCAATACCTCCATCCGTTTTCTCAATCTGAGCCAGATGGTGCTGGAAAAAGATTTGAAAGCTGTTCTGGAAGAAATTGTAAAAGAGGTCGAGGCATCCAATGCCCGCTTTGTCGTGGTGGACTCTTTCCGTTCGGTGGTGCGGAGATACGGGAATATGGCCGGTGAACTGGAACTTCAGGGATTCATACAGCAACTGGCGCTGCACATGACCAGTTGGCAGGCGACCACGTTCCTCAATGGGGAATATGCCGAAGCGGAAATCCGCGACAACCCCGTCTTCACTGTCGCCGATGGAATATTCTGGCTCCATCAGCAGGTGGAACGTAATTCCATCGTGCGGAAAATGCAGATCATCAAGTTGCGGGGACAGGCTCCCATTCCCGGGCTTCATACCTTTCGCATTACTGATGGCGGGCTGGAAGTCTTCCCCCGAACCTTCGGCCTCATGGGCAGGCCGGAGAAGTCATCCGGCCATAAGCGTCTTTCCATCGGCATCCCGGGCCTGGACGCGATGATGGGCGGCGGGATACCTGAAGGAGACAGTGTGCTGGTTTCAGGCTCCTCCGGAACGGGGAAATCGATTCTTGCGACTGCATTTATCGTGGAGGGCATCCGCCAGGGGCAGCCGGGCATCATGGCCATTTTTGAAGAACGTCCTTCGGAGTACACGGAACGGGCGGCCGGTTTGGGACTGGACCTGAAAACGCCGCAACAGGAGGGGAATCTCACGATACTCTACCTCCGGCCTCTCGATCTTTCCGTCGATGAAACGATACGCGAAATCCTCGATGCGGTAAAAAAAACGGGAGCCAAACGGGTTGCGATCGATTCGCTGGCGGGATTTGAGCTGGCTCTTGCGCCCGGCTTCCGTACCGATTTCAGGGAATCCCTGTACCGGATGATTGGCGCATTAACGAGAAGCGGCGTCACCGTTTTCAGCACCGTTGAAATTGAAGAATCTTTTTCGAAATTCAATCTGAGCGCCCATTCAATTTCCTTCCTCTGCGACGACATGGTCCGTCTGCGTTTCGTGGAGATAGACGGCCAGCTTCGCAAGGTGCTTACGGTTGTAAAAATGCGCGGCGGCAATCACAGCAGGGATATCCGGGAATATGAGATCACATCCGAGGGCTTTGTCTTGGGCGAACGCCTCCGCGGTTTCTCCGGACTTATCGCCGGCACTCCCATGTCGTGCTCACCACCCGGATCCAAAGACACCACGGAAAGCTAACCGAAAGAGGAGAGCGTCATGCGCTCGAAACCGGCAGAAGCCTCCAGCGATGGTCCGCATGATCTTGCGGACCGCTGCAAATTCTTGCTCGAACACCTGCCTCAGCCCATTATTGCCATGGAAGGGGAGACACACCTCGTACGTTATATCAACCCCGCCTTCTCAGGGCTGTCAGGAAAAAAGCGGATGGAACTGCTCGGACGTCCTTTCGCCGAAGCTTTTTCGGAAGGGGAAAAAGCGGAAATCCTGCCACTCCTGGACCGGGTATACCGCACAGGAAAACCGGAGACCGCAACAAGGCGGGAGCAGGGGAAAACTCCCCCGGCCTATTGGTCGTATGCGGTGGGGGCAATATTCGGAGCGAATAAACGCCCGGTGGGGCTCATGATCCAGGTGACGGATGCGACGGAGATCAATGTCTTCCGAACTCAAGTGACCGCGATGAATGAATCACTTGTACTCTCTTCTGTCCGGCAGCATGAACTCACGGAAGCGGCGGAGAGTCTGAACAGGCGTCTGCAGTTGCTGCTGAACGCCATCCCGGTAGGCGTCATGACCGCGGAAGACCCCGAATGCCGTGTCATTACCCTGAATCCCGCCGGAACCAGCCTGTTCGGGGTTCCCTTCATAAGGGACGGAGAAGTACCCCTCCGGTATCGCTTTTTCCATCAAAGCAGAGAGCTCAAGCCCGAAGAGATGCCGCTGCAGTTGGCGGTGTCCGAAAACCGGGATGTGCACGACATGGAGATTGAAGCGCAACTGAACGGCAACCTTCGCTGGACAGGACTTTTTCGCGCGACTCCGCTGCACGATCACAAGGGAAAGGTGATTGGAGGTATCGCGGTTGTCCTCGACATCACCCAGCGCAAAGAGGCGGAAAAGGCCACTGCCGAAGCCAAGAAAAAACTTGAGGCGACTCTGCACGCTCTGCCCGACATCCTTTTCGAAGTGGACCGTGATGGGCGTATTTATAATGCCCATGTGCCGGACCCGCAAAAGCTTAATATCTCCATTCGCGAATACCAGGGGCATTTGGCCTGGGATGTACTCCCTTCCGAAGCGGCGACCATCATCTCTCAGGCCATTCGGGAGGCGGAGAGCAAGGGGCCGTTGATCGGTATTAAATATCCTGTTGATATACCCGGAGGGGAGAAGAAGTACTTCGAGTTTTCGATCGCTCCGGTCGGCAGGTATAATGAAGCGGACACCCGGTTCATTGTGCTGGCGAGGGATATCACCGATCGTCATGTTCTGGAGGAAAATATAAATCGGCTCCGGCGGGAGCAGGAATCGTTTTTGCGTCATGAAATGAAAAACCTCTTTGCTCCCTTGCAGATCTTTGCCGAGTTGCTTCTTCAGAACTCCGAAAACCTCACCGAAGAGCAGGCCCACTATCTCCAGCGAATATCGGAAAGCTCGGGACGGGTGTCCGATTTTATCGATTCCCTGAAAAATATTCACAATATCGAAGCCCGGCTGTACCCGCTGAAACGGACGAAACACTCCCTGGACGGAATCATACGCGGAGTGATTGCCAATATTGAACCGCTCGCGGGGAAAAGCGGGGTAACCATTCAGTATCACGGGCCGGAGGGAGAAACGGATTTCCCGATGGATGTGAGCCTAATGCCGGGGGTATTCTCCAATCTTCTTCTGAACGCCATCGAACATGTGGCGGAACTCAAAGACCCCCATGAAAAAATAGTTTCCATAGATTTCGCGCAGAAGAAGGGACAGTATAGCATCCGTATCAACAACAAAGGAACGCCGATTTCGACGGAACGGCTTGCGACCTTCTTCGATAAATTCAATGTCGGGCCGGAAAAGCGCAAAGGCACCGGACTGGGAACCACATATGCCTTTCTGGTCATAAGGGCCCATGGTGGCGATATCCGGGTCAGTTCCACCACCGAAGAGGGAACGACTGTGGTCATCACCCTGCCGAAAAAAAGCTTCCGCATGGGGTCCCGGCAGGAAACAAGCCGTTCATCCCGGATGACTTGATACTGAAACGGGTTTCCCCCTCGCCAGCTATCGGGTGTTTGGAAAATATAACTCACCCCTCGTTCCCCTCTCTCGCAAGAGAGGGGATGACCCGTTATCGGCCCTCTCGGTGCTCCCTATGGCTCGGTTCCCCCTCTCTCTGGAGAGCTTGTCATTACCCAAGTTTACAATTGTAGATTATCGGTGTTGCCGGGAGTGAAAAATCCATGTTCACATCCAAGGAAGGCGCGAAATAGCGATAA
>JAWLHT010000284.1:0-6790 GCA_041690195.1 Candidatus Latescibacterota bacterium
CTGCCGGATGACCCTTGACCGGACTCCATTCCTGCCTCATTGGTAACATACAAGGGGAACGAGGGGTGAGTTAGATTTCCCGGCCTGAACCGCAAAACACCTGGTCACTACTCTCTGCTTCTGTTTACGACTATGGGTGTGACCGGGAGCGCCCCGTTCCCGGACGCGCTGGCTTATTACAGCGGCAATTGGATTTACCGATGTGTATTCATCATTGGTATTACTGGATCGCTTTCTCACTGGAGCCACCCAGGAGGAGCCAGAGAAAAAAGGGCCCGCCCAGTACGGCGGTGATGATGCCCACCGGAATTTCGGCGGGAGCGATGATAGTACGGGCAAGGGTATCGCAGAGCGCGAGGAAAGCGCCCCCAAAGAGGGCCGACGCCGGAGCGAGGCGACGATGGTTGGCTCCTGTGAGGATACGGGAGATGTGCGGGGCCATGAGCCCGACGAACCCAATGGGGCCGCATACCGCGACCACACCGCCGACCATGAGCGAGACCGCGAGGAATAGGATGGTATGTACTTTGCGGACGTCCACGCCCCGGCTGGCGGCAATATCGTCTCCCGTAGCGACCAGGTTCAGTTCCCCCCGCAGGAGAAACACCGCCGAACCACCCGCAAGAACAAACGGCAGCAATCCCAGCACCGCCCCGTACCCCACCGTTTCGATACCTCCCATAAGCCAGCGCACGATGCGGAACGACTGGGTGAAATCACTCAGATACTGCAGAAAGAGGATGAGACTGGAGAAAAAGAAGCTCACCGCCACTCCGGCCAGAAGCATGGCGGGAGTGGATACGCCGCGCCGTGTCTTGGAAAGGCCGTAGACAGTCCCGATGGTGAGCAGCGCCCCCGCCAACGCCCCGAGCGACTGCCCGGAAATCCCGAGTACGGTGAAGGTTGCCCCAAGCAGAACAGTCACCGCCGAACCGAAAGCCGCCCCGCTCGCTACCCCCAGGGTAAAGGGTGTCGCGAGTGGGTTCCGGAAGATCGCCTGGAATGTCATTCCGCTCAGGGAGAGCGCCGCCCCGGCCAGGAACGCCACGAGTGTCCGGGGAACCCGCATCTTCCAGAAGATATCCGCCTCAACGCCCGAAAAAGGGTGAAACACCACCTCCAGGGAAATCAATCGCATCCCGGCGAAGGGGAGAAAAACCAGGGCCGCTGCCGCAGCGAGAACGAGAGCGGGAAATATGAAATTCCGCCTCATGCCACCCCCTCGGGCACTATGAGCCGCTGACCGGTGACCGGATGATTCACAAAGAGAAAAGGCTTATCATACACTCGCTCCAAAACGTCATTGGTCATGATGCTTTCGGCGGGACCAACAGTGACCAGCCGGCCACTTTTCAGCACAGCGATACAGTCGGAAAGCATAGCCGCGCCATTGATGTCGTGGGTGACCATCACCACGGTTATGCCCCGCTCGCGATTTACCCGGCGGAGAATGGTGTGAATGTCCGAGACATGTTTGGGGTCCAGAAAAGTGGTCGGTTCGTCCAGGAGGAGACCACGGGTGCCCTGCGCCAATGCCGCGGCGATGAATACTCCCTGACGCTCGCCGCCGCTCAGCGTATCGAGTGAACGACCGGCCAGATGCGCTGTCCCGGTAAGTTCCAGCGCTTCCCGGACCGCCCGCCGGTCCGTCTCTTTCACCCGCATGAACGGTCCCTGGTAGGGGTACCTCCCCATGAGAACAAACTCCTCCACACCAAAGGGAAGCCCGCGTCCATCGGCCTGTGGAACATACCCGAGAACCCTGGCCAGTTCCTTCTGTCCGAATGAAGCGAGTGAACGGCCGTCCAGGCTTATTTTTCCGGTACCGCCGGTGTTGATGCGGACAAGGCATTTGATCAGCGTGGTTTTTCCGGCGCCGTTGGGACCGATGATCGAAAGAAACTCCCCCGCGCGGGCTTCCAGCGAAACCTCATGAAGGATGCGCGCGCCGTTTACGGCGTAGGAGAAGTTCCGTATGTGAATGGAGATGGACATTTTTCATTGCCCGAAAAAAAGAAAGCGCCAGAAACAAAAAAGGCGTTTCGCAGAGTTGTGTGGATAAGTCATTGATGCAAGAAGGAGTCAGGAGAAGGGAGCCGGCCGCCCATGCCGGAGTGTGGGGTTCAGGGCGGGCGAGGCATGCCTCGCTCCTACGGTTTCTCCCTTTGGGCCTCTGTGCCTTTGCCCCTTTCACTCTTCACTATTAACACCGTTCACTCTCATTTACCCATAGAGTACAGCGAAGACCCAAAAAAAATTTGGGTATCGGGTTTGGTCAGAAAGCAGGGCCAAATCATGCCGAGCGCAGCCAAGACCCCTTTCCTTTACCCCATTCGTACCAAATCGGTACGAATGGGAGCCCCGGGGCCTTGCGGCCACCTTCCCCCTGGCAGGGGTCAGGAAAAGTACTACTCAAGCGCGTGAGTCTTGCTTGTGCTGCTTCGGTTCGTTGCTGACTTAATCCGATAACCGTAATAATTATTGTATCGTCCTCCGGCTTTCCTGAAAATCTGACTCACCCTCGGTCCCATTGTCAAACAAAAGCAATCTGCGGCAAACGGGCGCCGGAAGAAGTAACTCACCCCTCGGCAGAACTCCCCGTGCAGGCTTTCCCGCATGGGTGACAGAAGGAAATCAAAGGCAGGAATACGAGCTTACCCGGAAGTCCGCTCCGGATGGATGATTCGCGCCAGTTCCTCCAGCATACGGATGAACCGGGGACCGGGAATTACCGCATAGCTCTCCCCGATTACATGCACCCGTCCTGTTTTGACCGCACGCACGGCGCCGAACCCTGTCCAGTCCGAACGGGCCGCCTCCGGAGTTATCCCCTGCGCGTCTATCGTGGGAATAATGTCAACGATGATATCCGGGTCGAGCCGCAGGATGCCTTCCGTTGAAATTTCCGGGTAGGCGATGCCGGGGCCGTCATACGCGTTTACCCCGCCGGCCAGGGTAATCAACTCGTCATAGAACGTACCCGTACCGGCTACGAATACCGATTCGGGAACACCTCCCACCTTCCGCTCGACCACCAGCAGCACCCGCGGTCTGGTTCGGCCCTCTGCACGCTTGCGTACCGTATCAATACGCGAACCGATATCCCGAACCAGGGAATCCGAGCGCGCTTTTACCCCGCAGGCAGATCCGATCACCGCTATGGTGTCCAGAATTTCCCCGACGACACGGTTATGGACGGTGAGAACCGGAATTCCCAGATTTTCCACCCGTTTTCGCACGTCCGCATGCTCGGGCAGGAGAATGACCAGATCCGGGTAAAGCGATACGAGCGCCTCATAATTGATGTCGAGGAATCCGCCGACCCGGGGTTTCTCCCGGGCTTCCGCCGGGTAGTTGCAGAAGCGGGTCACTCCGGCCACCCGGTCGCCAAGCCCGAGGGCATAGAGCGTCTCGGTAATATTCGGGGCGAGCGAAACAATCCGGGAGCGGGATTCCCCCGGAACCGGCGTCCCGGACCGGCGGTCGCTCCGTCCGCAGGCAACCGTACCGATGATCAGAAAGACGGCAAGTAATACGGGGATGAAACGGGTCATGTACCGCATTTCCTTTCTGGCGCACCGCCACGATCAATATGCCGGGCAAGCCAACTCCGCATGATCGTGAAAAAATCATCCCGGGCATACCGCTCCGCCCAGGGGCTGTGCCCGCACCGGCTCAGCTCACGGTACTCCAGTCGCGGGATGAACGGCTCCAGGCTCGCCCGGATCATCCGCCCGGGGTGGGGATCGTACGTTCCGTGGAGCATGAGAACCGGGCTCCGGATCGCCGAAAACGCCGCCGGGTACACTCCTTCGTCCTGGAGCCGCACCATATCATCCCAGGTTTCGGTGTGAGCCCGGAGATCGAAGGAAGAAAGCGCTTCCGGTTCCGCATCAACCGCACTGTACACATAGAGCGGCCTGATCAGCGCGTACTGCTCCCGCAGCCGCTCGCCGGGATCGGGGATAGCCGATTCAAGTTGTGTCAGCTTCTCCCGAAGCGATTTGTCCATGCGCTCGTCTATCGTGGCCCGAAACCGGGCCCGCGACCCGGGATCGAATGTTCCGCATCCCACCAACACCAGGGGTCCCGTGTTCTCCGGGTGCGCGGCGGCATAGGCCAGAGCAAGCATTGCTCCCCAGGATTCGCCCACGACGGCTGGCTTCACTCCCCCGCCCAACTCTCTCACCACTGCATGGAGATGGGAGATATGACGGGCGACGGTCAATGGAGTATCTCCGCTTCGCCGCTGCCACGGTTCAAGTACCCGGAAGCAATCCGCCAGTCCTCCGGCCAGCGGCTCGGCACTCCCCGCCGCGCCGGGACCGCCGTGCAACACAATGACTATCGGGCCGGATGATCCGTGGGTACGAACATGGATTCCGCCGGATGATTCGCATGGCATGGAGAAACTCCCGGAATGAGGCTACGCCCGGTCCTCTCCTCCCGCTGACTACCCGGCCCGTCATACGAACGCATGGCCCGATGTGATGTCAGCGGGACCCCGCCCGAACGGTTCAATACGGACAGGCTGGAGCGGGGAACACGAGCAATTTCTGCTTTTGTGCACTGAAGCGCTGCGCGTTCTCACCTCACCAGGGCCGCTTTCGTATACGACGCCCGGACGCCGTCGGAAAGACGGATGCAATATACACCGGAAGCAAGCCCCGATGCATCCCATTTTACCGTGTGCGCTCCCGCCGGAAAGAATCCTTCGGCCAGAGTCGCGGCTTTCTGCCCGGTAATCGTGTAAGCGGTCATATTGACCCGCATACTCCGTTCCAGAGTGAACGTGAGAGTGGTGGAAGGATTGAACGGATTCGGACTTGCCGCGCGAAGCACGAATGGCGCGGGTCGAGTGACGGGCTCCTTTACCGCTACGGGCTCCGGGTCACCGGACCAAGCCAGGGTGAGCGGGGGAAGGCTTGTGGGGAAGGGACCCGCCGTCACCGTGTTGGTTACTGGATCCACGGCGTACAGCGCGGGATTTTCGTAATGGCGAGAGCCGATGTGCAGGAGGCCTTCAGCCATGACCATCCCTCCCCCTGCATCGGGAACCGGAAGCGTGCCGAGAAGCGTCCCGGTCAGGGGATCGAAGGTTTGGGGTACGGCATTCCAGGAAGCATCATAGGCGGTGACCACACCCCAGGCAACATTGGGAACGTATACCCCGGCGACCGTTCCGCCCAACGCGCTCTCGGACAGAACCACCCTCTGGGTGAGCGACGGGTCGTCCAGATCCACGGACCATACGCCCTCATCCGAAACGCCGTAGGTGGTGCCCGCCAGATAGAGCCTGCCTCCGGCGAGGGAACCGGCCACGGGATTTTTTTTGATGAGATCTCGCCCCTGCACACCCGGTGTTTCGGGATCAAGGTCAATCACGGTGTCGGTAGCCGGATCGATTTTCAGCAGTACCGCCGTTCCCGCGGAAAACGTGGAAAGACTGTACCGCTGGCATACCACCCATACATAGCCGCCGTAGTAGTATCCCAAATGCATCTCGGGAGCGCCGTCATCGTCGCTCCATGCCGAAAGATCGATTTCACCGAGTTTGAAGTCAGCGGTTTTCGCGGCGTCCATATTGACTACCCAAAGCGCGGCTTTGTTGTAACGAAGGACATACCCTTTCCGGTATCCCGCCGCGGAAACGAACACCAGATCGTGGGGATTCGACCCGGCGCCGACGCTGTACTGCCAGAGGGGAACTTCGGGATGTTCCGGGTCCACCTTCATGATGCTCGAATTGTCGCCTCCCTCGATGATGTAGACATCCCGGCCGTTCGTGCGGACATATGCATCCTGAAAATGACCGAGCAGATTATCCGACAGTGTCTTTGCGCCGGTGTCAAACACGGCCGTATTGCCGGAAATGTAGTCGGAGGTGGTGAGAATGAGCTTGCCACCCTCGCCATGCGCGGGTGGAACTACGAGAAAAAGTACAGTGAGTGCTGCCGCCGGGATACGCATGGAGGCTCCTTTAAAGGGGTTGCAGGAAAACGAACGGTGTCGCACAATCAATATGGTCACATGGATCGGTCGAGCTCAATTTCCACACTTTCTGTACACGCACACCATGATTTGCAGTGAATCCGCCGATAGAGCAGAGCAGATCATTTCCTCCAGGCGACCGTACACAGGAAGGTCCGCCCCGGCAGGGGCATGCCCTGTGTATCGAAGGTGTGGACATCCCCGAGATTCCGCGCCTCCAGGGTAACCCGGGGCAGCACACCCGGGAAAATGACAGTCACCCCGAGATCCTGGAGAGTTCGTCCCGGATAACGCTTGTGTTTCTGGTTGGCCCGGTCGAGATAATATGCCCCTTTGCGGTCCAGGGACCAGAATGGTGAAATCCGTCCGAACGGAAATTCCATCCGCAGGCCGCCATAGTAGCCGGGACGATTGGGGAGTTGCTTTCCCCGGTACACCCGGTTTTTCTCCGCGGTGACTTCCGATTCCTGAACAGTCCAGTTCCCGCTTACCGAAAGCCGGCCGGGAATGCGAATCACCCCGGACAGCTCGACACCCCGCACCCAGGATGCCGCCACGTTGTCCGGGAAGAGAAATCCGGCGTCATTGGAGTACCACTGGATAAGATTTCGGTTGCTGCTACGGAAGTACGCCCCTTCCAGAGAGAATGCGGCAGGCCCGAACACGAACGCCCCCCGCAGGCCCGCGTCCCACCGGAAAGTCCGCTCCGGCTTGAGATCGGGATTGGAAACCGTGATACCGCGGTCCCCGAAGAGCTCGGAGAAGCCGGGAACCCGGGTAACATCGCCGTAATTGGCGG
>JAWLHT010000285.1:0-6788 GCA_041690195.1 Candidatus Latescibacterota bacterium
CATCTCCCCGCTGGAATGAGAATTCCGCGTGTACGCCGATATGTGCTCGTTAGTGACCTTGATTTACCATGAATTTTCCTTAAGTTTACGACAATGGGGCCAGGGGGTGAGTTACCGGCCAAAACCACCACTGATTATATTTTGTACTCATGCGTGCGTGTGGTTTTCTCTTATCTTTACAACAATGGGTCCACAACCCTGGATGGCAGGGTTGGAGACCCCGGGGTGAACCAGGCTTTCCGACCACTCCTGATTGCACACGGCTTATGCCTTTGACTATCTGAAAAACCGAATGAGCGATACTATCGTTTCAACGAGATTCGGACGCATACCGAAAATCATCGGGTGTCAACTGAGATATTCGGCATTGCGGCCTCATCCAGCTTGCGCAGCAACGCATCCGAATGCTCGCCAATGGGCATGATGTAGGCGTTCCCGCGGGCAGAGCCCCCGCGAAGAAGCCGGCCGTTGGCCATGGATGGCTCCTGGATGCGTTCGGCGCGGAGTGTGGTGAGAGTACCGGCCTGTCCAGCCGGTTGTGCAAGCTGATCAGCGGTAAACGTGACCACGATACTATCCGCTCCGGTGAAGCGGAACGCATTCTCCACCGCTTTCCGGCGGACCAGGGAAATGGCGAACTCCTTTTTCACCGAATCGGCGGCAGTATGTATGAGATAGTCATCAAAAATGTAGTGGGCGTCAAATATCGGAAGCCCGGCAGCGCGGGCGCTGTCCGCGAAAGCATTGTCGCAGACGAGCGGGTCCATGGCCGCCGCGGCCCGTTTCAGCCATGCGTCGCTCCCGGCGGGGTCGGACGGAGCCGGATCACGGAATATCCGTTCATACACTTCGCCGGGTTCGTAGCGGCGGAGGGCGAGATACATGTCCCGGTCGGAGATTGCCGGAACCAGAGCGAAGAAGGCCGGGAAAAATCCGGGAACGTCCAGCGCCAGAAGCCAGGGGCCGGTGACCATCCAGAGAGGCGGCGCCGCCGGCTGCAAACTCCGGGCATAGAGGATGAGATCATGCATCCGTTTGAAAAGGAGCGTGTCCTCCGCGGCGAATTGCATGACTTCCGGATCGGGAGATGGCCCGGCAACGGGAAGGATATCCAAAAACATCTCCGTGGTTGCCCGGGTCCCCATGCCCCGCTGGAGCGCTTTGAGTATCTGCATCCGGGTCAGGGGGTTGTCACCGCCGGCCTTGGCGAACTCAAGACCTTTCACCAGGATCGGGTCAATGAGCGCCGCCTGCCAGAACTCTGAAACCGCAGTACGGGAAAACGCACTGGACGCAGACAGGTCCCGTGCGGCATAGGAAAGCGCGTCCAGCGCCAACCTTGACTCAACCGTTCCCGGGAAATCGCGGACCAGCTCGATCACCCGGTCTGTGGCCGCAGCCGCCCGGCGAATCTGAATGCTATCCGGCTCGGATTGCGCGCCGGAGGATTCGAGCCGCCGGACCGCTTCGAAAAACGCCCCGTGATCTTTTCGCACCCGTTGTTCTACCGCGCCGCGACTTTCCAATGCTTCATAAGTCTCGCTCTTTGGGGAACAGGCGGCGAAGAAAAGGGTGAGAACGGCCAGGCCCCGGAGAATCCACGTTCCTTTTGCGTACAAAATGCTCCCCCTGAATAAGAATACTTTTTTCTCATGACGGGTTTCGGGTTGAATCAGCGGGAGAGGGTACTCAGCGCCGCAAGTGAATGCAACTATGCCTCCCGGCGCTGTTGAACCCGCTGCCGCCTCCGGCGGTATATCCCGTATCACGGAGATAATAAAAACAACCTTCGCGGTGCGGAACCGGTTGCTGAGCCAACCCGGTCCCGTATTTCTCACTGATACTCCTTAGACCCGGCAGATCCGGTTCGGTTGCAGGAGGACGGTTGCGGGAACGCCCGGATACACGCGGGCCGGTCCAGGGGACCGGCCCGCCGATTTACCGATTCATGGTATGGGTATGCAACTCCGCTCCGAACATCCCAGCCGCATTCCGCAAAGTGGCAGGCCGGCATGGCGCGGTATCAGAATCCTCTCCCCTGATGGCGCGCCTGGTCGGGCTGACTGAATGAGCGGGTTCCGGACTCTTCCTCGTTCCATCCGGGAGCATGGAGATAACAGAACCGGGAGATTTCAGTCCCCTTGATGTAATATTCCGAATACACCCTGGGGCAGGACCCCGTAGCGCGAAGGTTCGTATCCCGGCAGAGAGCGACCGTGGTGATGCCCGGAGAAAGCTGAAAATCTGTTTTCGGGCACCCCAGAATATCCGATGACTGCATAATGAAATCCACCCATACCGGCAGTGCAGCCACCGACCCGGTGCCATAGGAATGGCTCAGGGTGGTCTCCTCGGAATCAAACCCGACCCAAACACCGCAGGCGATGTACGGGGTAAACCCAATATACCAGGCGTCCTTGTACTCGTTGCCAGTCCCGGTCTTCCCGCCGGAGGGACGATCCGACATGCCCTTGCGCGAAATGACACCCGCCGCGGTTCCCTCGCGGTTCACGCTCCTGAGCATGGTGACCATGAGGGACGCCACATCCCTGCGCAGTGCCTCACTCTTGGAGCCTTCCCGTGCATTGAATTTGAGATTGTCGTTCTTGTCACGGATACTTCGGATCGAGAACGGCTCGGTCAGAATGCCCAGGTTGGGATAGACGGCATACGCCGCGGTGATATCGATAAGCTTCACCGGGGCGGTGCCGATGGCGATGCTGGGAACCGGTTCAATCGGGGTGGTAATGCCCATTTTCCGGGCATACTGAACCACGATTCTCGGTCCGATGGCCCGGTTCTTCTCATCGTTAACCAGTCTCACCGCCACACTGTTGGTACTCCGGCGGATTCCCTCACGGAGTGTCATGGCCCGTCCGGAAAACGTCCCGTCGTAGTTGCCCGGAGCCCATGTCTTCCCATTCCCCCCGGGCATGCTGAAGAAACTGTCGTATATCGTATCCGAAATCCGCCAGCCGTTGTCCAGCGCCGCGGTATACACGAAGGGTTTGAAGGACGAGCCCGCCTGGCGGATGGCCTGGGTGGCCCGGTTGAACTGATTGTGCTGATCGTAGCTCCGGCCGCCCACCATGGCCAAAACGGCCCCGGTACGCACATCGAGCGCCACCAGCGCACCCTGAACCTGTGTCTTTGCAATGGAATCCCGTACCGCTTCGGCGTTAGAGAGCCCACGGGGCCGCCGGTACCTGATACGGTTGGCGTAGTTTTTCTGTATTTCTTCCAAATGCCGTACGAGCGCCTCTTCCGCGACCTTCTGAAGACGATAGTCCAGCGTGGTGTATACTTTCAGTCCCAGGCTGTCCCGCGCCGCCGCACCGTAGTGCTGTTTGAGCTGGTCATTGACATAATCGACAAAAAACGGCGCCCGGCCATATTCAAGTCCGACAGTCGAGGAAAGCTCGATCGGTTTTTCCATTTCGGCGCGAGCCTGTTCCCGGGTGATGAATCCGGCGTTGGCCATCATTCCCAGAACCGTGTTGCGACGGTTCAGCGCGGAATCCGGGTTACGGCGGGGATTGTACCGCGAGGGGCCCTGCAGGAGACCGGCGAGAAGAGCTGCCTCGGAAACGGTGAGGTCGGTCGCCGGTTTTCCAAAGTACCCCCGGGACGCCGCCTCGATGCCGTTGAAAGTGCTCCCGAAATTCATGCGGTTGAGAAAAAGTTCGAGAATCTCCGGCTTGGAATAGGTATGCTCGATCTTCACCGCGAGCAGGGCTTCCTGCATCTTGCGGTAGAGGGTCTGTTTACGGGTCAGCCACTGGTCACGGGCGAGCTGCTGGGTAATGGTGGAGCCGCCTTCTTCGATGCCGAAATGGAGGACATTCTTGAAAGCGGCACGCATGATGTCGGGCAGGGAAACGCCCCAGTGATTGTAGAAACGGGTGTCTTCCGCCGCAATCACCGCGTCGATCATCACCTTTGGGATCTCGTGGTAACTCAGCCACATCCTCCGCCCTAGACTGGGATTGGAGGATACCTGCAATACCTCGCCGTCATCGGAATAGTAGATGGTGCTCAGACTCTGCTCGTCATAAATACGTTCGAGTTTGTCGAACCCCGGAAGATTGGGTGAGAGTACCGTAATCGTGATAAGAAACAACACGGATATGGAAAAAATCCCAAGAAGAAAATACTTGAGAAAAACCGCTCGGGTATCCTTCCGGGAGAGAAAGGCCTTGATGCGAAAATACGGAACATCTTTTTTCTTTTTTTTCATGCTTCACCCGACCTGTGCTTTGGACCAGCGACCGAGCCGCCGATTTGGCAAGTTAGCGTAATAATATAGCGACCGGAAGGGTCTATTTCAAGCGGGAGCTTTTCCGATCCAGCGGAAGGGGAAAGAGAGGAGGGGGATAACCGGCCGGAGTGACTCTGTCCGAGGGCGGATTCGGGTTCATTTTCCCGCATCCGCCCGGTCCCGGAACAAACCGACAACTCCCAAAAAAAACCGGGAAACACCTACTCCATCGGAGAAAACGCATCCTTCGCCGCGCCGCACACCGGACATACCCAGTCATCCGGAATATCTTCAAACGCAGTTCCCGCAGCAACCCCGTTATCCTCGTCACCGACCGCCGGATCGTACACATACCCACAGACATCGCAGACATACTTCTGCATATCATACCTCCATTCCGCTAAACGGTTTCACAAAATTGTACGAGTTTCGCCGCGATATTCCGTCCAAACTCCCGGCACCGGGCCAGATCTTCCTGTGTGGGAACATATTGGACCCTCACCTGTTCACCCGCGGGCTCCACCTTCATCTCTTCAAGCATGGCTTCCACCTGCCCCACCGCTTCCCCGCCCCATCCATAGGAACCAAAGGCCGCGCCCACAAGGTTCCGGGGACGAAGCCCCTTGAGGTAGGTCAGCACGTCGGCCATGGTGGGAAACATGTTGTTGTTCAGCGTGGGGCTCCCCGCGACAATTGCTCCGGCATCGAGCACTTCGGTGGCCACATCGCTCCGGTGGCTGCTCTCCATTGACATCACCACCGTATGGATGCCGCCGTCCGCCAATCCCTCGCTCACCGCCCGGGCCATGCGTTCGGTGCTGTTCCACATGGTGTCATACAACACCACCGCTTTTTTTTGCGGCGCCTGGAGCGACCAGGCATGCCATAAACCGGTGATCTTCGAAATATCGTCGCTCCGGCGCCACACGGGACCGTGGTCGGGAGCAATCATGGAGAACTCCAGACCGGATTTCCCCACCCGCTCCAGGAGTTTGGTCACCAAATTCGAGTAGGGCAACAGGATATTGGCGTAGTACTTCTTCGCTTCATACTCAAGAACAGCCGGGGGCAGCTCATCCGCGAACCGCTCATGCGAAGCGAGGTGCATCCCGAACGCATCATTGGAGAAAAGGATTTTTTTATCGCCAAGATAGCTGAACATACTGTCCGGCCAGTGGAGCATGCGAGCTTCCAGGAAGAGCACTTCACGATTTCCCAAAGTCCGACGCTCGCCATCCTTGACCGCCGTAACACCGTCAGTGACGCCGAAATGGGCGGCAAGCGCCTTTTGCCCCATAACCGAGGCGAAAGTCGCTTCCGGCTTCACCAGTTCCATGACTTCGGGCAGGGATCCGGAATGGTCCATTTCGGAGTGATTGGAAACGATATAGGAGATGTCTTTCGGGTCAATCACCGAGGAAATGCGTTCGAGGAGCTCATCCATATGGGGACGTTTGACCGTATCGAACAGGATCGGCTTCTCTCCAAGCGCCAGGTATGCGTTGTAGGTGGTGCCCCGGTGGGTGGCATATCCATGAAAATTCCGGATGGTCCAGTCGATGGCGCCCACCCAGTAGATGTCTTTTGCAATTGGTACCGCTCTGAACGTCTTATCCATGATTGTTTCCGGGTTTCCGTTCTGCGGGAGCTTCCGCTCCGCATCGAAAGAGTTGTTCGCCTCATGAAAAATACCCGGCGGAAAGACCGGGCTCCCCGGGGATGCATGCATCGGACCGGTATGGAATCCACCGAATCGAATCGCCTCCGCCCGGGAGCGGAGACGATTCGATGGCGCAACTCAGGCGTTTTGCAGTGGTGTGGGCAGATTGAAGGTCCGGGCCGCAAATTCACGGTCCAGCATGAACAGCGCATTGGGGCTTTCCCCGGCCACCGTAAGCTGGTTGACAATGGTGCTTGCGCTCAGTTCTTCTTCCACCTGCTCGTTCACGAACCACTGGAGGAACGCGCTTGTGGCGTAATCGCTCTCCTGTATCGCCAGGTCCATGAGCTTGTTGATCCGTCCGGTGACAACCTGCTCATGGGCATAGGCGTTCTCAAACGCTTTCCGGGGAGAATCCCACTCGGCCGGAGGCTGGTCAATGGCGCCGAGAACTACCTGTCCTCCACGGTTATGGATGTAATTGTAGATAATCATGCCGTGCGCCAGTTCCTCCTGGGTCTGCACGCGCATCCAGTTGGCGAATCCCCCGAGATTCTGCGTCTCGAACCAGGCTGCCATCGCGAGATAGAGATAGCCGGAATAGAATTCAGCCTTCACCTGGTCATTGAGCGCTTCCTGCATCTTTTGACTGATCATGACCGCCGTTCCTTTCCCTATGATTTCCAAAGACCATGGAGGTTGCAATACTCGCGCACGGTAACCTGCTCCGCCTCGACATTGAAGACCGCTTCGGCAGCCTGTCCGGGACTCAGAAACCGACGATAGGTTCTGCCGTCGGCGATGATTTCAATCCATTCGATGTAATGCTTTTCTTCCATGGGATGGGGAACGCTCCCCACTTTTACCTTG
>JAWLHT010000286.1:0-6769 GCA_041690195.1 Candidatus Latescibacterota bacterium
AAGTGCTTGCACACCTTAGACCTCCACGACAGATTTTGGAGTCCTCTTTTTTTCCTCCCACGTTTACTCCATCGGTACAATTGAGTCTACACCCTTTTTAAAGAGGGTAAAATCAATTCTCGCAGAACGGAACGGGAAAGCACGGAACATCACCAAATGGACCACCACCGGGACAACAACGATGTCGGTATGTGCGCTGACTGCCGTACTGATGCTCCCCCTTACGGAAAAGGAGCGGATTTCAACGGTAACAGCAGCAGAAAACCACACGGCCGCTCCGGCCATCACCCCACAGTCCCATCCAGCCGCATCAGCCGGACGTAAGGAACTCCCCGAACGCGCGAAAATCACCTGGACGGCATATCTGAAAGAGCCCTATTCCACCGAACGCTTCATCGGGCATATGACCGCTCTCGGACACTCAGGGAAGGATCAGTCGTACAGCATCCGAAGGGCTTTTCGCCTGGAGCGGCCTGCATCCGCCTCCTGGCTCGTCGTTGAGGCTCGGTTCCGTAATAACCGGAGCATGCTGGTTGTGCTTGAGACAAATACAGGGAGGGTGGTACAGACTGTTGCCGGTCAGATTGTGAACCTTGAAATGATTGCCTATCTTGACCAGTTGCGGGGAAAAGACTCCGGCGCATGGAGAAAAGCAGTGAGCGAGGGGAAAATCGTTCCCCTTCCGGACCTGAACGGCGATTCGGCTGGGGACCTCCCTACCAAACCGGATCTGGCCGGAGACATAAGGTATAATGTGTACGTCGCGGGAGCGGACTCCCTGTATCCCGGACTGTCATTGGAAATCGGCATACGAAACGGTTACAGGAAAGAGCGGAGGCCTTTTTACATGCTCTATCTTGCCTGCGAAAAAAACAAGCCGGGCGAAATTCTCCTCATAAGCCAACCGTGGCCGGATGATCAGGCGCCTTCCAGGTTCACATCGCTTTCCGAAGAGGAAATCAAACAACGAACCCGTGCGCATTTTATCTGGAACAGGAGTACAAAGACATTCCAAGGGCCAATGACGGGACCGGAAGAAAGTTGGAGGGTACTGTCTCCCGGCGATGCAGCACGCCAAACTCCGAGCGGGATTGTTCCGGGCCGGCAACCTGCTTTTCCTGGTTTGTCCTTTTAGAATGCAAGAAACATGCCCTGTCGAAAAAGGCGAGCAACCAAGCTGCTTCTGCTTAACAGCCAGTTCACGCCACTTCCCCAAAATGAATAAGGCGGAATACACTTCCACCTTATTCATTTTTCTGTTTACTTCCGGTCACACGCCCGCGATCCGGCGTTTGTATTCGGCCAGCGCGGCGTCGAGGCGCTCCCGGGCGGTGGTGTCACCGGGAACGTTGTGGGACGGGTGGATATAGAGTTTCACGCCGCGGTCGGCGAGGATTTCCGCCACGGTACAGATAGTGGTCCAGACTACGGTGACGAAGGCCATGGTGGAAACCGGGCCGACCTTGTCGAAGTGGTTCTTCAGATCCACCGAGGCGTCCTGGGCCGGAGCGCAGGAGTCGATGACCACATCGGCGATCTCGAAGATCTTTTTGCCGGAGGAGTGGCGGGTTTTGGTTCCCTCGTAGGCTTTCGGGGAACCGGCGGCGATGACCTTCATGCCCAGCCGCTTGGCTTCCAGCGCGATGTCGATGTTGACATTGTTGATGCCGGAGTGGGAGAAGATCCACATGGTGTCCCGGGGGTCGAAGTCGTAGCTCTTCATGATCTCCTTGCCGTACCCCTCGGCGCGTTCCAGGAAGAGGAACTGGTGGACGCCCATCTCGCCGGTGATGCGGGTGAAGAACGTGAGCGGAAGTTCCACCATGGGATGGAAGCCCACGAATCCGCCGATGCGGGGATACATCTCCTCCACCGGGATGGTGGCGTGCCCGCACCCGAAGGTGTGCACCCAGCGTCCGGCCTCGATGCTGTCCGCCATGATTTCGGCCGCCTGACGAATGGTGTCCAGTTGGGTTTCCTCGATCCGGTCCATAACCGACCGGGCGTTCTTCAGCCACTCTTTCGCGAGCATAGCAATTCCTTTGGTTTCCGGTTCTGGGGTGGAAGACGAATTACGGCACAATCAAATGTACACAGAATCCGGTGGGAAGGACAAGCGCTTTTTGGCACGAATGCATACAAGGGCTTTTGCAAACCGATAGCAGCGCCAAAATAGTAACATGTGACGGAGAAAGCACGGTGCGCGGGCGCAGGCGAAAACCTCCGCGAGGAGGTGAGAAAGAGCGCGCAGGGTTGTTACGGGTTGTCCTGCATCGTTGAGATGCCCATATAACGCATAGTCTCCCCCTGCGTCATCCCCACTCTGGAGCTTGTCACTACCCAAGTTTTGGGGCAGGATGATTGTATTTTTCGGAGAGCCGGGAAAAGCGGTTTCCCAATGAATAAGGGCGGCATGGGGGTGCCGCCCTTCAGCGACCGGGGTCCGGCTGGACCGCAACCCCGGAGCTGTCCAGTACGGATTACTTGAGGAACATGAGCTTTTTCGTGGCGCTCAGGGAGCCGGTCTGGAGACGGTAGAAGTAGATTCCGCTGGTAACCCGGCGTCCGGCATCATCCGTGCCGTTCCACACTACGGAGTGACTGCCCGCAACGGCATGCCCGTTGACCAGAGTCCGGACTTCCTGCCCGAGCACATTGAAGATGCTCAGGTTCACCATGCCGTCGGACGGGACCACGAAGGAGATGGACGTTGTCGGGTTGAACGGGTTCGGAACGTTCTGGGCCAGGGAGAATGCGGCCGGGACCTTCTCGTCGACCGCCGCTGGGGCCGCGGATTTCGCAGCCACAACGATGGTGGAGAAGTGTGCAACCGAGCCGGTTATCATGTCGGTTTCCTCGTCCACCTCGATATCGCCGATGCCGGAATCAATTTCGATTTCACCGAACTCATCAGCGAAGTACAAGGCCAGGTCTTCCGGCTCGAGGCCAAGATTCCGCATGAGTCCATGCTTGTATGGCATCGAAAGGATGATCGGAGCGCCGAAGTAGTACGGGCTCACCACTTCCCCGTCCACCGCGACGTCAAAGGTGATGCCGTTCAGAATCTGGCCGTCGAAGTTCACGTCGTCACCCTCGATTTTCGCGAATTTCGGAACGGTGAAGGTGATGGTGATGCTCTCGTTCAGGGAGCCTTCCGGGAAGGTCAGCCTGGTACCGTTGAGGATGTTGAACGGATAGGGCATGCCTCCGAGAGTCACGCTGCCACCTTCGGCAACCGCATCGCTGACCTTGTTGATCTTGCCATCCTTGTTCCGGTACAGGGTCACCGTGGGAAGCTCCGGATCGATCAGGGGCTCGACGGTCACGGTCACGAAGGCGGAATCGACCAGAGCACCGCAGGTTGCGATCACGTACACCTCGCCTTCGGCCGCGCCGGTGAACGCGCCGGTCTCGTCGACCGTGCCGATGGTTTCGTCGGAAACGGACCAGACTACTTCCGCTTCGACATCCTCACCGCTTTCGTCCTTCGTTTCCACGCCGAACTGGAAGGTCTCGTCAATCACCGCCGCAGCGCTGCCGGGAACGATTTCCACCGATGCGACAACCGGTACCGCCGGGGGCTCTTCCACAACGGCCGTAATCACGACAACCGCCGTGTCTTCCACCTCGCCGGCCTTGGCCATGACCTTTGCCTCGCCTGCGGCGGTTGCGGTGAACACGCCGTTTTCGTCAATGGAACCCAGCTCGGCATCATCAACCGACCAGACCACCGCAACATCAATGGCTTCGCCGGCGGAATCGCTCACTTCGGCGGAGAACGACGCTTCCTCACCGACCGTCACATACGCGGTATCCGGCGTAACCGTCACCGATGCCGCAACCGGCTCCACCGGGGGATCCTCGATCTCGGCGTCAGTCACCGTCACCACCGCCGTATCCGCCAGTGCTCCAACCGTGGCAATGACCATAACGGAGCCATCTTTTTTGGCCATAAAAAGGCCCTCGGCGTTGACTTCACCAATCTCGGCGTCATCAACCGACCAGACCACCGCCGTCTCAACCATTCCGCCTTCGGCATCGAGAATTTCCGCTTCGAACTGGATCTCATCTCCCACAACCGCTTCCGCCGCATCCGGCGCAACCGTCACCGACACTGCTACCGGCTCTTCCGTCTGGGCCCGGGATACGGCGGGCAGTGCAACCAGTCCGGCGGCGAGCAGCGCCGCATAAATACCCGATCGTTTCATCAACTCCTCCTTTACGGTTTGAACTATACAGCCTGGGGTTTATCGATGTTTCTGCTTATAAACAGGATAGCAGAATATTATTTGGGATGCCGTGATAAATGTCACCCTACGACGCATATGGTAACATACACAGCAACAACGATGCCATACTGCGCCATTCCGGCCAAGTTGGTTGTATCCCAATGCGTTGGTTTTCTACCACCCCTGACACGGCAGGAATCCTGCCGCACCTGCGGTTCGACCGCATTGTCGTGCCGCCGGAGCAGAAAATATCGGATTACATTTTATGCCGCAATTCGTTACACCCATACCGACATTACAGGGGTGCGACGGAATTGTCGAACCGGCCATTCCATCCGGAAAAGCGCATAGACAATTTCCGTTCGTTTCGCTTCAGATGATGTATATTGCATTTATATCATATTCGCCACACCATGAAATTCCCCTCCTTTCCCCACGGGACCGTTCATGCGAGACCGCCTCAATCTTCTTGTGGATGCCCGCGAAGCAGGACCCGCTCTCGCCGCAGCCATCACGACCGCACAACGATCCATCGATCTGCAGATGCTTACCTTTGAAGGCGACCGGGTCGGCCGCTACTTCGCCGACCTGCTCATTCAACGGGCGCAGGAGGGTGTGCAAGTGCGGGTGCTCATAGACTATTTCACCCGCATGGTCTTGAGCGATGTCATGGTAATCCCCGGCTGGGTATTCTCGGGAGATGTCAGAAGGGAGTACAGGGAAACCCGTCGGATGATGGAGGGTCTGCGTTCCGGGGGAGCGGCAGTCCGAATGACCAACCGCCCCGGACGGGACCTGCGGCGGATATTGTGGCGCAATCACAAAAAGATGGTCATTGTTGACAAGCGGGTCGCGTTTCTCGGAGGGACCAACCTGAGCGAGCATAATTTTGCCTGGCACGATCTCATGGTACGGCTCGAAGGCAATCTCGCTTCACGGCTGGGCCGTGATTTCGAACGTACCTGGAATGGCCGCATGGACTTGTGTCCACCCCGGACGGCGGGCGAATCACGGTTTCTCGGTAACACCAGCCAAATTCGCGACGCCGTTTCCGTGCTCATCGAGAGAGCGGAACGGGAAGTTATCCTCGAAAGTCCCTACACCGGGGGCTGGATCATGAAGCGTCTTGCCGACGCCGCCAGGCGGGGCGTCCGGGTTTCGGTTATTGTCCCGGCCAGAAACAACTTTCCCTTCTTCTCCTACCTCCACTCCTGGTATGGGGCCAGATACTCCCGTACCGGACTCTCTCTTTACCGGTATGACGGTCATGAGGGTATGACGCATCTCAAGGCGCTTCTCGCGGACGACACCGCGGTGGTCGGTTCCTCCAACTTCAGCATGCATTTTCTGGAGGAATCGGCCCTGATCACCCGTGACCGGAAGTTTGTCGCGGAACTTATGGAGCGGGTGTTCGAGCGGGACATAGGCATTTCAAGGAAATAACGGATAGAGGGACGGTCCGGAAGAGCTGAACACGAAACCCGTCTGTTTCGTATCGAGAGCAACCGGGTCCAATGCTCCTGACCGATGAACAAAAATAGCAGCAACCGGTTTATGCTCAAACCGGAACAATCGGGAAGACGGGGCGCACGTCCGCTTTTGGAAGGGACGGATGGGGAATGCGGTCTGTACGGTGATACGTGTGACCACCCCAGCCGAATCGTACCGCTTCGATTGGGGACCCCGAAAGCCTGATAAATTGCTGACCAGGGGGATTTCGCCTCTGCCGCTTTTCTCTTTCATCATCTTCATCGTACCCATCACACGCATCACCATTCAGGCAGGCTTCTGCCTCTCGCTTCCCGCATTGAAACGAATCGGGCAATGTTACCCCTTCACCCGATAAACCAAGCCGCATAAAAAAGCCCCCTCACGGATGGGAGGGGGCTTGCTCATTTCCCGAGGTCCGGCCGGGTCAGTTCCTGCCGAAGAGCCGGGTGATGAAATCCAGCCGCATGATATCGTTGAAGGTCACGTAGAACATGAGGAAGAGCAGCACGAGCGTCCCCACCTGCTGAATGGCGGTGCGCACCCGAATGGAAAGCTTGCGGCGGGTAACGCTTTCCACCAGGATAATGAATATGTGGCCGCCGTCAAGCACCGGGAAAGGCAGCAGGTTCAAAACGCCTAGATTGATGCTGATGAAAGCGGTGAAGCCGAGAAGCGTGGCCAGTCCGCTCCGGGCGCTCTCGCCCGCCAGCTCGGCGATCATCACCGGGCCGCCGAGAAGCTTGGGCGACATTTGGCCGGTGACCAGCTTTATGAAAAAGCCGAACGTATTCACGACATAGTACCGCGTCTGGGCAAAGGCCTGGGCAAACGCCTCGCCGGGGCCGACTTCACGGTTGACCATCTGGAGCTTGACCCCGATGCGGCCGATCCGCTCCTCCGTGCCGTCGGGACGGGCTTCGGACTCTTCCGCCGGGGTGATGGGGAAAGTCCGCTCGACACCCTGGCGGCGAAGGTCGACGGGTTGGGGCATAAGGGCGATCGCGGCTTCGAGGCGGATTTCGAGCGTCTCCACCGCAATCTCGAGGATA
>JAWLHT010000287.1:0-6745 GCA_041690195.1 Candidatus Latescibacterota bacterium
GTACATGAGAGTGAACGGTGCAAAGTGAAAGGGACAAAGGCGCAGCGTCACGAAGTGAAAGACCCTATGGGCGAGGCATGCCCCGCCCGCCCTGGATCGTACGCTTCGGCATCAGCGGACGGTTCCCTTCTCCTGGCTTCTGGCTCCTTCTTTCTTCACTCGTTTCCCCACACAGCTCCGCAAAGCGCCATATATTTGGTACTCGCGCGAGAACGGCTGCGTCGGACGAACACGACACTCACCACACGAAAGGACCCGCCCTCATGCCGGCTGACCTCAGAAAACGGGCCCGTGCGCTCGCCTGGTTCACCATCGGGTACAACCTCCTGGAGGGCGTGCTCTCCATCGCCGCCGGTGTTGCCGCGGGCAGTGTGGCGCTCATCGGATTCGGGCTGGACAGCTTCGTGGAAACGCTTTCCGCGGGGATTATGGTCTGGCGGCTGCGCCGGACGGAGGAGTCGGAAGAGGAAAACCGCCGGGAACGGCGGGCGCTCCGGCTTATCGGCTGGACATTCTATCTTTTCGCGGCCTATGTTCTCTTTGAATCCGGGGAAAAACTGTACTTCCGGGAAGCCCCGGAACCCAGCATTTTCGGCATGATCATCGCCGCGGTTTCGACCGTGGTCATGCCCGCACTGTACCTGCGGAAGCTCCGCATCGGGCAGGCGCTCGGGATGAGAAGCCTGATCGCCGACTCAAAGGAAACGCTCGCCTGCGCGTACCTTTCCGTTTCCCTACTGGCGGGACTCGGCCTGAATGCTCTGTTCGGCTGGTGGTGGGCCGATCCGCTGACCGGCATCCTGGTGGCCTATTTTCTGGTCCGGGAAGGAATGGAGGCGTTTGAAACAGAGGAAGAAGAGGAAAATGCGGAGGATGGCCACTGACCCGCGTCAAATCTCGCGGAGCCGGTTCCCGTTCTCCGGTGCAGGGGAAACGGGAACCGGCTACTGCACATGGTTCCGGTTGAAAGATATCCGGTTCAGTCCCAGTCTTCGCGCTCATAGAAATCGATCACATCCCGCCTCTCGTAATCGAAATCCCCAGGCGCACGTCCGGCGCCAAGCCGCACCGCCATGTCTTCGCCGCAGTCCGGGCAGATTTCCGGATACATCCCCTCGGTTCGCTCGCTCCGCTTGCCGCAGTTCGGGCAGATGATGAAGTCTTTTGTGTTTCCCATGTCGGTATCCTCGCGTTGTCGGTTGTTCCGTGTGCCCCGGAGCGCGGAATGCGCCCGGCTAATCAGAAAATTACAGGCTTTTCAGGGAATGTCAACACAAATTAATACAAATCGTACATTCCAAACATAATCCGCTCTCTCCCCGGGAGTCGGCGTCCTCAGAGTATTCAGCGGTATCCGCGCTTCCCCAAAAGAAAAACTCACCTCGCTGGCCTTCTCATAATATTCGACGGAATGGTCGGGTTTGTTCGACCAACCGGGAACGTCCTGATTTACTGTGGTATCGCCATGAAGTGATCTGGAAAACGGCATAATCATTCGTCGCTATAGTCGAACATGGCAACTTTACGCTCTCCCCGTCCTGCCAACCGCCGGGGGAAGCAGTCGCGAGGCTATGCAATGCGGCACATGGTGTTGGCCTGGAAGAAACAGGGTTGCGGAATTTGGCACGGGTATTGCGAATACAGATGCGCGGAACGTGACGGCAACCAACCGTACGTCATGAATATCACCACGAAACAGGAGGTTTACCATGAACGCGCGAAATACTTTCTTCTCCCTGATCGCTGTTTTGGCGGTCGCCCTGGTAACGGTGCTGGCGGCTCCGGCCGGTCTTTTCGCTCAGGACGCCGGGGATACGCCCGCGGCGGTGCAGCATGGCCCGAACTTTGTGGACGAGAACGGCGATGGCTACAACGACAACGCTCCCGACCATGACGGCGACGGGATTCCCAATGGCCGGGACGCCGACTGGACCCGCCCCTCGGATGGCTCCGGCCAGAAGTCCGGCAAAGCGCAGCAGGGAATCGGCCGCCAGGGCAAGGGCAAAGGGCTCCAGAACGGAACCCGCAATATCTTCCGTACCCGGCTCCGTGACGGCAGCGGCGCGAACTGCACCGGCACGGGCGAATGCGACGGCACCGGCCCCAAGGGCGCTGGCGCCCGGGGCGCCGGACGCGGCAGGAAATAATGTACGCGGCATCTGCAAAAAAACCCTCCGGTTCAAGCCGGAGGGTTTTTTTGTCCCCGGGGCGCGGGGATCATGGTTGGGGAGCGATGCTTCCTTCCTTACCGGTCACGGTTCAGGCGGGAGTTGAGGGTACTGCGGGAAATGCCGAGGAGACGGGCGGCAATGGTCTGGTTGCCGTCGGCGCGCCGGAGCGCTTCGCTGATCAGCAGGTCCTCGGTCTCGCGGAGCGTGGGAAGCTGCTCGGGAAAGATCAGGTCCGGTCCACGGCCGGAAGAATCGCCCTCTCCCCCGGCGGTCGGGAGCGCTGTCTCGTGGGAGAGGTCCATTTTCTCCCGGAACGATTCCATGGAAAGCACCCCGGTCCGGTGACGGGATACCGCATCATAGACCATGCCTTCCAACTCCCGGACATTTCCGGGGAAGTGGTAGGCTCCGAGGAGAGAGACGAGTTCACGGGGTACGGTGGGTGTGCGCCTGCCAAGATCCGAGGCGGCTTTCTCCAGGAGATGACGCAGGAGCAGCGGGAGATCGTCACGGCGTTCCCGGAGCGGCGGAATGCGGACATGGTGCGCGGAAAGCCGGTAATACAAATCCTTCCTGAACCGGCCGTCATCCCGCAATGCCGGGAGGTCACGATTGGTCGCAGCCACAATGCGGGCGTCGGACCGCTTCGGAAGGTCTTCGCCAAGGGTATAGTAGGTATGCTCCTGGAGCAGCCGGAGGAGTTTAACCTGGGATTCAAGACACAGATCGCCGATTTCGTCCAGGAACAGGGTACCCCCGGCGGCTTCCTCGATAAGGCCGCGACGGTCGCGGTCGGCTCCGGTGAAAGCGCCCCGACGGTGTCCGAAAAGGGTGTCGGAGAAGAGCGTGTCATCCACCCCGGCGGCGTTTACGGTCACGAAGACCCCGGATCGTCCGCTCGCGGCATGCACCGCCCGGGCGAAAAGCTCCTTCCCCACCCCGGTCTCGCCGGTGAGGAGAACCGGAAGGGCGGTCTCCGCCACCGCTTCGATATAGCGAAAGAGCGACCGCATGCCGCAGTCGGCGGTGACAATGTCCGCGAATGCTTCCGGACGGCGCAGGCTGTCGGTGAGGAGATAATCCCGCAGCGCTCCGATTTCCCGCTGGAGATCGGAACGCTCCAGCGCGCGGCGCACCACGGTGACCAGCCGTTCCCGGCGCACGGGTTTGACAATGTAGTCGAACGCCCCTTGGCGCATGCACTCCACCGCGGTTTCCAGTTCGTTCACCGCGGTCAGGATAACCACCGGGATCTCGGGATGTTCGCGGGTGATCTCCGGGAGCAAATCCAGCCCGGAAACACCGGGCATGTAGAGGTCGAGAAGCACCACGCTGAAAGCGTCCCGGGCCAGAAGGTCCATGACAGTCCGGCTGTCGGCGCAGGCTGTGACATTGTCCAACCCTTCGGACTGCAGTGCGAATTCCGCGCTCAGGAGAAACTGCTCCTCGTCATCCACGAGGAGAACGGCGTGCTGCGGGAAAGGCGTGGTCTGCATGAAAGCTCCGGTTAACAACCGCGTGTGTGCCGCGGAAGTCTTTTTACTTTTAACATTGTATAACTCAAAGTCTGCCATCGAGTCACCCCCTCTCTCCCCGAGAGAGGGGAATGAGGGGTGAGTTAGATTTCCAGCCGCACCACAAGACACCCGTTCACTACTAGTCGCTTATGTTTACGACAATGGTCTCCCTGCCCCCAGAACTCGGACGCAGAGCATCTTTCCACCGTTGGGCCATAACGCCCTTGCCTTTTTCACTCTGGCACTTTGGCACTCTGGCACTTTGGCACTCTGGCACTCTGGCACTCTCTTTCATTCCACCGGGAGCCGCACTGTGGCGCGTGTCCCCTTCCCCGGCTCGGACGCGATTTCCAGGACGCCGCCGTGTTCCTGGGCGATGGAGTAAGAGATGGAGAGCCCCAGGCCGGTACCGCCCGAATCACGCTTCGTGGTGAAAAACGGGTCGAAGATGTGCCCCATGTCCTCGGGCGCAATGCCCACGCCTTCGTCCTCAACGGTGAGCGTCACCATTCCGGCCTCCGGGTCCGCCGCGGTTGTCACCGTAATGCCCCGGTCCCGGGAGGGGAGCGCCTGGCAGGCGTTGGTGAGGAGATTGAGCACCACCTGCTCCAGCCGCTGGAAGTTCCCCCGCACCGGCGGGAGATCCGGGGCACTCGCGACAGTGAACCGGCTGGTAGATTTCCGGATGAGATTCCCCGCAATGAGGAGCGAGGAATCCAGCACCGCGCCGAGGTCGATACGCTCAGTCATTTCGCCGCTGTCCAGACGGGTGAAGGTTTTGAGGCCCGCCACGATCTTCTCGATGCGCTCCGCGCCTTCCCGGAGACCGGTGATGAGCCGCCCGATGCGTTCATGGGCCCGGGAATAAGGGATCCCGGCCACGGGGAAATCGCCCCCCGCTTCATAGCGCTCCTGAAGAATCGGCGTAACACTCTGCCAGGCGTTGGCGAGTATCTCCGCGTTGAGAAGAATGAAGTTGTTGGGGTTGTTGATCTCGTGGGCCACGCCGGAGACCAGGATACCCAAAGAGGCCATTTTGTCGGCCTGGATGAGCTGACGCCGGTGCAGGCGTTCCCGCTCCTCCGCCTCGCGGAGAGAGGTGACATCCCGGACGATGGAGCAGCCCATGAATCCCTTGGCGGTGCGGATGGGTGAGGTAACCTGCTGGATGGTCCGCCGTACCCCGTCGGGGGTGATAATCTCCCGCTCCAGGAGACAGCCGAGGAGCTCCGATGTCCCGGTGGTCAGAAAATCGAGGATTTCTTTCCGCAACGCCGTCACACCATCTTCCGTCCGGGGCCAGTAGGTGCTGGACCGGGCCAGGATGTCCCAGGAGTACGCGCCGACCGCCTCAGTCCGGGGAGCCCCGAATATCCGTTCGCTCCCCCGGTTCCACTCCACGATCCGCCCTTCCTCGTCGGTGAGAATGATGCCGTCCACCGATTCCTCAACGATCTGGCGGAACTTCCGCTCGCTTTCATGGAGGGCGGTTTCGGCCCGCCGCCGCTCGGTGATGTCTATGCCGATGCAGAGGATTTCCTTCAGGCCGCCATCCTCGCCGTAAACCGCCCGGTTGGCCCAGGATACCCACACCCGGGAGCCGTCGCTCCGCATGTTCTCGTTTTCGGTGAGGGAGTACTCTTCCGGGTGTTGCAGTACTTCGCCGATTTTGCCGGCCAGATCGCTCCCCTCGCTGTCCTCGGGGGGGACGATGGTCCCGATCACGGGACGGCCGATAATCTCCTCTTCGCGGTAGCCGAAAAAGGTGCGGGCGTATTCGTTGAAAAAAGTGACCCGCCCGTCCATGTCCAGCCGCAGGATGATGCTCCGGACATTCTCCACCAGTTCGCGGTACTCCCGCTCGCTCCGCCGGAGCGCCCGCGAGGCGTGCATGTATTCGGTGATGTCGTGGATTCCGGCGCGGAGCCCCAGCCACTCGCCGTCATCATCATAGATGGACTGCCAGGCAATGGACATCCAGCGGATTTCACCGCATCGGTGTCTGATCCGGAAGGGGAACCCGCTACCGGCGGTTCTCCCGGTCATGGCCTTCGCGAACATCTCGCCACAGCTGCCGCGGTCTTCCTCAATAATCATGAAAAAGGGATAATCCGGCTGGGCCAGGCACTCTTCGACGGTGTACCCGGTGACTTTCTCCACCGCCGGATTGACCCACCGCAGACGGCCGTCGGGACCATGCCAGCACTCCCAGTCGCAGGTGTGGTCGGCCACCGCCCGGAACCGCCGTTCCCGTTCCCGCAGGTCCTCCTCCCCGCGCCTTCGTTCGGTGATGTCCACGCCCACGCAGAGAATCTGGGCCGGTTCGCCCTTACGGTTCAGGAGGGTGGAGTTCATCCAGGAAATCCATACCCTCCGGCCGTCGTGCAGCACGCTTTCCAGTTCATAGGGGATGTAATCCTGGGGACGGGCGAGATGGCTGCGGATTGCCCGGGCAACATTCTCCCGGGCTTGGGGGGTGTCCCGGAGGATCACTTCGGCGACATGACGGCCGAGCGCCGCCTCTGCCTGGAGGCAGAAAAACTCCGCGGCGTAGGAATTGATAAAGGTGACTTTCCCTTCGAGGTCCATCCAGAGAATGATATTGCGGGCTTTTCCGAGAAAATCCAGAAAGAAATCCTCGCGCGCCTGGAGGGCGCGTTCCAGCTCTTGGTAGGTGGGCTTGGACATGGACGGGGACCGGGCTGGAGGTGAATCATCACGGGACATGAGCACCCGGAAAAAATAGGGACGTACGGGCTGGAATCCAAGAGAAAATGTGTGAGAATCCGGTGAGGACAAGAACCCGTCGCGGCTTATGGCGGGAGAAAGGACGTGGGTGATTGCTGTACGTGCGCCACACCTTTTGGGTATGGTGTAACTACAAGTCTGCCCTATCGCCATCCCCTTCTTGCATCCCAGCCCTGTTCCACAGGGCCGGGGACCCCGCCTCTCTCCAGAGCTTGTCATTACCCAAGTTTATGGGAGTAAAATGCCGAGCAGAGAGAGAACCGTAATGCATTGTGGCACAGAGTGTATTCGATATCATGGTCTCACATC
>JAWLHT010000288.1:0-6671 GCA_041690195.1 Candidatus Latescibacterota bacterium
GTCCCGGAATCCCGGCGCAGGTGGATGAAAGCACGCGGATCCGCTTCTCCCGGCGATTCCGAAGTCTCTGCCGCCTCCGGCGGCAGCTCTCTTCAGGGCGTCCGGTCCAAGAGATAATAAGAGAAATGCCGCTGCGGCACACAACGGTTGCTGAACATATCCGATATCCGGCTTTGTGAAAGGTTCCTGCTCATGCATATTCCCCCGGGGTTTCTCAAGCCCGAGGTATGGCTTTCCATGACCGGCGTCACCGCCGCCGGTGTCGGGTACGCGCTGAAAAGGACCGGCGCGGAAATCGACGAGCGCCGCACCCCGGTAATGGGAGTGATGGCCGCGTTCATCTTCGCCGCCCAGATGGTGAATTTCCCCGTGGCTGGCGGGACCTCCGGGCATCTGATCGGCGCGGCGCTGGCCACCGCCATTTTCGGGATATGGCCATCTGTCGTGATTATGGCCTCGGTGCTGCTGGTGCAGGGGCTTCTTTTTCAGGACGGCGGCCTGGATGCGCTCGGGGCAAACATCTTCAACATGGGCATCTGGGGCTGCCTGGCTTCCGGTGCGGTGATCGCGGCCGGCCGGAAGATAGGCCCTCGGGCGTTCTACCCCTCGGTGGCATTCGGGGCGTGGCTCTCGGTGCTGGGCTCGGCGGCCCTCTGCACTTTCCAGCTCAGCCTTTCCGGCACAACCCCCCTTGCGCTCGCGCTCCCCGCCATGGCGGGCGTCCACGCCGTCATCGGCGTGTTCGAGGGGCTGATCACGGTGCTCGCCCTCCGGTTCATCGCCGCGGTGAATCCCGGAATCCTGCACCTCCCGGCGGAGGCGCGGACATGAAGCGGTTCATCCTTATCATGCTGGCGGTTTCGCTCGTTGTGGCGGGCGGGCTCTCCTGGTTCGCCTCGTCCCATCCCGACGGCCTGGAGCGGGTGGCGGAAGACCTCGGATTTATCGATAAGGCCAGTGAACCGGCCCACGAGATCATGCCAGACTACACGGTCCCAGGAACGGAGGGATTCCTCTCCAACGGCCTGGCGGGGGTGACCGGCGTGCTGGCGACATTCGGCGCGACCATGCTCTTACTCCGGCTGGCGAAAGGGAAAAAACGTTTCCCGCAGAGACGCAGAGAAAAAAGAAGAGAGTAAAAAGAGAAAAGATTTATCTCACGCAAAGGCGCAAAGACGCAAAGAAAAGATAAGGGGAAAAAGGAAAGGCGCCAACGGAAGAAGCCACGGGCCGGGCGGAGTGATTCAGCTATCAGGTTTATCGCCGGCATCACCAAGACCGGCGAAGCAGAATCTTTTCTCCTGAATTCCGGCTTCTGTCTCCTGATTCCTGTTTTTTTAACGAAAGTCCTCCCGTGCATCACACCCATATAGACCGGTATGCCGGGCTTTCGAGTCCGGTGCACGCTCTCGACGCCCGGGCCAAGCTGCTGGCGACGGTGGCGTTCGTGTTCCTCGTGGTGCTCACCCCCGACGGGTGGTTTTTGTCTTATGGGGCCTACCTGCTGCTGGCCGGAGCGGCGGTTCTCGCCTCGCGCGTGCCGGCCGGGTATGTCTTGCGGCGCTCCCTCTCCATCTTCCCTTTCGCGCTGGCGGTGTCGGTGTTCGTGCCGTTCATCACCCCGGGACCGGAACTATGGCGGTTCGACTGGGGGCCCGTCTCCGGCGCGGTGACCGCTCCCGGGCTGGCCCGTTTCGCCTCCCTTTCCCTCAAGACGCTGATCTCCTTTCTCGCCACCATCACCCTGGTGGCCGCCACGCCCTTCGGAGAACTCATGGAAGCCGCCGGGAGGCTTGGACTGCCATCCCGCATGGTGGTGGTGCTCTCCTTCATGTACCGGTATCTCTTCCTCATCGTGGACGAGACATCCCACATGCTGCTGGCCCGTAATCTCCGCGGCGGGGGCGGCAAGTCCCTTCTCCGCGCCTCGGGCGGTATCGTGGGCGCGCTCCTCGTCCGGAGTTTCGAGCACGCCGACCGGCTCTACTTCGCCATGCTCCTGCGGGGATACGACGGCCGCACCGTCTCCCTCCGCCCGTTTCACCTTACCGTCCGCGACGCCGCACTTTCAGGGGGATTCCTGGGGCTCACCGCGCTCGGGCTCATTCTGGGAGGTTTTTTTCATGCCTGAGCCGGCCATCGCTGTCAACGGTCTCTCTTATACCTACGCCGACGGCGCCCGGGCTCTCGACGGCGTCACCTTCTCCATCGCCTCCGGCGAGTCGGCGGCGCTCATCGGCCACAACGGCTCCGGCAAGTCTACCCTGCTCATGCATCTGACGGGGATTCTCGAACCCGATCCCCGAATCGCGGTGAACGGGCTGCCGGTAACGAAGCAGAACCTCCGCACCATCCGTCGCATGGTGGGCTTCGTCTTCCAGAACCCCCGGGACCAGCTCTTCATGTCCACGGTCATCGAGGACGTGGCCTTCGGCCCGCTCAACCTCGGCATGGACCGCCGCGAAGCACTCCACACCGCCGAGCACGCCCTCATGGACGTCGGCCTCGACGGGTTCGGGGGCCGCGTCTCCTACCACCTCTCCGGCGGCGAAATGCGCCGGGCCGCCATCGCCACCGTGCTGGCCATGGCCCCGGAAATCATTGTCATGGACGAACCCTCCTCCGGTCTGGACCCCCGCGCCAAACGGGAGCTCGCCGCCCTGATCCGCGCCCTCCCCGGCACCCGCCTCATTTCTTCCCATGACCTCGAATTCATCCGCGCCTGCACCGACCGGGTTGTCCTCCTCAATCGGGGACGAGTGGCCGCCGACGGTCCCGCCGGGGAAATTCTCGACGACCGCGAATTGCTGGAAGCGAACGGGTTGTGATATCACCTCCGGATCTATGCGTACAGGAAACCGCTCGACCCTCGGGATCGCCACTCACGCCTCATACCACTTTCGATCCGAAAATGGTATGAGGACACCCAACAGTCGTCTTCTCGTTTATCTCCATATGACATACGTTACCCCCATTACCGGCAGATGAACCTTCCCGGGACAAAACACTCTGGTTTTCCCTCCTCCGATTTGCTATCTTTGAATTTCATTCCTTCCGACAACCCCGCAGCCATCTTCGGAGCTTCCCGCATGGATGTCATCTGGTCCGACTACACGAAATTCTTCATCGGTCTCATCTCCATTGTCAACCCGGTGGGCGTGGTTCCCATTTTCGTGAACATCACCAGTTTCATGACGGTTCCGCAGCGAAGGCGCACCGGTTTCCTCGCGGCGGTATCGCTCGGCGTCATCCTGCTCGTGGTGCAGTTCACGGGGAGCGCGATCCTGCGGTTCTTCGGGATCAGCCTGCCTTCCTTCCGGGTTGCGGGCGGTATTCTCATCCTCCTCATCGCCATCTCCATGATGCACGCCCAACTGAGCCGCGCCAAGCACACCGAGGAGGAATCCCAGGACGCCGTGGACCGCGATTCCGTAGCGGTGGTCCCGCTGGGCATTCCGCTCCTGGCCGGACCTGGCGCAATCAGCACGGTGATCGTGTACGCCGCGCAAAATACCTCGGTCCTGCACTACATCGCACTCTCCCTGGTAATCGTGCTGGTGTCTGTCATTATCTGGGTCACTTTTCGTTCGGCGGTGGTGATCGAGCGCATTCTCGGGCGGACGGGCATCAATGTA
Source organism: Candidatus Latescibacterota bacterium (assembly GCA_041690195.1). Taxonomy (GTDB): domain Bacteria; phylum Latescibacterota; class Latescibacteria; order Latescibacterales; family Latescibacteraceae; genus JAWLHT01. The sequence goes on from JAWLHT010000288.1 coordinate 3,636, forward strand.
GTGATGCGTATCATGGGACTCATTATGACCGCGGTGGCCGTGGAATTCATAACCAACGGGCTCAAACAGATTTTCCCCGTGCTGGGGTGAAGACCGGCATACGCTGTTGCTCCGAAAACGGCAACGGCGGATGGGTTTTTATACCCATCCGCCGTTGCCCGGGGACCACGCAGCCGAATCAAACGACTTCACCATTTGTCGTTGAAGAACGGCGGAATCGACTCGAAATTTTTGGCAAAGTCGTTACTCCCAATGGTATGATTTGTTGAGGCGTAGGAATATTTCTTCGTACCAAGGAGATTTCCCCCGATAAAGCCGTCATAAAACTCAACTGTCCCGCTGACATTGTATTTGTATACCAGTCCGTTGCCATTGAGGACGGAATGCCAAGTGACGGTGTTTCGGTATATGCAGTACACGACGGGCAACCCATAGTATTCCGCAATACCTGAGCCGTCCCCCTCGCTATATGTTCCTATTCCGACATAATCGTACGTTCCCCGGTCCACATCCGCCTGAGCAGACGCCATGACCGGCAGCACTAGCACGGCCAGAGCCGCAAGCATGAGTACTCGTTTCATGGCACACCTCCCGATTTGACGAGGAGTGATCCCCGGGCTTCCATATCGGTAATATAGCATTCGATAGGGGGAGAGACTCCGTCTTTCCGGCTGCTCCGCCCATAGCTCATGCTACCGGATTGAATTGGGAATGAAGAGCCCGTCCCGACCACCCCGACCCTCACCCTCCCTGCTCCCTCTCCCGCAAAGCGGGCGAGTGTGGTGTGGCTGGGAGAGCCTCGTCCCCGAGCGAATCGGTACGATTCGGTTGGGGTGGTCATGCGCATCCCCATTCAGACAGTCATTAGCGGCTTTCTTCACGGGTTGATGCAACTTGAGTATCGGAACCGGCGGCGTTGTCACACCTCGGATTCGATGGTTGGCGCGGCGGGGGGAACGGGAGACAGGGAATGGGACGGAGCCTCGATAACCCGCATACGCTTCCACTTGCCGCCAAGGAAGCGCAGGAGGAAGGCCAATCCAAGCAGGCAGACATAGGCGGTGGCGATGATCCAGCCGGTATAGACCCCGGCGCCGAAGACCACAAGCGCGATGTAGCAGGGAAGGATGAGCCCGCCCCCGGATATGGCCAGGAGCATGTACATCACGAAGCGGGTATCGCCCGCCCCCTTGATGGCGTTGGCGAACACGATGTTCAGGGTATCGAACAGGGAATAAAGCGCCACAAAGCGCAGAAGCAGTGCGGCCAGGGCGCGGATGTCGGGGAAAGCGGGGTCCGCCGAACCGGCGCCGAAGGGATTGAGAAAGAGGTTCGGCGTGAAAAAGTAAAGGAGCGAAATCGTGCCCATGTAGGCAAACGTGAGATGGAACCCGGACCACGCGGTGCGCTCGGCGCTGTCCACCCGGTTCCGGCCCAGGCTCTGACCCACCAGAATGGAGACGGCGATGCCGACTCCGATCATGGGCATGAAGGCGAGCGTGTTGATGTTAAACGCGATGTTGGTCGCGGCCAGCTCAACTGTTCCCAGACGGCCGATAAGCAATAGGAAGACTGTGAACCCGGCCACGTCCATGCAGTACTGCACCCCATTGGGAAGGCCATACCGGAGAATGCGCCGAAGAAGACCGGAGTCGAAAGCCCGGGCGCTCCTGGTCCGGAAGCGCCGCTCGTAGCGGTCACGGGCCGCCAAGAGAAAGAAGACGACAGCAGTAACCGTCGAACCCGCCACAGTGGCCAGCGCGGCTCCCGGAACGCCCCAGCGGGGGAATCCGAAATGCCCGAAGATGAGCAAATAGTCCAGCACCAGATTCACCGCGGTACCGAGCACGTTTACCCAGAGAACGGGAATGGTCTCGCCCCGACCGGAGAAGAATCCCGAAAGCCCCGCCGATGCGATGGCCGGAATCCCCCCGAGGCAGAGCACCTGGAAGTAGACAATCTCGTATTCACGAACCGCCTCGGGATGCCCGACCATCCGGAAAAACGGCCCGGCGAGGGGAATGAGCGTCATGACGAACAATCCCCCGAACACCGAAAGGTAAATCCCCTGCCAGACCGCCGGACCGATGCGGTGCTCCTGCTCGGCGCCGTAATACTGCGCCACGAAGGTGCTCACATAGCTCACGGTGCCGATGAAGAGGCTCAGGACGCTGAAATTGAGAATGCCGGCGGGCATGGCGGCGGCAATTGCTTCCGGAGAATACCAGGTGAGAAACATTCGATCCACGAAGTGCTGCAGGGACCAGGAACCGGTGCTGAGGACAAGCGGAAAAGCGACGGTCAACACATCGCGGTATCCGCCTTCGGCTTTCCAGCGGTTTACACCCCACCGGAACGGATGAGGAAAAGACATGCTGCCCCCGATATGCACCGCGCCCAGATCAACGGTCGGAGCCGCATCGACGCGGGTATCCGTACACCGGAAGCCCGGCGGCGGTTTCGCGGAATGCTCTCCGGAACACTGATTCCGGAGATTGTGAAGACCTTCGGGTGGATCCCGTTCCTACAGCCAGCCCTTGGCCTTGAAGAAAACGAAAAGGGCCAGCAGGACGAGCAAAACGAAAACCGCCTGGAACAGGAACACGAAAATTCCGAGGGCGAATCGCAGGATGATCACCACCAGGGCGGCGACAAGGAGGAATACGACCCATTTCAGCATGGGGAGCACCTGTATGCAAGGAATGAGCGGCCGGAACGGGGAGAGGATGCTCGGCGCCTATCTTCATATAGTATAGCCATTTTCGGGGCTGAAGTCAAGATTTGGCATGGTTCGCCGCAGCAGGAAAACGGGAGCATTGAGACAACCGGAGCCGGGGCAGCGTGTCAAGTCCTAAAAAAAGTTTACATGGTGATAGTAGTAATTTTCTTTTTTGCTACTTTTTTCTTTGTTGAAAGTGTTGAGAAGTTGATAACTCACCGAGAGGTTCTGTCGGAATTTTTGTGTAAATGGGATTTTGATTTTACATCTGGACACGGCCCTCGAACCTGATAGAAAGTTGGTGGAGGGCGAGATTC
>JAWLHT010000289.1:0-6586 GCA_041690195.1 Candidatus Latescibacterota bacterium
CTCTCACCACCTGTATCTTGAACGCTTCCGTATATCCCTTCCTCGTCTCCATCTTCTTCTTGTCCCCTTTCTCGTGTAAACTTATATCAGGACAAGACACTGATTCCGTCGTTTACCCGGATCTCCGGACAACACAGCCGCCCTGTCCCAAAAACCTGGGGAATGACAAGCTCCGGGAGTCCGGCAGACACTGCTTTTTGCCTTGACACCGGGTGAGCCAGTATGTCTATTACGGGTAAGGAAAGGGAACCGCAGGGTGTTCAGAAAGGAAATGATGCCGGTGACAAATGCCTGTTCAACTATCCGGGAAATCCGCTTCATCACGGGAATCTTCTGCTGCCTTGTCATCGCGTTGTTTGTGAAGGCGGGCGTCGCACAGACAAACGGGGAATGGCCGTGTTTTCATGGAACGTCCCGCACGAACAAGTCGGCGGAGACCGGCCTGCTGAAACAATGGCCGGCATCGGGGCCCAAACTGCTTTGGACCGTATCCGGGCTGGGAGAGGGATACAGCTCGGTTTCCATTGCCGAAGGCAAGATTTTCACCGCCGGGAAGCAGGATAATCAGACCTATGTGTTCTCGTATGACCTGAATGGCAAGCTCCTGTGGAAGACACCCAATGGGGGGGCTTGGTCGACAAACATGTCGCATGCCCGATCCTATACCGGTTCGCGAAGCACCCCCACATATGACGGCGACGCGGTGTACCATCTCGGCGAAACCGGCCGTCTGGCGGCTTTCGAGTCGGGAGCCGGAAAGGAAATGTGGGCCGTCGATTTTCTGAAGACCTTCGGCGCGGAAATTCCCGAGTATGGATTCGCCGAATCGGTTTTCATCGATGGAGACCGACTGTACTGCAGCCCCGCCGGGGAAAAGGGGTTCATGGTCTGCCTGAACAAGCGGAACGGTTCGCTCATCTGGGCCAACACGGATATTTCCGGAGTGGCGGGATACTGCTCGCCGGTACTCGCCCGGCACGGCGGGTATCTGCAGGTTATCAGCATGTCTTCCGACTGTGCCTACGGCCTGGATGCCGAGACCGGGAAGCTCCTGTGGAAGGTGGCGTATGAGGGATCGCGGTCGCTCAACAACACCGACCCCATTTTTCATGACGGCCATGTGTTTGTCACGAGCGGGTACGGGAAGGGGAGCATGCTGCTGAAGCTCCGCGCTTCCGGTGGCCGGATCGTTCCGGAAACGGTTTGGCAGTCGAAACTCATGGATAATCACCACGGCGGGGTGATCCTGCATGACGGCTATCTCTATGGTGCGGGCAGCGAGTCGCGCGGCTGGTTCTGCCTGGAGTTTCTGACCGGGAAGGAAATGTGGAAGTCCCGGGGAAAAGGCTCGCTCGTTTTCGCGGATACCATGCTGTACCTCCTCGAAGAAAGCGGCGGCATGAAACTGGTGAGCGCCACACCCGAACGGTATGACGAACGCGGCGCTTTCGAGGCGCCGGAAGGCGGCCGGGGCATGCACTGGGCGCATCCCGTGGTGTGCGGCGGACGGTTGTATATCCGTCATGCCGATAAACTGTTTGCGTACGATATCAAGGGCTGACTGAATACGGGAACGGGGAAATCGCGTGAAGCGTCACTGTATTATTGCCCCGACGGAAGAGTAGAGAATTATTTGAAGGAGTCAGAAGCCGGAATACAAGCGGGAAAGCAGAAAGGGAAGCAAGATACACGGGGCGCCGGGCGAGGATACCGACTGTTTTTCTCCTGACTTCCGACTCCTCTTCCACTCCATTCTCCGGGACGCTCATGTCGTTGTTTCAACCGTCCGGTGACAACCGGTAACAGACACTCAATGAACGAAAAAGCCATATACACCGCCGCGACCGCCGGAACCGCCCTGCTGGGCGGGCTTCTGCTCTTCCTGTTCCTGAGCGCCGATCCGGCGGCCGACCTGGTCGAATTCGTTCCCGGCATGGACAACCGTCCCGCATCCCTTTCCGCCGGGGGCGATGAGATTCCGGCGACCGCCGTGTATGCCGCGTTCGATGGCACGCCTTCCGCTATTCCGGGGAGCTGGCCCCGCTTTCGCGGCGCGGACTTCGACAACATCAGCAAGGAGGATGTCCGGCTTACCGAACACTGGGGCGGGGACGGCCCCCCCGTGCTCTGGTCGGTTGATCTCGGAGAGGGACATGCCGGACCGGCGGTTTCCGACGGGCGCGTGTACGTTTTGGATTACGACGAGGAGGCGCGGGCGGATATCCTGCGGTGTTTTTCCCTGGATGACGGGCGTGAGATATGGCGCCGGGGATATACGGTTTACATCAAGCGGAATCACGGCATGTCCCGGACCGTACCCGCGGTATCCGGCGGGTACGTGGTGACCATCGGCCCGAAATGCCACGTGATGTGCGTGGATGCGGAAACCGGCGCATTGAAATGGGACATGGACCTGACTGCCGAGTACGGCGCTGAAGTGCCGCTGTGGTACACCGGCCAGTGCCCGCTCATCGATGGTTCGCGGGCGGTTATCGCGACGGGGGGGAAATCCCTGGTTATCGCGGTCGATTGCGAAACCGGGGAGGTGGTCTGGGAGACTCCCAACCCGCACGGCTGGAAGATGTCCCATTCATCAATCATACCGTACACCATCCACGGGCGACGGATGTACGTGTACTGCGCACTGGGCGGCATTGTGGGAATCTCCGCGGAGGAAGGGTCCGCCGGGCGGATTCTGTTCGAGACCGATCTCTGGAACCGGAATGTCGTGGCGCCCTCCCCGGTGTACCTGGGCAACGGGAAGCTCCTGGTCACCTCCGGGTACGGCGCCGGCAGCATGATGCTCGAAATCCGGGAAGAGGACGGTGCGTTCGCCGTCACCCCGATCCGGGAAGTGAAGCCGGACGAAGGGATCGCATCCGAGCAGCAGACGCCGGTTTACCACGATGGCCACCTGTTTTCGATCCAGCCCAAGGATGCCGGCCCCCTGCGGAATCAGTTCGTGTGCTATCACCCGGACGACATCGGCGCGCTGGTATGGTCGAGCGGGACGACCCACCGGTTCGGCCTGGGTCCCTATCTCCTGGCCGATAACAAGTTTTTTATCCTGAGCGATGAAGGGGTGCTGACCGTGATGCGGGCCGATGTAAAAGGGCCGGTGTTTCTGGCGCAATCGAAAATCCTGAACGGGCACGACGCGTGGGGACCAATGGCGCTCGTGAACGGCAGGCTTCTGGCCCGGGACTCCCGCCGTCTGGTGTGTGTCGATATCCGCGCCGGAAGCGAACGCGTGGCGCACAATTCCGCACCGGACACCGCAGGCGGAGGGGGAGAACGGCCATGAGCCCGCCCAATAGCAAAAACGACCGTTTGCTGACCGGGATGATCATCGGTGTTTCGGTTCTCGGAATCGGGTATTTCGGCTGGCGGGCTATATCTGAAAACGCGAATACGGCGAGGGAAAACCCCTTCGAATACACCGTTGAAGACTTCAGGGAAATCGATCCCGCCTTGCTGCGGTACACGGAAGTCCGGACCATTCCGCTCGATATGGAGACAGTGCATGGCCTGGCGGTGGATGACAGCGGCAGGGTATATGTTACGGGGGATGACCGGGTTCTGGTCATGAACGGCGAAGGTAGAGAGCAGGCCGTCATCCCGACCGGGGGAACGGCCCGGTGCATCGGAGTGGACACCAACGGCGACATGTATCTCGGCATGACCGGCGGGATCGAAGTGTATGGCCGGGAAGGGGTACGGAAAGCCCGCTGGAACGGACCCGGCGGACACGCGGTGCTGACATCGGTTGCGGTTACCGATAATTATGTGTATGTTGCCGACGCCGGAAACCGGATTCTCCGGAAGTATGACAAGTCCGGAAACGAGGTATTGCGGATCGGCGGCAGAGACGAGAGCAGGGGCATTCCGGGAAGCATTGTCCCCAGCCCCTTCTACGATACGGCGCTGGATCCCGACGGCTTCGTCTGGCTGACCAATCCCGGCCGTCACACGCTCGAAAACTATACCCCGGAAGGCGATCCGCGAACCTCCTGGGGATTGTTCTCCATGGACATCGGGGGGTTCTGCGGCTGCTGTAATCCGGGCCACCTCGCCATACTGGACGACGGGCGGTTCGTTACCAGCGAAAAGGGAATCCCCCGTGTCAAGGTATATGACCGTCTCGGAAAGCTGGAATCCGTGGTCGCCGGACCCGACCGGTTCGCGGAAGGAACGGAGGGGCTCGACCTGGCGGTTGATTCCCGGGGGAGAGTCTATGTGCTCGATCCCGCCAGAAAAGCGGTGAGGATTTTCGAAAGAAAGAATCCGGGGGTGTAACGGGTATGGCGATACGGGAAGATTGCGGAGAGAGAAGGGCATTCCTGAAAGGCGGCCTGCGGGCACTCCTGCTCGGCGCGGTGGCGCTGGTCTGCGGGATATTGGGGACGCGGAAATCTCCCGCCGGGAATGGAGGCGGCCGGTGCGCTGTCGCCGCGCCCTGCGGGAACTGCCCGGAATTCGGCCGGTGCGGCGATCCCCGTGCGGTTGAATCGGGAAAACGATAGAGCGTTCATATGGCGGCAAAAGAATCGCAAAATCCGGTTAATCGTCGCGACGCCCTGCGGGTCGGCCTGAGCGCTGTCGGCGGCCTCACGGTGGTCGGCGTGTCGGGTCTGCTGGCGGGCAAAGCCTCATCCCGGGAGACCGTGTGGCAGATCGACCCGGAGGCCTGCATACAGTGCGAGAAATGCTCGGCCAACTGCGTACTCCCGCAATCCGCGGTGAAATGCGTGCATTCCTTTTCCATGTGCGGGTATTGCGACCTCTGTAGCGGGTATCTGGAGCCCGGAGCGCAGTCGCGGGATACCGGGGCGGAGAATCAGCTCTGCCCGACCGGAGCGATTGAGCGCACGTTCATCGAGGACCCCTATTTCCAGTACACCATCGACGAGGAGCTGTGCACCGGCTGCGGCAAATGCGTGAAGGGATGCGGCTCCTTCGGGAACGGGTCGCTGTATCTGCAGGTTCGCCACGACCGGTGCCTGAACTGCAACGAGTGTTCCATCGCCCGCTCCTGCCCGTCCCGTGCGTTCCGTCGCGTTCCGGCCGACACCCCCTATATCCTGCGGGGCGACGAGGGGGCGAAGCGTGCCGAGTAACCGTCATCAGTCCCGTATCACGGTGAAAAAGTGTCTCGCGGCATCGAGCCTTGTTCTCCTTTCTCCTTCTGCGGCGTTCGCGCAGGCGGTGGAACGGTTTCCCCGGCCCGATTTCCAGTCGGGGTATGTCCGTCCGCTGCTGCAGACTCCGGGGCCGCGTTCCTTCTGGCTGGGATATCTCGATATTTTCGTTCTGGTTGCGGCCCTCGCGCTCGCCTCGTATTTCGCGCTGAAACTCCGGTCGCGCGCCAGGATGTTCGGCCTGATGCTCTTCAGCCTGGCGTACTTCGGCTTTTTCCGGAGGGGCTGCATCTGTCCTGTCGGCGCGGTTCAGAATGTCAGTCTCGGCTTGTTCGATTCCGGATATGCCGTTCCGGGAATCGTGATCGTTTTCTTTGCCCTTCCGCTGATCCTGGCCCTGTTTTTCGGGCGGACGTTCTGCGGCGGAGTGTGCCCGCTGGGTGCGATCCAGGATGCGGTTGTCCTCCGTCCCGTTACGGTGAAACCGTGGATCGCCCATTCCCTCGGCATGATTCCGTACGCGTTCCTGGGGTTCGCGGTCCTTTTCACCGCGACCGGGGCGGGCTTCGTGGTCTGCCGGTACGATCCCTTCGTGGGGTTTTTCCGTTTCGGCGCGCCGTTCACCATGCTCCTCCTGGGAGCGTCCGTGCTGCTCCTGGGGACCGTGGTCGCCCGGCCGTACTGCCGGTTCCTCTGCCCCTACGGAGTCCTGCTGGGCTGGATGTCCCGCCTGTCGAAATGGCACGTCCGGACTTCTCCCGGGGAATGCAACAACTGCCGTTTGTGCGAGGAATCCTGCCCGTTCGGGGCGATACATGCCCCGTCCGGGGAGTTTCCGGGGGACCGGAGAACGGGCGCTCGTCAGCTGGCGGTCCTGCTTGTCCTGCTGCCGGTCCTGGTTGTGGGCGGCGGCTGGACCGTTTCCCGCCTCTATGTCCCGCTTTCCGGTCAGCACTTCACGGTCGCGCTGGCGGAACGGATCCAGCATGAAAACACGGGGATTACCGTACCGGCATCGGATGAGTCCAACGCCTTTCGCGCTTCCGGAAAAACCACTGCGGAGCTTTTCGCCGAGGCGCACGTCATCCGGGAGCGATTCAAAACCGGCGGATGGTTCCTGGGCGCGTTCCTGGGGCTTGTGGCGGGGGCGAAGCTTATCGGATTGAGCGTGTTCCGGCGGCGAACCGGATATTCCATCGACACCAGCGCCTGTTTCAGCTGCGGCCGGTGCTTTTCGTACTGCCCGGTCGAACGGGAGCGTCTGGGGAAGAACCAAGGGGGCGCTGAAAACGACAATGAATAACAGTCCCAAATCGCGGGTACGGTACGAGATCGCCCGCCGGATCGCCATGGTGGCGCTGTTCTGCGCGTCCATTCTCAGCGTTCTGCTGATTGTCAATTATCTCCAGGTCAAATCGGCGGACCCGCTGAACAGCCCGGCGCTGAAC
>JAWLHT010000290.1:0-6572 GCA_041690195.1 Candidatus Latescibacterota bacterium
AGCCGTCTCAGTGCTTCCTGTGCCTCGATTTCCCCCTCTCTCGGGTGAGAGGGGGCAGGGGGTGAGTTACCGGCCAAAGCCTCCATTGATTATTTATGGTACTCATGCGTGTCAGTGGTTTTTTATCTTTACGACAATGAGATCAAGGGGTAAGTTAGATTTTTTTAGTGAAGCGCAGAGTCTCGGCTTTCGGCGAAAAAAGGATTGACAGATTCTATGTGACAGATTATTGTATACTGTGCAAATTGTGCATATACATGCCCCTTCGGATGGAGCGCCCTCGATGAGCTTCTCTCTCCTCATCCCCACAGCAGACTCGTATACCGGCTACTCCGCCCCCCCTGTCCTGAATGCATCCCGCCCCGTTCGGCACCGTTTTGGAGAAGTAACCGAATGTGATGGTTCTATCCGAGTGGATGTGAGTTTTCCGGGCATGCAAACCCTCTTCCTGCGCGAGGATGGCGACAGGGCCGAGATCGGGACAGATCTTCGCCGTCTGTACCGCGGGAATGATACATTGGACAGTGCGGGTATCGTCTCCATCCTCACCTACGGCGCGTTGATCCCCCCGCTTTCCCCTTTCCGGGAAATCCGGACGCTCGTTCCCGGTTTCCGGTATACCATCGGAGGGGTTCCGCTCCGCGTCAGCGGGGAACCGCTCCAAACCTGGACCGAGCCATCCGCCGATGACACGTCGATGGGTCCGGAGGCGCAGGCCGACCGCATTGCGGAAACCCTCGACCGTATTCTCCTTGAATCGTGTCCTGCGAAGGACCCGGTCCTGCTCTTCAGCGGGGGAGTTGATTCGAGTCTGATCGCCGCGCGGGTCGCGGAAATGGGCTGGACTGGCGCCACACTTTGCCACTGCTCCTTCGGCGAGCACGATCCAGAGGGGACGACCGCCGCGGCCATAGCATCCATCCTCGGCCTGAACATGGATGTGGTGGAGTGGGCGCCTGAAGTTGGCTTCGAGTGCCTGGAGCGGGCAGTGGAAAACTATGCCCATCCCTTTGCAGACTATGCCAATGTGCCGAATTATACCCTGCTCCGGAGCGTAGCCGCCCGGTATCGTCCCGGACGGGTCATTCTGGACGGTTCCGGCGCGGACGGCGCATGGGGGCTGTTCGATAAGGCCGCACAAATCCGAAAGCTTTACTCCGTTCCCGCTCCCGCTCGATATCTGGCCGGACTGCCGTACGCGCCGTTCCGTGTGTGGGCGCTCCCGTCCCGGGCGGAAAAAATCATGAAAATTTTCCGGAAAAGCATCCAGTTCCCTGATTTCACGTATGTCGCGGCACTGAATCCCCTGGCGGGGATCGCCTATCCCGGCGCGGAGGTCCGCCGGGTCAATTACTGCCTGGAACACTGGATTCACTCTGTGGCCGGGACCGGCGACTTGGAGGAAACGCTTCCGCTTGCGGATATTGCCGTGGTCTGCGCCGGAAGGTATGTCCCCAAGAGCCTGAATCCCTTGCTGGAGCGGGGATTTACCGTCGAATTCCCCTTCCTTCATCACTCCAGTCTGGACCTCGCGCTCCGGCACGGCCGGTACTGGCCGGGTTCCCGGCTCCCGAAAGCGGCCATGAAACGCCTGCTCTGCCGGTATATCTCTCCCGACCTGGTATATCGGGAAAAGGTGGGTTTCACCCCTCCCCAAATCGACCTGTTCGGGGATGCCCGGTTCCTTGACCACCTCCGGGCGGTTGTTGACGGGAACGCTCCCCTGCTGCCGTTCATCAACCGGAAATTCATCCTCTGGCAGCTCGACCGCGCGGTAAAACGAAAGAAAATCGCGGAAAACACCTGCTCTTTCCTGTGGGCGGCGGCGTTCCTCAACACCTGGCTCTCTCAACTTCTCGGCGTCAGGGCGGCCGATACGGAGGTCACGCCCGAAGCCGGTCTTGTCTGGACCTGACCGCCGGACCCTTGCCGGATGGTTAAATGCAGAAAGCCTCCGGCCATGCCGGAGGCTTTCTGCATTTCCGCAAAACGCATCGTTCCCTACTTGACAAGCATGAGCTTCCGGGTTTCGATGAATCCATCCGCTTCGAGGGTGGCGAAATACACGCCGCTGGGGAACCCGTGTGCGTTCCAGCGAATGGTGTGATACCCGGCCGCCAGGACACCGTCGTGGAGGACCGCGATCTTCTGCCCGGCGAGATTGCGGATGGTCAGCCGCACCCCTGCTTCGCGCGGCAGCTCGATGGGGATAGCCGTGGAGGGGTTGAACGGGTTCGGGATGTTTGCCCGGAGCGCGAACGTGGCGGGACGGGGCCTGATATCCTCCGCGCGGAGCAGGGCTGTTCCGGTCCGGACCGTTTCCCCTGCCGGAGTGCGGAATGAGTACCGGATACGGATGTCCCCGGCGCTCGTGAAGCGCAGTTTCCCCAGGGTAAACGGGCCAGATTCCGTGGAACGGTTATCTTCCAGGAGGATTGCCGCCGCTTCGGTGACTCCGCCGGGATAGCGACGGGAGAGGGTCAGCCCGACACCCTCGCGGGTCCACCGGAAATCGGCCTCGAACGCGGCATGGACGGTTGACACTCCGGGGGAGTCAACCAGCAGGCGCAAGTATTCGGCGGGGGAATGGGAAACCACGGCCACCGTACCGTCGCCCTCCGGAACAAACCGGAGCTCCGGGACGGTTTCGGCGGGAGCATCCGTTTCCTCCGGGAATGACGCCGGAATGCCCTTTGCGGTCACTTGCCCCGAGTACCAGTTCCACATCCAGACGAAAGCCGCCAGGTCCTCAAAATCCAGGACACCGTCGGGCTGCACGGTGAGCAGGGGCGGTGTTCCGAGCACCGGCCCGGTTTCCCGTTCCAGGTTCCTGAACTTCCAGGCATGGGCGAAGCCCGGCAGATCGGCGCCGTCCACCCGCAGATCATGGGTGAAGTCGCCAACCAGATTGGTGACCGTGAGCGGACCCGCCTCGAACACCGGTCCCGGGTCTCCATCGAACGGCCGCATCCTGAAACGCACCGGAACGGAGGTGACATGGCCCAGGTCCCGGAAGGAAGACCACACCACGGCGCCGCCTCCCGCCGGAGCGATACCCGTGTTTCCGGTGACCGTGGCCGGACTCCAGGTGGTTCCGCCATCGAGGGAACAGTCAACCATCACCGAAAAGGTATCCGCCTCGGCGTCGGCCGCGGTGAAAGAGAGCGTCACACTCCCGCTGTGAACCGTGCCGGTTGGGGTCTGGAAGGCGAGAATCTCCGGCGGGGCGTTGTAGTCCAGGAGAACCCGCACCGTATCCGCAACTCCGGGAGCGCCGTTATCCGGCAGTATCCGGAGGAGCGCCTCACCGAAGTACCCCGGCAAATCGCCGGGGCCGTCCCAGGCCAGCGTGCCGGAATAGCCGGCGGGGGTGATCCCGGTGACTGTTCCGGAAAGCGTGGCGGTGACCCAGGAAGCTCCGCCGGTGATCGAATATTCCGCCGAGAGAAAGATGTTGTGCCCCTTCTCGTCCGTGATGACATAGGTCAGCGGGACTTCCGCACCCTGTTCCCCTTCCGGCGCGGCGAGCGTCACCCGGCACTCGCCGATGGTGTTGATCGCGATGGCCAGGCTGTCGGGGGTTCCGGGATCGGTGTCCCAGGGGATGCACTTCACCAGGGCAGTCCCGGCATAATCGGGCAGATCGGCACCGAACTCCCACCGGACTATTCCGGAGTAATCGCTGGAAAAGAGCGATGATGTCCTGCCGGTCGCCGTGGCCGGAATCCAGCTCACGCCGTTATCCGGTGAATATAGCAGATCGAACCGCAGCATGTTCCGCTCCGCGTCGGAAAGCTCGTGACGCAGTTCCGCCGAGGTTGCGCCCGCGAGTATCGGGGTTTCCAGCGAGAGCGCCACTGAGGGCGGAGCGTTGTTGTCCAGGCGGAACGGTCCTCCCTCCACATACGCCCCGGTATCGGCGTCGGCCAGAGCCAGACGGATCCACACGCCGGCGATATCCTTGCCGGGAAGATCGGCGGCGGAATGCCACAGCACCGTGCGGGAACTTCCGTCGGCAATCACCCGCGCCGTGTCCGAAGCGGCGCGGTACCAGGTTCGACGGCTGTCAATGGAGTACCGGAGGACCGGGAGAACCGGATCTCCCTCCGGGTCGCTCGCGGTGAATCGCACTTCCACATCGCCGCCCGTCTCTTCCGGCAGGGGATTCAGAACCGCCACGGGGGACTGGTTGTAGTCCACCCGCATGACAGCGCGGGCGGGCACGCCGGAGCGCCCGTTGTCCGGGATGACCTCCAGAATGATATTCCCCTCGAATCCGGCCAGGTCCACGCTGCTCCACCAGGAGCAGGAGCCGGTGTACTCCTCCGGCCCTATCCGGAGATATTTCCCGTCCAGGGTCGCGGGATTCCATGTCTCGCCGCCATCACGGGAATACCTCGCCCCGAGGGTAACCGTCCGTGAACGCACATCCGTGATGACATATCCGAGCTGGGCGTCTCCGGTGACCTCTCCTCCCGGCAGGGAAACCGTCACCCGGCAGGAACCGTAGTTGTCCAGCGTAACCGTGAGGGTGTCCGCCCCTCCCGGATCGGCATCACGAGCTCCGGCCCGCAGAAGAACCGGCCCGAAATGGTCCGGAAGGTCGGCCAGGGAATCCCAGATGAGCGCCCCGGCGTACCCGGCGGGGGTGATTCCGGAAAGAGGTCCGGCCGGGGTGAGCGGCAGGAAGGTTTCACCGCCGTCCGTGGAGTATCCGGCCTCCAGGGAAAGCGTGTCGCCTTCCGCGTCGGTGAGAACAAAGGGAATCGCCACTGACCCGGCCAGGATGCTGTCCGGGTCGATCGAGGCAAATGAAAACAGGGGCGGCGCGTTGTTATCCACCCGGAAACGCCCGGACACCGCGGGTTCGCCCTCCTGGGAATCACGTGCGGTGACCCGGAGCATGACCCCGTCAATGTCCGCGCCGGGCAGATCCTCCGCCGAACGCCACTGAAAGAATTCGTGATAACGGCTTTTTCCGAGGGTGCCGATATCGCCGGAGACCGAAGCCGGAAGCCAGCTTTCTCCGTCGTCAGCGGAAAAAGACACGGCCAGAGAGAGGGTATCCTCTTCCGCGTCGTCGGCATGGAACCACACTGTCACCGTGCCCTCGACCTCCCCGGGGAGAGCTTCCAGCGTGATGGTAGGATTCCGGTTGCCATCGTCTGGCATGAAACTCCCCTCCAGCCGATTGGCGGGATTACCGTACCGGTCGCGGATGCCGTCGATGGCCACCGTGATTTCCTCTTGGGGGAGAGAACTGTCCAGATGGAGAATCACGGTTCCCGGAACAGCCCCGGCCAGGGCGCGCTCCGCAATCAACCCTCCGGAAAGGATGTACCGGGCGGGGTCGAGCGCGGAAACGGGGTCAACCGCCTCGTCGAATCGGACATAGACTGAATCCCGCTCCGCTGTCCCGGAAACGGAACGCAGGCGGGGCGGGAGGTTGTCCACGGCGAAGGTTCCCTCCGCGGTTCCGGAGTCCGGCGAGCCCGGCGCGTGGGTCGAATCCCCGGCGGAAATGCGGAGCCGGACCCCGGGGAAAAACCCTGCCCCCAGATCGGTCCGGACATCCCAGGAGATCGTGCCGCGGAAGTCGTTCGAGGGAAGGTTCAGCGTGTCTCCCGTAATGGAAGCCGGAGTCCATGTCCCACCGTCATCGAGAGACCACGAAACGCTCAGTGCCGACTGGTCCCCCTCGGGATCGGTGAGCGTATAGGGCAGGTCGGCCCGGTATCCGAGAGTATCCGGGAAGCTCGCCGCGATTCTGGGCGCGCCGTTGTTGAAGAGCTGGAAGGGGCCGGTCGTCCCGGCGGTTCCCGGGTCATGGTCGCGCGGGGTCGCCCGGAAGCGGACGGTGTAGGACTGAATGGAGGGCAGATCGAGACCGGACCGCCAGACCAGCGTACCCTCCCGCACGGTGAGGGAGTCGGTTCCGGTGACATTCGAGGTTTCCGTCCAGGTCGCGCCGCCATCGGTGGAATAAGCGCAGTCGATGTGTACGGTGTCCCCCTCGGCGTCGGAAACCCGCCAGACGAGGCGGACATCCCCGGACTGGGTGGCATAGAGATCGTCCAGCTCCGCCGAGGGCGGTTCATTGCGGTCAACCCGGAAGGGCGCGGTGACTCCCGGGGTCCCGGCCTTGAAATCGAAGGGGACGAGCCGGGCCAGAACGCCGTAATGGTCCACACCCACCCGCAGGCTGTCCGCCCAGTTCCAGGCCAGGGACCCATTGTATCCCGAAGCCGGAATGTCGGTCAGCGGACGGTCCGCCGCGCCGGGAATCCAGGTCGCGCCACCATCGAGGGAGTATTCCAGGCCGAGGGTGACCGGATTGGACTCCGTATCGGTGATGGCGTACCCGATCCAAGTCTTGCGGTTGGGGAGATCCACGGTATGATTGCGGATCGCCACGGCGGGGGCCTTGTTGCGATCCACGGCGAAGGGGACCGAAGTCCGGAGCCCGGAGGTGAACCGCCCGTCGAAAACCTCCATGCGAAACAGGACATTCCGGGAGAACACCCCGGAGAAAGCAGCGGGAAGGGTCCATCGGATTTCGTATGATCCCGGCT
>JAWLHT010000291.1:0-6551 GCA_041690195.1 Candidatus Latescibacterota bacterium
GTAAACGCACACCCCGGCCGAAGCCGGCCGGGACGCATTCCGAGGGAGTACAACATGAACAATCAGAAAGACATAACCTTGTTGGAGGGTATCCGGAGCGCCGCCATCCCCTTCGGAGAGCACCGCGGTTATGACGAACTCATGGACCTGATCGGCAACGCTTCCTTCGTGCTCTTGGGCGAGGCGACCCACGGCACCCATGAATTCTACAATATCCGTGCCGAAATCACCATGCGTCTCATCCGGGAGAAGAACTTCGCCGCTGTCGCCGTCGAAGCGGACTGGCCGGACGCTTACCGGGTAAACCGGTACATCCGCGGAATGAACCTGGACCGATACGCTGTGGATTCACTTTCCGATTTCAAGCGATTCCCGACCTGGATGTGGCGAAACACCGAAGTCCTTGACTTCATCGGGGAATTACGGGAGCATAACACCCTCCTGCCCGATGAGGGCAAGGTTGGATTTTACGGACTTGACCTGTACAGCCTGTATTCGTCCATCGAGGAGGTGCTCAGCTATCTTGACCGCACTGACCCCGAGGCCGCAAAACGGGCCCGGTACCGGTATTCGTGTTTCGAGCAGTTCAATCACGATGAAGAGTCCTACGGCCTCGAAGCAGCGCTGAATGTTGACAAGAGCTGCGAAGACGAAGTGGTTGCCCAGCTCCGGGAACTGCAGCAGAATAATATGAGTCGTCTCCGCCGAGAAGGTCTTACCGCCCGGGGCGAACTGTTCTATGCGGGACAGAATGCCCGGCTGATCAAGAATGCCGAGGAGTACTACCGGTCCATGTTTGCCGGCCGTGTTTCAACCTGGAATATCAGGGATCGTCACATGGCGGAAACAGTGAATGCCCTGGCCGAGCATTTCTCTCAGACCCGACCCGGAAAAATCGTGGTCTGGGAACACAACTCACATATCGGTGATGCCCGGGCCACGGATTTTTCCTCTTGGGGTGAGGTGAATGTGGGGCAGATCATTCGCGAGCAGCACGGCTCCGAGGCGGTACTTATCGGGTTCACCACGAGTCACGGAACGGTTTCCGCGGCATCGGACTGGGGAGAGACAGTGGAACGGAAGCAGGTGCGCCCCGCCATCCCGGGGAGTTACGAAGACCTTTTCCATAACGCCGGGATATATTCCTTCCTGCTCCCTCTGCGCGATTTGCCCGGAAATTTGAAGGCGCTGAACGATAAACGCCTGGAGCGGGCTATCGGTGTGGTGTATCTGCCCCAGTCGGAACGTACCAGTCATTACTTTCAGGCCAGCCTGCCCCGTCAGTTCGATGCGGTTATCCATATTGACCGCACCACCGCGCTCGAACCGCTAGAATACACCCCGGTGTGGGAAGAGGGGGAGGTACCGGAGACATTCCCGGCGGGTTTATGAACGGCGGACGGACACAGTCGGTGAACGCCGTTCCGTAAACCGTTGTTGTTCCCCTTTGCTCACATCTTCCCGAATTGCACCACGGCGAAAGGAGAGTTCCGGAATGAGGAAGAAAATCGATCTGAATACGGCCACACGCGATGACCTGATGACCGTGGAAGGCATCTCTCCCGACGGCGCCGACTCCATCATCAGCTACCGTCAGGAAAACGGCTTTTTCCAGAGCGTGGAAGAACTCCGCGATCTCCCGGGAATCCATCCGGTCACCCTCGATATCATGTATGACGTGTTCTCCGTCTCGGGAGGCGTGCCGGTGGCCGGCGATACGGAAGTCCACGGGGCAAGCGCACATGCGCGCGGTGCTTTCGGACCAGTTGATCATCCCGGGGTGTGGCGGGACGCCGACTCCAACAAATCCACTGACACCAATGAGTTCCCGGACACCAAGCATGCCGCGGTGACCTCGAAAAAAACTGTGGGGGGGAAATGAACCGTCGCAATCGGCATGACAACGAGGAAACCGCTGGCCACCGGGAAACCTTTTCCGTATTTGCTCCGATGTGCTCCGGCGCGGACCCGTCTCCGCCGCCCATCAACGGAACGGCAGTCCACGTGTCACCGGACGAGGGGAGGAATCCATGTTTTTCAATTCCTGGATGTTCCTGCTGCGAACCCTGGTCGTGGGAGCGCTCTCCTACACCACCCTGGTCATACTGCTCCGCGTCTCGGGAAAACGAACCCTCTCCAAAATGAACGCCTTCGACCTGGTGGTGACGGTCGCCCTGGGATCCACCCTCGCTTCAGCACTGACTTCACGGGATGTATCGTATTCCGAAGCCGCTCTGGCCATTATACTGCTGGTCGGGCTGCAGTATTTCGTGGCATGGGCTTCGGTACACTCGGAAAGATTCAGCCGGATGGTAAAATCAGAACCCTCGCTCCTTTTCCATAACGGCCGGTTTCTTCATCGGGCCATGCGCCGGGAGCGGGTGATCGAGGGTGAAGTCCGCTCCGCCATCAGAGGACAGGGCATCGCCGCACTTGACGAGGTCCATGCCGTGGTGCTGGAAACGGACGGCACTTTTACCGTTCTGAAGAAGGCGGCGCAGCATGAAGACTCCGTGCTGAAGGATGTCCAAAAGCCGGATGGAGAGAGTAGCGGTGAAAAATCCGCAATCCGGCCGGTTTCACGGTAGGGAGGCTTCATGCACTACCCGGTTGTGTCCTTGCTTGCCGTAGTGGGACTTGCGATGGTGCACATATTCGCCGGCAAGTTGCGCTACCTGGGGATACCGAGACGGTGGTGGCTCTCCCTGGCGGGAGGCGTTTCGGTGGCATACGTGTTCGTCCACATTTTCCCGGAGCTTGAAAAATACCAGTCGGTGATCGAATACTCCCGCTATGCTCCGGTAGCCTTTCTGGAACACCATGTGTATCTGCTCGCGCTTATGGGTCTCGCGACATTCTACGGGCTGGAACGGCTTGCGCTTCAATCCCGTTCACGTGGACGAAACCGGGAGAGGGGAGACGTTTCGAGTACCGGAACCTTTTGGGTGCATGTGGGATCTTTCGCCATGTACAACGCCATCATAGGCTATCTCCTGCTCAACCGGGAAGAAACCGGCCTTGCCAATCTTATCCTGTTTGCGGCCGCTATGGCTCTGCATTTTCTGGTGAACGATGACGGGCTTCGCGAACACCACAAGCATCGCTATCAGGGAACCGGTCGCTGGATGCTGGCGGCGGGCGCAGTCGGCGGCTGGATGCTGGGAATGGCGTATGAGGTAAGCCCGGGGGTACTGGCCGTGCTCTTTTCGTTTGTCGCGGGAGGAATCATCCTCAACATTTTGAAAGAGGAACTGCCGGAAGAGCGGGAAAGCCAGTTCTGGGCGTTTGCGCTTGGTGCGCTCCTCTATACAGCCCTGCTCCTGCTGACCGGTTGAACCCGGTATCAAGCGCATGGCCAGCTTCCCGCCAGCTTTTCGGTTAGATGCAACACCCGCAGCCTGCAAGGAAGGTTTCCATGTCGAAGAATAGAACCGTGCACGGTCTGGAGATCAACGAGAACATCCCGTTCCAGGAATGGTTCTGGAGAGTTGAGTATGCCGGGTGAGCGACTGCGGATTCGGTTCAGCCTCACCACGGAAACCGTGGGCACTGGCGCGGGCACAGTTGCTCTCGCGGGCGGTCCATCGGTATCCCTACGGGTTTTCACATATCCCTGAGGACTGTTCCATGAATGCAGTATTACGGGCAACGTTCATTTATCTTTTCTGCTTGTATTTACCCGTATTTCCGGGAAGCGGGTTCTCGCGGAAATTACCGTTTTCGATTTCATCCTGTTGCTGATCATCGCTGAAAACACCCAGCAGGGGCTGCTCGGAAACGATTTATCGGTAACCAACTCCGCACTCCTGATAGTCACGCTTTTGTTTCTCGACATCCTGCTTTCCCTCCTCCAAGCCAAATTAACGGTATTCGACCGATGGGTGAACGGGACGCCACTGGTTCTCGTCGACCACGGCAGGCTGAGGCGCGACCGGATGCGCCGTGCCCGCGTGGACGAGAGCGACATTCTCGATGCGGCCCGAAGGCTTCGGGGGCTGGAGCGCATGGAACAAATCAAATTCGCCGTGCTGGAGCGGGACGGGGCCATCAGCATCATCCCCTTCGGTGCCGGCCGGCTGTACCGGCACCGGGAAGAATCCACGGATGAGAAGTAACCGCACAATCAATCTCCGCATCCCATATCGCGGCGGATTTCGCGATTAAAATACCTCCCGAAACGGTGGAACGGAATCGGCGACACGGAATTGTATCCAGCTTTCATCGGCTTCGCCTTAAGGAGTACCCATGGTAACCGCACATGAAATCCAGGAATTGACCGGGGCTCAACTCATCAGGGCAGGCCGCGACAGCCGTCATTTCATCGGACGTCTTTACTATCTGGATTATGAAAAAGCCCGTGCTCTGGTTTCCGATACATGGCAGGACCGGGCATTGGGCGTGCCCAGGGGGACGTTCCTTCTGTCCTATTCCGACCGGGATCCGGACGCATCCGAGGTTCTGCTGCTCCGGGCTCTTGGCCCCTGTCCTGTTCCGGCCGATGATATGCTGGTCCGGACAATGATCGAATACTACCGGAACGAACTGGAGGCTCCCCACGGAAACGAAGATGGGTTCCCGTACCGGGAACTCAGCTTTTCAGGCTTGGAGTGCCGGGTGCTTGGTACGCTGTTCAAAGGCAGCGGACGGGAAGGACGTGAGACCCTGGAATTCGTTCCCGAAACGGACGGACTCCGGTCACCTGCGGGGTACACCGTATACAAGCCCGCGGGTGAAGTTCTGGAGATGGTTATCCGGTTGCGTCTGGCTTCGGGGCGGAACACCGGCTTCCGTGAGTTCGATATCGGAACGCTCCGCTACCGTCACCGTGACCGGGTTTCCGCTCTCGACGGTACCGATGTCCCGGTGACGGTAAATCCCGCGGACTTCCCGGGCAGGATTACCGGAATCATCGGACCGGAAAGCGGCGAGGCGGTCAATGTACTTCTCCTGCTCATGGAAGCGACGGAGAGTTTTTCCCGTCATGCCGAATACGATCATCTGCCGGAAACCACTTTCACCCCCACCATCGAGCCGTTCAACGACTCTGGAGCGCCCTGGTATCTGATCGGACAGGTGCTCTTCCACGCCGGCCAATCGTCCCCTGGACCGGAAGAAGACAGGTTTCTCGACGCACTGTTCGAGCGCGGGCTCCGCCGGTTCAGCCTTGTCGAAAAGCCGGGCCATACCCTGCTGCGGGTGAACTTCTACGAAAACGTGCAGTTGGGCTTCGAACTGGTCCGCTCTTTCTTGTTGCCGGAAGACGCGGACTATATCCGGAATTTCACCCAGGTGGACCTTTCTCCTCCCGAAGATGAAGCTGATTTCGGAATCCGGACCCGGTGGGCACGGAAACGCGCGGCATACCTCTGTTGCCTGTACCGGGCCGGATTCCAGCCGCCGCCGGAATTCCGTGTCCGGTTTCAGGGCAATAACGTTCTCGACTCCATGGTTCGGTCCGACGGCTCCATTCGGCCGAGTGAAGGAATCACTTTCCAGCAGGCGGTGAACTGGTTCAGCACCGTATGGGACAACTATCATTCCGAATACTTCCGCTCCTACCAGGAAAGCCACGACGGCCGGGAATGGGCGGACGAGGACCTCAAGGCGCTCTTGGTTTTCCTGACCCGCAAACGTTTTCCGGGTGGAAACGCTTACGTCAGCGGCTATCGTAAACTCTCCGGTGTTATCGGTCTTCACTCCCCCGCCCCTGAAAAGCCGTTCCAGCGGAGCATCATGGAAGAGGTCCGGTCGGGGGGCTCGGTTATGGTAGACCTCTCCCGGGGCGACCCGAGCATCGGCCGTGCCTTCGCGGATATCATCTGCCGGGAAATCTTCCATGACGCCATGGTCCGGTTCATCAGGGGGCTTCCCAATAATTTTATACAGTTCTCCTTTACCGGCGCACGAGACCTGTTTCCTCATAATGGGACTCCCGGCGGTGCGGGAATTTTCGACCGCATGGCCAGAGAGGGCGAAAAACTCCGGCTCGGAATGGTCTTTCTCGCGCCGGAAGCATCAGGAATTCCGGAAAGTATCCTGAACGGCGTCCGGAACCTGTTCATTACCCATCTCCCGGACGCCCGGGACCTTGCCGCGAGTTCCATCCCGGATTTCCTCAGATCCATGACCCGCAGGCCGATGGCAGACGGTTTCGGTTCGGTGTGGATGCAGACCGCATCTTCTCCTTATGCTCTTCCCGTACGTCCGCATCGTTTTCCATCCGGCATGGGTGTTGTTCCCGTGCCCCGGGTATCGAAACACCGCCAGGAAAAGACCGGGATATTCCCTCACCGCTTCGCCCGTCACCGCTCAACGAGGTAAGCGTCCTCCGGGGAAACGTCCCCGTATGCGAAGACACGATCAAAACAAAAAAATCGAAGTTCGATAACGCCGGGAACGAGGGGTGAGTGACTCTTTCCGGGCAGGCCGGAGCCTCCGTAATTTCATGGAATTCTAGCCAAAGATATTTGAAATTTTTATAAGGCCAAAGAAAGGTATTGCGTCCACCGGCCAATTCCCGATGATATTTGTAAGCGCAAAGACCAAAGGGA
>JAWLHT010000292.1:0-6542 GCA_041690195.1 Candidatus Latescibacterota bacterium
AAGGTGGCCCGGGGCTGTGACGCCGTCCTGCTCTGCATCGGGGAAAACGAGTCCGTCTGTCGCGAAGCCTGGGCCAAAAACCACCGGGGCGACCGCAGTACCCTCGATCTTTTCGGGCAGCAGGAAGATCTGGTCCGGGCCATACTGGACACCGGCGTTCCCACCATCGCGCTCCTTTTCAATGGCCGTCCCCTGTCCGTCACCATACTGGCGGAGAGGGTTCCCGCCATCCTGGAGGGCTGGTATCCGGGGCAGGAAGGCGGAACCGCGGTGGCGGAAGTTCTCTTCGGGGCGGTGAATCCCGGCGGAAAGCTTCCCATCACTTTTCCCCGCTCCGTGGGACATATCCCGGCCTACTACTACCAGAAACCCTCCCTCGGGCCGGACTACCTCTTCGAGTCCAACCAGCCGCTTTTTCCCTTCGGCTGGGGGTTGAGCTATACCACATTCAGCTTCGGCGAGCCGAAGGTCGCCCCTTCCCAAATCGGCCCGGGGGGAAGCGCCGTGGTGACCGTGGAGGTTTTCAACACGGGGAAGGTTGCCGGCGACGAGGTCGTTCAGTTCTATGTCCGAGATCTGGTGAGCTCGGTCACCCGTCCGGTGAAGGAACTCCGGGGATTCCAGCGGATTACGCTCCAGCCTGGGGAATCCCGGGAAGTGACATTTCTCGTCACACCCGAAGCACTCTCCTTCCTGGATCGGAACATGGAGCGGGTGGTTGAACCGGGCGGGTTTTCCCTCATGGTCGGCCCGAATTCCCGTGACGTGCGGGAAGTGAAACTGGAGGTTGTCGCGCGGTAGGGAAACCGACGTGACCCTTTTCCCCTGCGTCGGTTCGCGAACAAGGACCGGCGCGGCGTTCAGAATCTTTCAGTCGCCCTTTCCCCGTGCCCGAGGGTGGGGGCGGCGCACCCTTCAAAGGACATCC
The DNA here is from genome assembly GCA_041690195.1 of Candidatus Latescibacterota bacterium. GTDB lineage: Bacteria > Latescibacterota > Latescibacteria > Latescibacterales > Latescibacteraceae > JAWLHT01. Next base: position 929 of record JAWLHT010000292.1, read on the forward strand.
CCATGCGGAAAACACAGGCTGTTCTCCTGCTCTTCCTGCTCACGGCCGCGGCAGCATCCGCGCTGGAGCGGCCCGGCGTGGAATTCAAGGTGTTCCAGTTCCCGGCGGCCATGATCCCGACCATTGACGGCAGCACCGGGGACTGGGACATCGTCCCGGACGACTACGCCATCGGCATCGGCGAACTCAGGGATACGGTCGGAAACAATCCCACCAACCCGAAGGATCTCGATGTTACGGTCAAGGTCGGCTGGGTGAAGGGCATGGACAAGCTCTACATCCTGTATGAAGCGTATGACGATTTCTGGGAGTTCGATTCGCCGGGCGGACGGAACGACATCTTCGAGCTTGTGGTGGACGGCGATCTTTCCGGCGGACCGTTCATCAACGATCTTCGGGCGGAGAAGTTGAGCGCCTGGGAAGGGTACTCCCGGTTTCAGGGTGTTCATGCCCAGAATTACCATATCTGCACTCCGGCGCTGGACAAGTCCTGGGCCCTGGTCTGGGGCTGTCAACCCTGGATCGGCCGCCTGCCCTGGTCCAACGCCGCGTATTCTTATGATTTCCGGCAGGGTGAAAGCGGCCGTCTCATTCTCGAATGCTGGATTACCCCGTTCGATTACGCTCCCCATGAGGGACCGGACCGATCCGCGGTGTCGAACCTCGTCGAAAACGGGCTGATCGGTCTTTCCTGGGCAATCATTGACTATGACGGCCACGAGGGCAAGAGCGACGGCTTCTACAATCTTTCCCACAAGACCACCATGTACGGCAACGCATCCGATCTCGTCTCCTTCCGGCTCATGCCCCTGGAAGAGCATTTTCGAAAACCGGTGGAAGCGGACTGGGATTTCACGGTCATTGACATGGACCGGCGCACTGTGGCGTTCCACGACCGTTCGTACGGCAACATCACGAAATGGCACTGGGATTTCGGCGACGGGACCACCTCCACCGAGCGGAACCCGGTGCATACCTACGAAAAGCCGGGCTATTATACCGTCGTAGTGCTCACGGTCGAAGGACCGGAGGGCAGGGCCCGGTTCTCCCGTCCCTGGGATGTTGCGGTGAAGTGAAAAGAGGATAATCATTCGGAACCGGTGCGTTCTTGTGGTTCAGGGCTCCTTCTCTTTTCTTGGCAGGAGATTTTTCCCGTTTTAGCGGGAACCCCGCTTTCCCCACAGCTTCCTTGACTTTCCCGTGCCGGACGTGTTATCCTTGTGTATTCCGTAAAGTATTTGGACTGTTTCTTTCACCAGAGGGGTTTGATTCATGCTTCGTTTTCGGATGAGTGTATTGCTTTCCGCTGTCGCGTTCCTGGCCGCCGCCATGGTATCCGCCCAGCAGCCGGAAGTGGTGAAGGTAGCTCTGCCCGCCGGAAAACCGGTGGCCGCGACCCTGGGTTCCGGAGAAACGGTCAACGCCGCTCCGGATGGTTCCATTGTCTGGAAGGCGGTCAAGGGCGATTTTGTCCGTTTCAGCATTCCGCTATCCATAGCCGATGACCCGCTGGCCTGGGATCTCCTGAAATTCGAGGTGAAGCTCGAGGGGGGCGTTTCCGAGGTCATGGCCTTCGTGGACTATCCCGGCCGGATGAGCTGGATATACCGCCCGTTCGACATCACCGATTATGGCGACGGCTGGCAGACCGTTCATCTCGATCTGAAGCTCGCCGAGTTCATCCGTCATGTCAGCCATCCGCTAAAGGGCGCACAGGTGACCTTCCAGCTACGGGCCATCGATGGCGAACGTCCCGATCAGAAGCCCTGGAGGCGGGTTACCCTGAAAAACATCCGCCTGGTGAAGACTCCACTCCGGGCGGACTGGAATGGCGTGGACTACACCTTCTCCGATTCCGACGGATTATCCTATTCCTACCCGGTCCGGGTCAGGAACACATCCGGCGCGCGGCAGACCGTAGTCCCCCGGGTCGAAGCGATCGAGGCGGTATGGGCAAATGCGACGGTGACTCCGCGGGAAGCGGTGATCGCTCCCCGGGACTCGGCGCTTTTCACGGTGAAAATTCACCTCCCGAAAAAACAGGCCGAACAGGCGCCGCTGTTGTACACGGAGAGTTTCCAGCCCTTCTTCGCGGTCAAGGGTCGTCCGGATACGGAGGTCTCCATTCTCCGGTCCACGGATCTCATCCGGCTTGTGGTGATCAAGGCCCCGCAGAAGGAACTTCCGCTGGTCTACACCACCCGGGAGAAGTTGGAACGCGCCCGCCGCTGGGCCGGTACCACCGACTGGGGCAAAAAGCAGAAGGATGACATCATCCGCGCCGCGGAAGCAGTCCTCAAGAGCGACACCACCGTTCCCGACATCGGCGGGTTCGCCAACGCCTACTACTACTGTACCGAGCACCGCTGCCGATTGGTCTACGAAGGCCCCGGCAAGCACAAGTGCCCCATCGGCGGCGAGTACCTGGACAAGAATTTCATGGGTGTGGACCTCGACCTCGACCATGTCAACATCGTTCATGTCCGGATCATCCGGGCTACGCTTCCCCTGGCCAAGGCTTACGCCCTGACCGGCGATACCCGGTTCTCCGACTGTGCGAAGCGGATTTACGAGGGCTATCGCCAGAAGTACTTCACTTATCCGCCCATGGACCTGGACGCCCAGACCCAGACTATCGACAAGGGACGGACAGTATTCGCCAAGTATATGGAGTCGTTCAATTTCGGCGACTTCTTCATGGCATACGACCTTCTCAAGGGTTGCGGCGCGTTCACCCCGGAAGAGGCGAAGCGGCTCGAACGCGAACTCTTTGTTCCCTGTGCCAACGAGATGCAGGATTATCGCATGGAAATGTCCCATCGTCAGGAAAACCTGACCCGCTGCGCTTTCTTCATGGGGCTCACCACCGGGCATCCGACTCTTCTCGCTTTCGGCTCATCCTCGCCCTACAGCCTGCCTTACCTGAACAAATACGCCGCCAGCGCCGACGGCTATCCCCTGGAGAACAACGAGGGATACCACTATAACTTCACCAATACCATCGACGAGTACGCCCAGGCATTCGAGCATATCGGCATTCCCATGTTCGACCACTCGCTCAAGCGTCACGCAGAAAACATCTACAAGTACAACACCGGCTTCCCCGGGCGGAGTCTTCCCAACCTGGGCACTCCGTACGCGTTGCACTTCCAGGACCCGCTCTTCCGCGACCGCGCCGGGGACGACCTGTTCTTGGGCCGGGTGAACCGTTCGGACGGCAATATCCCCTTCGAATTTCCCTCCGAAACGGTAAACTATCCCTTCTCCGGGCACACTGTCCTGAAGCACCCCGCGGGCGGCGCCGACCTCATCGCCGATTTCAACTGGGCCAGCCCTTCCCAGCGCGGCGAGTTCGAACTGCTCTCGCCCACGTTTTACGCGTTTGGTGCGACTATTCAGGGTGAGACCGGCCAGTTCAACTGGGGGAGCACTGACTGGCACCACGCCTGGCAGATCATGAGCGCATCCCACAGTACCATCGTGGTGGACCGGCGCAACCAGTCCGGACTGGTGGAGGCGGACTACTTCAAGGGCTCCTACGGGCCGTTCCCCTCCACCCAGCTCTACTTCAGCGACCAGGACGGCAGGCCCGCCACGGTGGCCTACAACGACCGCATCTACCCCGGGGTAAAAATCTGGCGCGGGCTGGCGGTGATAGACGGAGCGTTCGTGATGATGGACCGTCTCGAATCCGAAACGCCGCACACGTATGACTGGTGGTTCCACGGCGTTCCGGACAAAAGCGACGGCCTTTCTGGCATCCGCCTCGCCATGGCGAAGCGCACCGCTCCGCTGGGCGAAACCGACGGTTATGAAATCCCCGGTGATCTCTCCGAAGGGAAAACCTCGGGCGAGTTCCGCGCGGACTGGACCTACTTCCCGGGTGACGCCGCCAAAACGTTCGGCCTTTCCCTCACCGTTCCCAACACCGAGCCGGTGACCGCTTTCCACGGGTTCGCCTATTCGGCCCAGTACCGGGGCAAGGAGAAGGAATTTCTCATGCTTCGCCGCGAGAATGCCCGGAATACCGGGTATATAGCGGTATTCGAGCCGCACCGGGGCGGGGCGAAGGTGCGCAATATCCGGACCGTTCCCGTTGAGGAGCCGGCCTCCGGTGGCTCCTGGCGAAAAAGCGAACGGGCCTCCGCGGTGAGCCTGGAAATCGGCGGTAAAGCCTATGAACTCGTGCTCAATCCCACCGGCGGCGCGGTGCGGACCGCAAATCAGACCGTATGGGAAGCCTGGGGCTCGACCGTTGTGGCGAAGTAGCTGGCAGCAACCCTTTTACCGGAGTTTGGCAGTGGCAGTATCTCAAATAATCAAGGCGGGCATTCTCGCCGGATGCATCATCGGCTTCGCGACCGTTCCCGCGTACGGAGGTGGAGGGAGCGCTTCGGTGGGACGGGAGCGCCTGCTGTTCGAGGAGAGGTTCGAGGATACGGACTGGCGGTCCCGGGGCTGGTACGATGGCCCCCGCATGCGGATCACAGCCGATGAGCACATCCCCGGCAGCGGGCATTCCTGTGTCTGGCACTGGAAAAAAGCCGGGGATATCTCGCCGGAGGGCGGCAGCGCCCGGGTGCTCATCGAGCCAGTGGAAGAGGTGACCCTCAGCTTTTCCATGAAGCACAGCGCCGACTGGCAGTGGACCGGAGTGGAATGGCATCCCCACGAGTTCCATTTCATCACCACGGCGGATGATTCTCTGGTCGGTCCGGCCTACACCCACCTGACCTTCTATATCGAGGCCGTAAACGGTGTCCCCCGGGTTGCCATTCAGGACGGCCGGAATATTGACGAGGAGCGAGTGGGAAAGAACCTGGTCGGGGTCACGGAGCGTCGCGCGGTGGCGGGAGGTAACGGCGATAGCGACGGTTACGGCGAGGGGGACTTCTACAAGGCGGGCTCGGTGCACCGTAACGGAAAATTTTGGAAGGGCGGGGAAGCGCTCTTCTCGGATGAACCCGGGCCGCTGGACAAGAACCGCTGGCACCGGGTGCGGGTCACATTGCGGCTCAACTCGATTAAGGATGGTGTCGGGCAGCGGGACGGGGTGATCCGGTACTGGTTCGACGACCGCCTGATCATCGACTGCCATGACGTCGTGTTCCGCACCGGGGCGCACCCCGGCATGAAAATCAACCAGTTTCTGATGGCTCCTTATTACGGTCCGGGAGTTCCCCATCCACAGACTATCTGGGTGGATGATCTCCGGATCACCACGGACGAATAGCCCGGAAACCCGCGGAATGTGAGCGGAACGGCGGTGTACGGGAGTTCCGGGCGTTTCCGCCCTGGAAGCGCAGTTGCTTCCGCGGCTGGTCTGAGTTCATTCTGTGCAAAGAAATAAACCGGAGAATCTGCAATGAAGAGACGCTACTTTTTCATGAGCGCGGCTGCGGCGGCGCTGGGAACCGCCGGGTGCTCGTCGCTTGGCCGGACGAAAATGCCTTCCGGAACCATCCCCTCACGGGTGCTGGGGAAAACCGGCATTCAGGTTCCCATGCTCGGTTTCGGGTCGCATTTGAACGCGAAGCTCAAGGCAAACCCCCGCCTTCGGGACCGGATGATCAAGACCGGGTTCGAACAGGGAATCTATTTCTTTGATGTTTAC
>JAWLHT010000293.1:0-6538 GCA_041690195.1 Candidatus Latescibacterota bacterium
TGGTGGAAGCACCGAGGTGCGGGGTGCTGATGACTTTCGGATGGGCGACCAGCGGATTGTTCTCCGGCGGCTCTTTCTCATAGACATCGAGTGCCACACCTCCCACTTTTCCGGATTCAAGTGCGGCCAGCACCGCCTGCTCGTCCAGAATTCCTCCCCGGGCGGCGTTGATAATCCGGATACCGTCTTTGCACCGGTCCAACACATCAGCGTTGATCAGGTGGCGCGTGGTGTCATTGAGGGGAGTGTGCAGTGTGATAAAATCCGCTTCTTCCCAGATACGATCCAGCGGAGCGAGCTCAATGCCGAGGCGTTCCGCCATTTCCTTCGAGATGAAGGGGTCGAACCCGATCACCCGCATCTTGAAAGCGATGGCGCGGGCAGCCACCTCGCGGCCGATGTTCCCAAGCCCGACGACACCGAGCGTCTTGCCCCGGAGTTCCACGCCCATGAATTTCTTGGGGCTCCAGGTTCCGCTCTTCACCGAATGATCAGCCTGAGGTATGTTCCGGGCAAGCGAAAGCATGAGACTGAATGCATGCTCGGCGGTGGACACCGTGTTGCCGCCCGGGGTGTTCATAACCACGACACCCTTTTCGGTGGCTTTCTTCACATCGATGTTGTCCACACCGGCGCCGGCGCGGCCTATCACCTTCAGCTTCGAGGCGGCATCAAGTATCTCGCCTCGGACCTTGGTTGCGCTTCGGACGACGAGAGCATCATACTCACCGATGGCAGCCTTGAGTTCTTCGGGGGTGAGCTTGGTGTTGAAGGTGACCTCGATCCCTTCCGAAGCGCTCAGAATGTCCACACATTCTTTTGAAACGTTATCGCTGATGAGCACCTTAAACATGGTCGGAAATTCCTCCTGTCGCGGTTGCCGGTCACGATTCGCCGGTAAAATGCTTCTCTGAACGGCGCGGGGCCGATGAACCGGTCACCGGCCGCCGTTGTTTCGCCTTCGGAACCGCCGTTTCGCGTCAACGCTCAATGAGAACCGCCTGTGCGGCCTGCACCGAGCTTCCCGGAGTGAACGAGTACCCCATTTCCCGGAGTGATGATTCGAGACCGGACAAAGCCGCGAACACGTCATACTCGTCCAGGTAACCGATATGACCGATACGGATGATCTTCCCCTTGAGTTTATCCTGCCCGCCCGCGGGGTAAACGCCATTCTTCTTCAACGTTTTGACCAGCTTGCCGCCGTCCATCCCCTCCGGGAGCGCGATAGTTGTGAGAACGTTGGAAGGATTCACGGGATAAATGGAAAGCCCGAGCGCTTCGGCTCCGGCCCGCATTGCCTTCGCCACGAGGGCATGACGCTTCCACATGTTTTCCAACCCCTCGCCGAGAATCAGGTCTAGAGACTCATTCAGCCCCACCAGCAGGGTGACCGGCGGAGTAAAGGGGTTTTGCTTCTTGTCGAGAGATTTTTTATACTTGCGGAGATCCCAGTAGTACCGGGGAGAGGTGGACTTCTCCACAAGTTTCCAGGCTTTCGGGGACACCGATATGAAACCCAGTCCCGGCGGCAGCATAAGCGTCTTCTGGGAACCGCTGACCACAACATCAATGCCCCAGTCATCGGGACGGAGTTCATGGGCGCCGAGGCCGGACACGGCATCGGACACCAGTACGGCATCGTACCCCTTCATGACCTCGCCAACGGCCTTTAGATCGGTAATTACTCCGGTGGAGGTTTCGGACTGGGTAGTGAATACCGCCTTCACTCCCGGATTTTCGTCCAGAACCTTTCGAATCTGCGCGGGAGTCACCGCAGCGCCCCATTCCACATCCAGGGGGATTGCTTCTATACCGTAGGCCACACAGAGTTCGTACCACCGCTCCCCGAATTTCCCCCCGCGAACCGTAACAGCCTTGTCACCCCGGGAAAGAAGGTTGACCACGGCGGTCTCCATCGCTCCGGTTCCAGAGGAAGCAAGAGTGAACACGTCGTTTTCGGTCGCGAACACTTTCTTCAATTTCGCGCATACATCGGCAAAAAGCGACTCGTACTCCGGGGTTCTGTGGTGGAACACGGGTTCCGCCATTTTGAGAAGCACCTTTTCCGGCACCATGACCGGACCTGGGGTGAACAAACGCGTCTTCATTTCTCTCCCTTTATAATTATGTACATTCCCCTGGCTGATTATCGTTTCTTGCAACGGATTCGCGGCCGACAACTAATCTCCCCCGTCCGGACGAACCGTCTCCCTGATCCATGATTCCAGAGTCTGCAACCCCATACCCGTATGGGCGGAAAACATCATGGTGTCTCCCATGTCGAACTCCTTTTGATAGGTTTTCGTCAGTATCGCCCGTTCATTCGCCGAGAGCTTGTCCGCCTTGGTGAAGACATACAAAACTCTTCCGCGCCAGCTCTCAATCCAGTCCAGCATGAGGTGATCGCCCGATACCGGCCCATGGCGGGAGTCAATGAGCTGGATTATCCCCCGGAGTTCTTTCCTGTTCAGAAGATATGGATTCACCAGTTTCTCGAAAAGACTTTTTTCAGCCTTGGGCGCTTTCGCGTACCCATAACCGGGCAAATCAACCAGATAATACTGTTCCTGTACCTTGTAATAATTAAGGGAACGGGTCTTTCCCGGTTTCTGGGATGTCTTCGCCAGATCTTTACGATTGGCGAGACGATTGATGAGAGAGGACTTCCCAACATTGGACCGACCGGAAAGGCAGATTTCGGGAAGTCCGTCATTCGGCAGTTCCCTCGGGGAGAACACCGAACGGTCAAAGCAAATGTCCCGTATCATCGGATCAGCGCTTCTCTCAAAACATCGTCCACATGTTCCGCCATGATGACTTTCAGGCCATCGGTGATTTCGGAGTTCAATTCGCTCAGATCCGCCTCATTCTTCCGGGGGATGATAACCCGCTTGATTCCGCTCCGTTTGGCGGCGAGGAGTTTCTCCTTGAGTCCGCCGATGGGAAGCACCAGTCCCCGGAGGGTAATCTCGCCGGTCATGCCCACCAACCGCGAAACCGGAACCCCGCTTGCCGCGGATACAAGGGAAGTCACAATGGACACTCCCGCGGAAGGGCCGTCCTTGGGGATGGCGCCCTCGGGAACATGGATGTGCACATCGCGATTTTCGAAGGCTGCTGCCGGTATGCCCAGCGCGACCTGGTTGGCCTTGGCATAGGTCAACGCGGCGCGCGCGCTTTCTTTCATGACATCACCCAGATGACCCGTGAGAATGAGGTCTCCCTTGCCGGGCATCAGTGATGTCTCAATATACAGTATTTCGCCGCCGACGGGGGTCCAGGCCAGACCGACCGCCAAACCCGCCGTATCCGCTTTCTCCACCCGTTTCTCCTGCACCTTTGGAATCCCCAGATACTTTTGAAGGTTGCGGGTGGTGATGACACGCGACTTGACAGTCCTGGTCTTTTTCCGGGTGGTCACAATCTCCCGGGCCACCTTCCGGCATATCCCGGCGAAGCTCCGTTCCAGACTCCGGACTCCTGCTTCCGCGGTATAACTGTTGATGATCTTGCGAATAGCGGGAATCTCGAATTCAACCATTCCCTCCTTCAGACCGCAGGCGGCCATCTGTTTGGGAATGAGGTGTTTTTCCGCAATGCCGAGCTTTTCGTACTCGAGATACCCGGAAAGACGAATGATCTCCATGCGGTCCAGAAGAGGGGCTGGAATGTTATCCTCAAAATTGGCGGTGGTAATAAACATGACCTCCGAAAGGTCATAGTCCACCTCCAGAAAATGATCGCTGAACGAGCTGTTCTGTTCGGGGTCAAGCACTTCCAGGAGCGCAGAGGAGGGGTCCCCGCGGAAGTCCATGCCGATCTTGTCTATCTCGTCGAGGAGGAACACCGGGTTTTTGGTACCGGCCTTCTTCATGCTCTGAATAATCCGCCCGGGCAGGGAACCGATGTATGTGCGCCGATGCCCGCGAATTTCCGCTTCGTCGCGGACTCCGCCCAGAGATATCCGGACGAAACGGCGCCCCAACGCGCGCGCGACGCTTTTCCCCAAAGAAGTTTTCCCGGTCCCCGGAGGGCCGGTGAAACACAGGATGGGACCATGATTCTTTCTGGCGAGCTTAAGCACGGCGAGATACTCCAGGATACGCTCCTTGGGCTTTTCGAGTCCGTAATGATCCTCGTCGAGAATCGCCTTGGCGGCCTCGATGTCCAGGTTGTCCCGGGTACGTTTTTTCCATGGGAGAGAAAGCAGCCAGTCCAGATAATTGCGGATGACCGTTGACTCGGGGGACATTACATGCATTCTGGGGAGCTTGTTTAGCTCCTCCATCGCTTTCTGCGCCGCGTCTTTCGGCATGCCGGACTTTTTGATCCGCTCTTCCAGTTCGCGAACTTCGCCGTCGATTTCGTCATCTTCACCCAGTTCCTCGCGAATTACCCGCATCTGTTCGTGAAGATAGAAATCCTTTTGTGATTTTTGGAGACGCTCTTTGACCTCACGGTCAATGGTATGCTCCAGTTCGAGAATCTCGGTCTCATCGGCAAGCACGTTGAGCAGCCGGGTGATCTGCTCGGACATGGAGGAAGTCTCGAGAATCTGCTGCTTGACTTCCTGTTTTACCAGGAGATGGGAAGAAATGGTATCGGCCAGACGCGCGGCTTCATCCACGGGAGGCATGTTCATAAGCACCTCATCCGGGATGTTCTTGGAGAGCTTGACATAGTTGGAGAAGCTGTTTAGCATGCTCCGGACCAGCGCCTTGAATCGCTGGGAATTCTCCACCTCGCGTACCAGGTGCCGGACCTTGACACGATAGTAATCATCGCCGCGCTGCAGTGATTCAACTTGAGCCCGGGATATCCCCTCGATGAGCACCTTGGCGGTGCCGTTGGGGAGCTTCAACACCTGGAGAACCCGGCTGACCACGCCGACCGTATGCAGATCATCGATTTCCGGAGCTTCAGTTTCCGGATTCCTCTGGAGGACGAGAAATATATGACGGTCGTGAACCAAAGCTGCCTGGAGCGCCCCGACTGATGTATCCCGAATAACCAGAATGGGAACGACCATGAAGGGAAAGACCACGATGTCCCGGAGAGGTAAAAGTGGCATTTCCCACGGTAATACTGTGGCTTCCGGGCCATCCGGACCGGGAAAAACCAATGCGTTCGGGCTTCCATCCGTTTGATCGGACATGTACGGCTGTGTACTCCTTCCTGGGAATAAAGATCAGGCGATCCGAAGAACGGCCCCGTCCTCGCTTTCCAACACGGGCATTTCGCCGCTTTCGATGGTGGCCTCGGTGATGAGCACCCGTTTTACTCCTGCTATGGAGGGAATACGGTACATGACCTCAGTCATTGCCTTTCCGAGCACACTCCGTAATCCGCGGGCTCCGGTGCCTTTCTTCAGACTGATTTCCACAATTTTCCGGAGCGCACGGTCCTCGAATTCCAACTCGATGCCGTCTATATCGAACAGCTTGACATACTGTTTGACAAGGGCGTTCTTTGGTTCTGTGAGAATGGTGAGGAGAGCATCCTCATCCAGTTCCTCAAGAGAGCAGGTAAGCGGAAGACGGCCGATGATTTCGGGAATGAGACCATATTTGTTCAAGTCATCAGGTTCCATCTTCGCAAGAATTTCGCTTTTCTTCATGTCCCGTGAAGAGTGTACCTCCGCCCCGAATCCCAGAGATTTCTGGTACACGCGGCGGCGAACGATACTTTCCAGATGCTCGAACGCTCCACCGCAGATAAAGAGGATATTGGAGGTATCAATCTGGATCATGGCCTGCTCGGGATGTTTCCGCCCTCCCTTCGGCGGGACGCTGGCTACCGTGCCTTCGAGAATTTTGAGCAGCGCCTGCTGCACTCCCTCGCCCGAAACATCACGGGTGATGGACGGGTTAGCCGATTTTCTCGCGATTTTGTCAATTTCATCGATGTAGACGATCCCGACCTGCGCCCTGTCCACATCGTAATCCGCGGCCTGGAGGAGCCGGACAAGAATATTCTCAACGTCTTCCCCCACATATCCGGCTTCGGTTAGCACAGTGGCGTCCGCAATGGTAAATGGAACGCGTATCAGTTTGGCCAGTGTCCGGGCCAGCAGTGTTTTTCCCGTGCCTGTGGGTCCCACCAGGAGAATATTGTCCTTCTCGAGGTCCACATCATCTTTATGGTGCCCGCGATGTTTGACCCTTTTGTAGTGGTTGTAGACGGCAACGCTGAGCATCTTCTTGGCGCGTTCCTGCCCAATGACGTACTGGTCCAGCCCAGCTTTGAGTTCCTCGGGCGAGGGAATGTCGAAGTCCAGCACCACCGGACGTACATCCCCGCTTTCCTTGAGAATATCATAGCAGGTGCGGACGCAATCTGAGCAAATCTGCACCGACGGCCCGGAAATTAGTTTGTCGACATAGGAGGCGTCCCTTCCGCAGAACGAACAGGTCAAGCCTCCTTTCGCGTTGTTTTTTCGCATCATTTTGTTTGCTGAGTCCTCTGGGTGATGACCGAGTCGATAATTCCGTACTCCTTCGCCTCCTGCGGAGACATATAATAATCACGGTCGATG
>JAWLHT010000294.1:0-6529 GCA_041690195.1 Candidatus Latescibacterota bacterium
TCTGGTTTCCTGCGAGCCGGACGCCATTCTGTTCACCAATGGTGACAACGACACCTTCCCGCTCTGGTATCTCCAGGAGGTGAAGGGGTTCCGCCGGGATGTGCGCGTTATCAACCTGAGCCTCCTGAACACGGACTGGTACATCCTCCAGCTCAAGAATGAGGGGGTGACCGTTCCCATCGAATACGATGATGATTTCATCCGGAACACCCTGGCCGCGCGGACCGAGTCGGCGTTCATGCGGCGGGTCTGGCCGGTGGAAGGAAAGGAAGTCGAAGCCGCCGGCATGAAGTGGCTGCTCACCACGCCTCAGAAAGTCCGGGGTCAGGACGGTGATGTTGGTATCCTGCGGGTGCAGGATGTCATGGTGTACAATATCATCAACTGGGTAAACTGGAAACGGCCGCTTTACTTCGCGGTGACCGTGGCGCGGGAAAACATGCTCGGACTGGAGGACCATCTTTCCATGGAGGGCATGGTTTATCGGATCGTGCCGGAAAAGGCTCCTGCCGGAGATATTCAGGTGAACGTGCCGGTACTTGACGACAATGTTTTCAGCAAGTACCAGTATCGCGGACTTACCGACCCGGATAACTACATCCCGCCCAATACCAGGCACCTGGTGACCAACTATTTCATCGGGTTCGCCCAACTCGCGGAACGTTATGCCGCCATGGGCGACACCGCCAACGCGGTACGCGCGGCGCAGGGAGCGATTGACAAGACTCCAAGCGACCTCTCCAAGCGGATTCTGCTCTATCAGGTGCTTTCCGGGGGCGGAATGCACGATGCGGTGAAGCAGTATGTCGCCAAAGAGCTGGAGTCTCCCGAGTGGGAGAGCGCCGGGTTGCCCCAGCGTCTGTCTGTGTATGCGCTTCTGGACCGGGCCGGGGACCGGGAACGGGCTCACGCTCTCGTGATGGAGGAGCAGGCCAAATCTTCCTCCGATTCCGCCGGAGTCGGTGTCTGGGAGCAGTATATAATCAGTATCTATACTCTCGGCGATATGGATGCTACTCTCGCGGCAATTGACCGCGTACTCCAAATCAACCCGAACGACCAGCGCATGCAGGAAACCCGGGACGCGGTAATTGAGCAGATCAAGGCGGACCGGGGCGACGGTTCCGCTGGAGGTGGAGTCAGTTCGGAGTGAACCGGAAAACCGGACATACTCCTGTGGAAACCACGGAGATGAGCAGGGCGGGGACGAATCGTGGTTCGTCCCCGTCGCATCGTCTGCACGCGGGAATGGCGATATTCGTGTTTATCGTCTCGCTCGCGGTGTATCTGCTCACCGTTTCCCCCACTGTTTCTTTCTGGGATAGCGGAGAGTTTATCACCACCTCGGTAATCATGGGCATACCGCACCCGCCGGGCGCGCCCCTGCTTTCCCTGGCCGGGCGGGTGCTCTCGCTGATGCCTTTCTACGATTTCCGGGGCGGCGGATTCGATCACCCCGCGTACCGGGTCAATCTGGCCGGAGTGCTTGCGGGCGCTCTCTCCGCCCTCCTCCTGTATCTTGTAATCGTTCAACTCATCCGGCGCATTTCTCCATTGACCGGCAGTATCCGCCGGGACTTCCCCGTGTATTTCGCTGGAACGGCCGCCGCCCTCACCGCGGCTTTTGCCCATCAGTTCTGGGAGAATGCGGTGGAGGTGGAGACGTACATGCCGAGCCTCCTGCTCTCGCTCCTGGCGGTTTGGTGCGCTCTCCGCTGGGAGGAACGGCGGGACGATCCCCGCGCTGTCCGCTGGCTTTTCTTGGCGGCATACTTTCTCGGACTGGGGAACGGTGTTCATCTGACTGTACTGCTTGCCGCGCCGGCGATACTTTTTCTTGTGGTTACCGCCCGGCCCGGTTTTCTCGCGGACCGTCGAATCTGGTTCGTGCTGTTGCCTGGTGCGGCGGTGTTCCTGTTGTTCCGGGCGCACGCCGGGCGGGTTCCCTTCTATGCCCTCATGGGGATTCTGGCACTGGCCGGGCCCTGGGTTGCCTCCCGTCTGGTCCGCGGTGTGCGATGGCGGCAGGCTCTCGCCCTTATCCTGACCGTGTTCTCCTTCTTCGTTATCGGATACTCGGTGTATCCGACCATTCTGGTCCGCGCCTCCAAAAATCCTGTTATCAACGAGGGCGCGCCGGACACCACGGAGCGTTACCGGGCCTATCTCGACCGCGAGCAGTACGGACAGGGGACCACGGGGGACATGCTCCGGGGCATACCGGAACGAAAGGCGGAGTACGGGTACCAGTTCGGATTCATGTACGCCCGGTATCTTCTGCAGCAGTTTCCGGTTTGGGGGCCCGCGTTTCGCGTGGATTTTGCCAACAACCGTTCTCCGGACTACCCCGGACAGCCGGTTACTGTCACTGACCGGGCGTTCGTTCCCGTGCTGCTCTGGCTGCTCGTTCTGGCCGGCGTTCTCCTGCACGCCCGTCATGACCCTCGGGGATTCGGAGCGTTTCTGGCATGGTTTCTCCTCTCCTCTGTCGGCCTCGTGCTCTATCTGAACATGCAGAATCCCCAGGTTCGGGAGCGGGACTACTTTTTCCTCGGCTCATATCAGGTGGTCATGGTCTGGCTCGGAATCGGGATGTTCGGTCTGCTTCGGCTTGTTCAGAATATCGCGGATCGACGGTTGCCCGGACGGACTGGTGCGCCGGTCGCCCTGACCGTGGTGTTGCTGGCCTCCATTGTCCCCGCGGCGGCTCTGACCGCTCCGGTGGAGGAAGACGTGTCCAACTGGAAGCGCCACGACCGTTCCCGGGACTGGATTGCGCTCGATTACGCCGTGAACATGCTGGAAACCTGCGCCCCGGATGCCATCCTGTTTACCAACGGGGACAACGACACCTATCCGCTCTGGTATGCCCGGGAGGTAATGGGAATCCGTCGTGACCTAAACATTGTGAATCTGAGTCTGCTCAACGCACCCTGGTACATAAAACAGCTACGGGACGGGGAACCCGGTGTTCCGATTTCGTTCACCGATGATTATATCGACAACAAACTGGCCGGCGGGACGCTCGCTTCTCAGCGCACCCGTCTCTGGGACCCCGAGCCCCGGGAAGTCACCCTGGGTGGACTGACCTGGAAAATGCCGCCGAACGCGGTTGGGACGCTTCAGGACGGGAAACGGGTCGGGGTACTCTCGGTGGCGGCCATTACCACCGCCGATATCATCCGTACCAATGAAGGCAGCCGTCCCATCTACTTCGCGGTGACAGTCAGTCCGGACCACATGATCGGACTTTTCGAGAATATGTCGATCGAGGGGCTGGCATTCCGTCTTACGGCGGAGCGCGCTCCTGATTTCGAGTACAGTATCGGCGCGTCCGCACTGGAAAGGAACTTGTACGAACGGTACCGTTACCGGGGGCTGGCTGATCCCACGCTTTACAAGTCGCCGGATGTCCGGAAAATGCTTCGGAACTATTCGCTCGCTTTCGTTCGTCTTGCCGAGCGGCGGTTGAAAGATGCCGATATATCCGGAGCTTTGGAAGCGGCCGGCCGGCTGTACCGGGTATCCGATCCCGACCAAGATATCCGCATGTTGCTCTATTCGTTTTTTTATACCCATGCCCCGGGACCTGAAGCCGACCGATTGATCCAGTATGAACTGGACCGTCTGCCCCTGGGCGATCTGCAAGCCGCTTTTCATGTCGGAACGGTGTTCCTGCAGAACTCTCTTCCCCAAGCCGCGGTGCGGGTGTTCCGGGAACTTTCCCTTGCAAAGGGAAATGATCCCGAAGTCTGGCGCGCCTATGCCTCTGCGCTTTTCCAGGCAGGAGACTTTCGGGGAGCGCTCGGGGCGGTCGATCGCTTCCGGGCGTTGCGGCCTGGAGATACTCAGGCGGAAGAAACCCGCCGCATCATCGAGCAGAAGTTGACCGAGCCCGCTTCCGCGGATACGTCCGCCCGTGAGAGGGAATAATGAATTCTCCCATTGAAACCGCTTCTCGTCCGGCCCTGCTCAGATTTATGGGGTCAGGACTGTTCCGGGTGTTGATTTCGGCCGCACTCCTGGCCGGTATTGTGTACTGGTATCAGTCCGGAGAAATTCTTTCCACCATGTGGGGCGCAGACCGGCTGCTGCTCGCGGGCGCCGTTGGTATGTTCATACTCAGCGGTATTCTCGGTGCGGCGCAGTGGGGAGTGCTTCTCCGCTTTCACGGTATTGCGCTCGGGTTTGGCGGGACAGTCGCCCGGTATTTCATGGGGCTGTTTTTCAACTACATTTTGCCGGGATTTGTGGGCGGTGATGTTATCCGGGTGTACAAGACTGCCCGGGTTTCGGGTAGGGGAACCCAGTCATTTTCCTCAACCCTCGCCGACCGGGTGATCGGGCTGTTGGTGCTGGTCCTGTTCAGCCTGGGTGCATTCGTGCTCCTGCCATCCGGACCCGCCGACCGTGCGCTTCCGGCGGCGATGGTTATGTTCCTCGTTCTGGGCGGGTTTCTGGCGCTCTTTACCTTCCGCTGGTTCGGGCAAACCGCCGCCAGGGTATTCGGACGTTTTGTGTCCCGGTCCATTGGAGAAAAGCTCGTTGCGGTATACGGGGAAATGCACCTCATGACCCGAGCCCCCGGAACGCTGGTCCGGGTGCTGGCGCTTTCCTGCCTGATTCAGCTCACCCGTATCGGGGTGCACTTCCTTTGCGCCCGTGCGGTAGGCATCCCACTTGGCTTTGCCTACTTCGCCCTTTTTGTTCCGGTCATGGAAATCGTGGCCAGTCTGCCGGTGTCCTTTGGAGGCGTGGGGGTACGGGAAATCGTGGGTGTTGGGCTTTTCTCCATGATGGGCGTCCCGCAGGAAATCGTAATTTCCTACACTCTCCTCGCCACCGCGGCGGGATTCACCGGATCCATCCCCGGCGGGGCGGCGTTCATCTTCGGCGCCGGAGACAGATAACACCGGCTTCGGACTGGAAAGCACGGAGGGAAAGCGATGAAGATCCAATTTCCCCGTCCTGCTCCGGTGGTTCCGTGACTTCCGACACATGCGGATGCGGCCGGCAATCGTTCTGACTTTAAACTGGTTTTATTCCATGAAAATTCTTCTCGTTAACTGGATGGATATGGCGAACCCCATGGCGGGGGGCGCCGAGGTACATCTCACCGAAATATTTGCGCGATTTGCCGCACGCGGCGATGACATCACCCTGGTGGCGTCCGGTTTTCCGGGCGGTAGCCGTGAGGACGAGTACCGTGGCATGCGGGTGGTCCGGACCGGAACGCGGGAGACGTTCAATTTCGCCGCGCCCTCCCTGCTTCGCAGGCTCGACCGGGAGCGGAATTTCGATCTTGTGGTGGAGGATATCAATAAGGTCCCCCTGTTCACGCCGCTCTATCTCCGCAAACCCGTGCTGGTGATGATTCCGCACCTGTTCGGGACAGCGGTCTACCAGGAAACCAACGCCGTGTTCGCCACCTACGTCTACCTCATGGAGCGGCCCATTCCGCAAGTGTACCGGAAGGCTTTTTTCGAGGTCATATCGGAAAGCACCGCCCGTGACGTCATCCGTCGGGGCGTCCGTCCGGACCGGGTGCGGGTGGTGCACTGCGGTATGGACCATTCCACCTATTCCTTCGATCCCGCCGTTCCCAGGTTTGCGCAGCCCACTATCCTCTATGTCGGACGGTTGAAGCGGTACAAGAGCGTGGATGTCATCATCCGGGCTTTGCCGGAATTGTCGCGGACCGTTCCCGATGCCCGTCTTGTCGTGGTGGGCTCCGGTGACAATCTGGAGGAGTTGAAGCGTCTGGCCCGGACTCTGGGAGTGTCGGAGCGGGTGGTGTTCACCGGGTTTGTTTCCTCCGCCGAAAAGGTGGACTGGATGCGGCGGAGTCATGTGATTGTGAACCCTTCGCCGCGTGAAGGCTGGGGGCTCACCAATATCGAGGCAAACGCCTGTGGCACACCGGCAGTGGCAAGCGATGCGGACGGGCTCCGGGATTCGGTGCAGGACGGTATCACCGGATTGCTGTTCCCCTACGGCGATCACCGCGCCCTGGCGGAACGGCTGGTACGCGTCCTTTCCGACGATGCGCACCGGACCCGTCTTTCCGGAAACGCCCTGGAGTGGGCCCAGACGTTCACTTGGGAGAACGCCGCCCGGGAAACCGCCGAAGTGATCTGTGAAATGGGCGTGAGAGGGTGAGCCGGATACGAACGACCACGCAAAGCCCGCACTGTTTAAAAAGCCGCTCTCCGCGGTTTTGTATGGGCAAACATGAGTGAAGAGAAGGGGCAAAGGCACAGAGGCACAAAGGGGAAAAACGGCAGGGGCGAGGCATGCTTCGCCCCTACGGGCCGGACTCTGCGGCATGGGCGGCCGGTTCACTTCTCCTGACTTCCGGCTCCTTACTCCTTCTACACTCGTTTCCCCGCTCAAATTCGCGAATCGCTTTTCTCTCTGTTCTTCTCTCTCTTTTCTTCGCGCCTCTGCGCGAAACTGTTTTTTCGTCTTTACGGAATTCACAGTATTATGGAGGCATCATGAAAGTCATTGCCATATTCGGCAGTCCCCG
>JAWLHT010000295.1:0-6485 GCA_041690195.1 Candidatus Latescibacterota bacterium
AAGGGCAAGTGAATCATCCGATACTGCCGGATGACCCTTGACCGGACTCCATTCCTGCCTCATTGGTAACATACAAGGGGAACGAGGGGTGAGTTATATGTTTGGGAAGTCCGGAGACTCCGGCCGGTAACTCATCCCCACGACAAGGGTGGATGTCCGAAGGGCAGGGGGGTTCAGCGGAGTTTGGGATGGAAAGAAACTTTCTTCCCGTTTCCTCCGCCGCTCCTTTCTACTTTCCTCCCCGCACCTTCTCCTGCAGTTTCCGCACCCGCTCGATCTGTTCGGCGCTGGTCTCCATCCCCAGTTCGCGGACCATGGTCATGATCGGGGTGGCGGGGTCGTTGGACCAGAACACTCCGGTGTCCTCGTCGGTATAGTACACGTATCCCGCCCGGTCGCCGTACTTTCGGGTGAAACTGCGGCCGTCCTCCAGGGTGGGGGACCAGTGGAGAATGGCGTGGGAGAGGTCGATGCGGTGCACGAGCGCGCCCGGCTCCTTCCGTTGGGCCTCGACCCGTCCGATGGGGTTGAACACCGAGACATTCTCCCGGGGAGTTGAGGAGACGACGTAGTATCCGCCGAAGAGGGCGTAGGCCGCGGGACGGACCGTCTGCGGAGAAGCGGAGGTGAGCGCCACGATCTCCGCTCCCGCATCCTTGAGCGCCTTCCAGCCGTCGGGATAGGACATATCGAAGCAGATCTGGATGCCGAGCCGTCCGAAATCGCACTCGAACACCGGGAAGTCGCTCCCCGGGGTGATGCCGCCCTCCAGGGTATTGCTGCCGAGCGCCGCCACGGGATGGGCTTTCCGGTAGATTCCCGCGGCCTTCCCCGCACGGTCCAGGAGCACCGCCGAATTGGTGATCTTTCCGCCGCCCTCGTCCAGGTCGAGCGGGACGATCAGGTAGGTCCGGTGCTTACGGGCCGCCGCGCCCATGCGCTCCAGTACGGGGCCTGCCAGCTTCACCCCCCGTTCCGCCGCGGTGTTCCCCCGGCCGATGGTGACCGCCTGCTCCGGTAGCACAATCAGGTCGAGCCCTTCGCCGGGGTATTTCCTTTCCGCTTCCCGTGCGGTGTCGTCCACCAACCCGGCAATCTCTCCGAGCCGCGCATCCAGACCCGGATACTCGCCCCTGAACCAGTGCATGACCGTCCCGATCACCACCTTGCGGGGGGCCCCGGATGAACCCGCCTCCTGCGCAGTCGGACCGGGAGCCCCGGCGAGACAGACCAGACAGACCAGCGCGGGCAATACTGCGTTCCGCCGGATTTTCATACAGTTCCTTTCCGCTGAGCCACGGTCAGCGCCGTGCGAAATAACGGGGATCGTTGATTGAATGCAGGATAACACGCGGCCGCACGGGAATCCAGCGGAAAAATGACCTGCGCGCGCCACATCCGGAACGGGATCGGCGACGGTCCTACCGCCGGGACACACGGGTTTTTGTTTGGCGAGCCTCCGCACCGGGAGTATATTTGATGATATGAATATCATCATTCGGTCGCGATTCTTCATTATGCACCGCATGATTTCCCATCGATTCATCCGCTCTGGAGAGGGGGGTTGGGGGAAGTGCGGAGGTGACGGCCGGTAACTCACCCTCTGGCCCCCTTCTGTCACCCCAGCCCTGTTCCACAGGGCCGGGGACCCCAACTCTCCAGAGAGAGGGGGAATTGAGCCACAGGAAGCACCGAGACGGCCGATAACGGGTCATCCCCTCTCTTGCGAGAGAGGGGAACGAGGGGTGAGTTAGCTTTTCAGGCCTGAATCACAAAACAACCGTTCACTACTATCTGCTTATCTTTACGACAATGGGAACGAGGGGTGAGTTCGTTTTGCAAGACACCCGTTCATCACGGAGGCAAAAGATATGAATGATAAAACAGGCTTTGATACAAGCCCGTCCTTCGCCGGAAGCTCTCCCCGCGGCATATCTCTTTCCGACCTGACCGGCCTGGAGCGTCCCCGGGACATCGTCCGGGGCGGCATGCGGTATCGCCGTCTGGGGAGCACCGAGGAGGAAGTGTCCATAATCGGGCTCGGCGGCAACCACATCGGCCGTCAGGAGGATGAGCGTGAAAGCGTTGCGATTATCCGCGCCGCCATCGACTCCGGCATCACCTTCATGGACAACTCGTGGGACTACTACGACGGCGCCAGCGAGGTCCGCATGGGGAAGGCGCTCCGGGAGGGATACCGGGAAAAGGTGTTTTTGATGTCCAAGGTCGACGGACGCACCGCGGCATCCGCCGCCAAACAGCTCGACCAGTGTCTGGAGCGTCTGCAAACCGACATGATCGACCTGGTGCAGTTCCATGAAGTCATCCGCCTGGAGGACCCCGACCGGATATTCTCGGAAGGGGGCGCGGCGGAGGCGCTGACCGCGGCCAGAGAGGCGGGTAAGATCCGCTACATCGGCTTCACCGGCCACAAGGACCCCCTCGTTCACCTGCGCATGCTGGAAGTTGCGGCGAAGCACGGCTTCCGTTTCGACACCGTGCAAATGCCGCTCAATGTCATGGATGTCCATTTTCGGAGTTTCAGCCGGACCGTGCTGCCCGTGCTGGTACGGGAAGGTATCGGCGTGCTGGGAATGAAGCCGCTGGGGGATGGCCTCCTGCTCGAAAGCAACACGCTCACTCCGGTCGAATGCCTCCATTTCGCCATGACTCTCCCCGTCTCCTCGGTCATCACCGGCATAGACAGCATGGAAATCCTCAATCAGGCCCTGGACGCGGCCCGGACCTTCCAGCCCATGAGCGGCGAGGAGACCGCCCAACTCCTCTCGCGCACCATGGAGGCCGCCGCCGACGGCAAATACGAGGCGTACAAGACCTCCGACGGCTTCGATTCGACCGCCCGTCACCCCCAGTGGCTGGGAGAAACGGAGCAGAGCCCGGCGAGGTAGGGCCGCCTCCGGCCGGTAATTCACCTCCCGGCCCCCTTTCGCGCCGAGTCGGGAATGCACTGTCTGCTCAGGCAAGTGCACGCCTTCTCAACGAAGTGCTTGACCTCGCGCCCTGTCCATTTGTATAATCACTATATGGATATTACGGCGGGAACACCCATCCCCATGCCCGTTCAAGGGCGGCGCAGAAAGGACTGACATGTTTATTGCGCTCCTGGCGGCGAACTTTGCGATCGCCTTCCTGGTCTGCTGGATCGTGGCGCGTATCTTCCGCGACTCCATCACCCGTATCATGCAGCGACTGGTCACCGAGGACATTTACAACGCCTGGAGCCGGTATATCATTTTCGCCATTTATGTGGTGGGGATCTCCGGAGGGGTCCGGATATGGGAGATGGAGAAGTTCATTACCAGGAATATTCCCGGCGAGCGGGCGCTCGAACTCACTCCGGAGCGCTGGCTCCTCGAGATTTACCGCACGATTATCGGAACCCTCCAGAGCGACGCCTGGATGCTGCTCCTCTTTTTCATCTTTGCCCTTATCGCCTATGTTATTGTAAAAGGACTGGAAATCCGGCGTCAAACGCCGGAGTAATCCCGGTCACCGGCCGCGGGAATCGAAGCGGCACGGGTTCCCGCATTCCGCGCCCGGAGCACCGGACATACCGCACCTGAAATGATATGTCGGAACGGATGCACCGGACGGTCCGTCCGGCCTGAGCGCAACGGTCCGCCGTTGTTCATCCGCGGAGAAATCATGAAAAAGCTCGATACACTGGTGGAACGGATCGACACCGTCTCCGTTTCTCCCTCCGAGACCACCCAGCCCCCGGAAGAACGTGCCACTCCTTCGCCGGATCCCGACGAAATGAAAATCATGGAGGCGGCGGACAACGGTGCTTTCGACGCCATCATCATCGGCGGGGGTCCGGCGGGAATGACCGCAGGCATTTATCTTGCCCGCAAGCTGATCCGTACGCTCATCATCACCCCGGAACTCGGCGGGCAGGTGCTCTGGACTTCAGCCGTGGAGAATTACCCCGGTTACAAGGAAATCTCGGGTTGGGACCTGGCCGCGTCCTTCCGGGAGCAGCTCGAGCGCCAGCTCATCTACCTGCGTCTCCATGACAGCGTAACCGCCCTCGAACGCACCGATACGGGCGGGAAAGTGACCACCGCCCACGGCGGCTCCTACGATTTCCGCAGCCTCATTATAGCCTCCGGAAAGCACTCCCGGAAGCTCGGCATACCCGGCGAAGAGGAATTCCGGGGGCGGGGCGTGACCTACTGTTCCACCTGCGACGGCCCCCTGTACCGGGGAGAATCCGTAGCGGTCATGGGCGGCGGGAATTCCGCTTTCTCCGCGGTCAACGATCTGCTCGGACTCGGTTGCACAGTACACGTGATAAATTTGCTCCCGGGGCTTCAGGCCGACGGCATCCTGGTGGAACGCGCGCTCGGCACCGGTCGCGTCCACATCTACACCGGCCAGGTACCGGACGAAATCATCGGGGACTCATCCGTCCGGGCGATCCGCTTCCACGACCGCAACACCGGCGATTCGCATACGGTCGAGGTTTCCGGGGTGTTCGTCGAGATCGGCCTGGTACCCAATTCCGCTTTCGCCCGGGGCGTTCTGAGCCTGAACGAACACAACGAGATCATGGTCAATTGTCTCTGCGAAACCAGTATCCCCGGAATGTTTGCCGCCGGAGATGTCACCACCATACCCGACAAGCAGATTGTCATCGCCGCGGGAGAAGGAGCCAAGGCCGCGCTCGGGGTGAGTGATTATCTGCAACGGTACAGGAAGTCGGAGCCCCTTTCGGAACACCGCGAAACCTGATGCTCCCCGTGGTCCCACCGCCGCAAACAAAAGGGAATGCGGTAATGATTGTTTCCACTCAGCCAGCGCTGTTGAACCCCCCTGTCCTGTGGACATCCCCCCTTCTGGCACCCTTCACCGATTCTTCGAATCGGCGATGGGACCCACCTCGGGGGGTAACTGAAAAAGACCCGGGGACGGCGGTCTTCCGCTTCAGGATTCAGCGATGCCGGAAGCGCCGATACGCATCAATTGCGGTCACCAGTTGTCCATGCCGGTTACGGGGGCGGTTCTTTCCCCGTGCCACGGGAGGTGCTGTATGAAAAAGGCGCTCTGGAACGACATTGTGCTCGCCGGGAGTGACCGGACGATTGAAGTGGAAGGGTACGAGTACTTTCCCCCCGAATCGCTGCACCGGGAATACTTTCGGGAAAGCGCCAGACGCAGTGTCTGCCCCTGGAAGGGAACGGCCCGTTACTATGATATCGTTGTCGGCGGTCAGGTCAACCGCGATGCCGCCTGGAGCTATCCCGACCCCGGGGAAAGGGCCCGCCATCTCACCGGCTGGGTCGCGTTCTGGAAGGGTGTCAAAATCATCGAAGAATGAATTCCGAAAGAATTTAACCACGAAAAGCACGAAATTGCAGTACAAAGGTTTTGGCACTTCGCGGATTTATCTATGGCAAACGAGTGAAGCAAGGATGAGCCGGAAGTCAGAAGTCAGGAGAGGGGAATCCGGCCACCCATGCCGGAGCGTACGGTTCAGGCCGGGCGAGGCATGCCTCGCCCCTGCGGTCTTTCCCTTTGTGCCTTTGCCCCTTTTTCTCCCTTCACCCGCATTAACCCACAGAATACAGCGAGGAACCATGTTTTGGTCGTGTTTTTCGTGCCGTTCGTGGTTCATGCGGCTTTTTTTTGGTCTGTAACTGGTCTCGATATCCCGGTGATAAAGCCATGATTCATTCCCGCATGCTCTTCGCCCCGCTCCTGTTCGCGGTCACCCTTGCCATCGCCTGCGACCGGGATGCGCCCCGCACCGGCGGGGAGGCATCGTCCCCCAGGACGGAGCCGCTGCCTTCCGCCGATTTCCGTCTCGCCCCGGAACGGGCCGGAGCGCTCCGGCTCGGCATGCCCGTGGACAGCGTCCGGGCCATCTACGGCCCCGAAAACGTGCGCAAAGCCGATCTCCGTCTGGAAGGAATGCCCTCCCCGGCGCTGGAAATCCGTCTCCCCGGCGGTCCCCCGGATGTTCCTTCCCTCACGGCCGAACTGGATCCCGAGTCCCGCACCGTATGGCGTATCCGGGTGCATGACCCCCGGTTTCGCGACGCGTCCGGGACCGGTCCCGGCTCGTCCCTCGGCGGCCTCCGCGCTGTCTATCCCGCTCTCCGGATATTTCACGGCGAAGGCAACACCGTCGCGGTTGCCCCCGGCTCGGGGCTGTCCTTTCTTCTCGACCCCTCCGATGTTCCGGAATCATTTCCCCGCTCCGGGGGCCCGTCTGTCATTCCTGATAATGCCGAAGTCATTGCGGTGCTGGTGACCGGTTGAAACCGGCGTCCGGGAGCGCGCGGGGCTGTTTCTGATTGTCCTGAACCTTTGATCGCACAGTGTGACTCATCGTCTCTCATCGAGTCAGCCCCGTCTTTCACCCATGCAAGCAGAGCTTGCACGGGGCCCTCTCTCCCCGAGAGCTTGTCATTACCAAAGTTTATGGGAGTAAAATTCCGAGCAGAGAGAGACTCGTAAAG
>JAWLHT010000296.1:0-6452 GCA_041690195.1 Candidatus Latescibacterota bacterium
CAGGGAAAACCGGGTGTGGCGACATCTTTTCTTCCCTTGCCCCCTCCGGGGGAAAGGGACCGAGGGTTAGGGGGCCGTGGCTGCGAGCTTGTTATTTATAACCTTATGCACAGTATGCCCGAAATGGGCCAAGACTTTTTGCCGGTCCATCTAGGATAGAGAGGGGACCGAGGGGTGAGTTACGTTTTTCCACAGGGAGGATGAGACGTGGGACTGTTCAAACGATTCCAGGATACCGCCCGTGAACCGGCTCCGGAGCGGACGCCCGCCGCTCCCTTGCCCGGACCCCACAGTGCGCAATCCGTCAACGGTGAATATCAGGACGTGAAGATGCGCATCCACCGCCGTCTGGTGGAAAGCCTCGACCTTGTCCGCATGGAGGACATTCCCCGCGATGAATTGAAGCTGCAGGTCCGGGAGGCCGTGGAGTCCCTGCTCACCGGGGATGAGGATGTCAAAATCGGGGTGAACCGGGATCGGCTGGCGGACGAAATCCTCAACGAGATTTTCGGGCTGGGACCGCTGGAACCGCTGGTGAACGATCCGACCGTATCGGACATCCTGGTCAACACGCATAGTCAGGTCTATGTCGAACGGTTCGGCAAGCTTGAAGCGACCGGAACGGTGTTCAAGGACGAGGAGCACCTTCTCCACATCATTGACCGCATCGTATCCCAGATCGGGAGACGGGTGGACGAGTCTTCGCCGATGGTGGACGCCCGGCTTCCGGACGGTTCCCGTGTGAACGCCATCATCCGCCCGCTGGCGGTGGACGGTCCCATGCTGTCCATCCGAAAGTTCACGGTGCGTCGGCTCAGTGTGGACGATCTCATCATCTATGGCACCCTTACCTCGCAGATGGCGGAACTGCTCAAGGGGATTGTCCGGGCCCGTCTCAACGTGCTCATTTCCGGCGGTACCGGTTCCGGAAAAACCACGCTCCTCAATGTTCTCTCCGGGTTCATTCCTTCCACGGAACGCATCATCACCATCGAGGACGCCGCGGAACTCCAGATGCAGCAGACCCATGTGGTCCGGCTGGAGACCCGCCCGGCCAATATTGAGGGGTACGGGGAGATAGTGCAGCGGGACCTGGTCAGGAATGCGCTCCGCATGCGTCCGGACCGGATCATCGTCGGCGAGGTCCGCGGCGGAGAGGCGCTGGACATGCTCCAGGCCATGAACACCGGTCACGACGGCTCCCTGACCACGCTGCACGCCAATTCGCCCCGTGACGGGCTCCGCCGCCTGGAAACCATGATCCTCATGGCCGGGGCCAACCTCCCGGACAAGGCCATGCGGGAGCAGATCAGCTCGGCCATCAACGTGGTGGTGCATATCGCGCGCCTGAGCGACGGCACCCGCAAGGTGACCCGTGTCGCGGAAATCACCGGCATGGAAGGCGATGTCATCACCATGCAGGATATCTTCGTTTTCGAAAAGCTGGGGGTCTCCGAGGACGGCAGAGTGCTCGGAGCCATCCGGAGCACCGGCATCCGTCCCAAATTCGCCGAACAGCTGAAAACCTCGGGGATAAATCTCCCCGCCGGAGTTTTTGAAGATAACGAGCTCAAACTTCAGGACTTCCAGGTATGATTCAGACCACGCTCATCATCGTATTCCTGTCGTTCTCCGTCCTGACCGTGACCGTCGTTTCGATCTTCGGGTGGTACATGGCGGGGGAGAACCGGAACCTGAACCGGAGGATGGCCGAAATCGCGGTGGACAGCGGCGTTCGCCCCTCCGACATGCCCAGCATCCTAAAAGGCGAGGAGCTGAGCCAGATTCCCTTCCTGGACCGTCAGCTCCGGAAAACGGAAATCGCCTATCGTCTCCGCCGTCTGCTCGATTCGGCCAACCTTTCCATGAAGGTGGGGCAGCTCGTCCTGTTCATGCTGACCCTCGCCAGCATCGGCCTGGTTTTCACTGTCCGCTCCGGGAACATACTCCTCATGGCGGCGGCTCCATTCGTATTCGGGTCGATGCCGATTCTTGCCGTGATACGGATCCGGAACCGCCGGATCAAGACCTTTGAGCAGCAGTTTCCCGACGCGCTGGACATGATGCGGAACGCCGTACGGGCCGGGTTCGCCCTGAACCGGGCGCTCCAGCTGGTGGGCAACGAATCTCCCGACCCGGTGGGCATGGAATTCCGGAAAACATCCGAGGAGATCAGCCTGGGAATCCCCATGCGGGACGCACTCCTCAACCTGAACCGCCGCATCGACAGCATGGACCTCAAGCTTTTCTCCACCGCGCTGGTCATCCAGCGCGAAAGCGGCGGAAACCTGAACGAGATACTGTTCAAGCTCAGCAGCACCATTCGAGCCCGGTTCAAGCTGGCCGGGCAGATCAAGGTGTTCACCGCGCAGGGGCGCTTGTCGCAGTTGATCCTCGGGCTGCTCCCCATCGGCTTCGGTCTGGTGATCTCCGTGATCAACCCGGACTACATTTCCGTTCTTTTCCGTGAACCCCTCGGCCATACCCTTCTGGCGATCGCGGTAGTCATGCAGATCGCCGGATACATCGTAATCCGGAACATCCTCCGGATACGGCTGCAATAGGAGCTTTCCCATGCCGTTTCACCTTATGCTGATTCTGGTTTTCCTCGCGGTTACGGCGATGGTGTTCATCCTGTTCAACGTGTTGAGCCGGCGGTATGATCCCGTTTCGGAGCGCCTGCGCCATGTGCGCGATTCCTCGGGCAGCCTCGCCGAACAACTGCTCACCCTGAACGATTCGGAGAAGCGCAAACTCGACCCGAGGCTGATTCAGTTGCTCGGTGAACTGGCGCAGTACGTGCGGAAAGATGAACCGGGTACCCGCAAGCACCTCATGCAGGCCGGTTACTACCGGGAAAACGGGGTCAGGGTGTACATGGGGCTCAAGGTATTCCTGGCGATCGTACTGTTCGTTCTGGTAGCGATGATGGGGTTGACGCGGAATCCCGGACTGACCAGCCTCGCTTTCTCCATGGGAGCCGCCGCCACGGGGTATATCATTCCCAGCTTCTATCTCGGGATGAAGATACGGAAGCGTCAGGATGCGATCAATAGCGGGCTGCCCGACGCCCTGGACTTTCTGGTGGTCTGCGTTGAAGCCGGGCTGGGGCTCAACTCCGCTTTGGTGCGGGTAGGCAAGGAAATGAGTGAACGCTACCCGGAAATGAGCGAGGAATTCCTCCTGGTCAACCAGGAGATGCGGACCGGGCTTTCCCGCGAGCAGGCGCTCCACAACCTCGCCGACCGCAACAGGAGCAAACACCTGCGCATCCTGGTCAGCGCCGTTGTCCTCAGCGACCGGCTTGGAACGAACATTGCCGACACCCTGCGGGCGCAGTCCGATTCACTGCGCACCCAGTTTCGCCAGCAGGCGGAGGAACAGGCGGCCAAAGCGGGAATCAAGATGCTCTTCCCGCTGGTCTTCTTCATTCTGCCGACACTCTTCATCGTCATTCTCGGGCCCGCGGTCATCCTCATGATCCAGGAGGTGTTTCCGGTCATCAACAAATGACCGCGTGGTGATGGGGCGCGGATGCGTCGTGCGCGGGAATGGTATTTCGTCATGCCGCATCCCGGCCGTTCCGGGAATCGGCGGCAACATCCCCGCGGGGCAGGGTACAACGGAGCTTTTTTTCAAGCACAAGCGTTCCGAAAGGCGAAACACAATGCTCTTCCGACGATTCCGGTTAATCCGAAAGATCCGGCGAGAAAGGGATGACACCATGGATGGAAAAGGCGTGATTGCGGCGGGAATCCTGATTGTTCTGGCATTGGCATCCTCCTGCGCCCGGCCCGATTACCAGTACAAGCACATGCCGTACTATCCGGCGGATGAAATGCCGCGGGAGGTATACGTTGAAGACCAGGTGAATCCGCTGAACACCAACGGCGCGCTTCCGGAAGAAAACCGGGTGATCGTTGAGGTCAGGACAATCGAGGGCAGGCAGGAGAAGGGGAGACTGATCCGGATATCCGAAAGAGACATTCTTCTGAGTCCGGAATTCCGGTATGTCGCGGAAGGCGATACCACCGGCAAGGAAGAGAAGGTGGTGACCATACCGAAGGAAGAGGTCCTGATCCTGAAAGTATGGTAGACACAACCCGGTCGAGGCGCCGCGCTCAGCCGCGGAACGCCGGAATGATCTTTACGGAGGTTTGCATGCCGGTGCGGAATGACACCAAATCAGTGAGTCTGCCGCAGGAGGTGCTGGTCGCGGACACCATGGCCGGACGGCTTTCCGGATTGCTCGGGACGGATGCTCCCGACCCACGGAAAGCGATCCACTTCATACCGTGCAACGGCATTCATACCATAGGAATGCGGTATCCGGTCGATGTGGTCTTTTTGAATCGCGAGGGGGCTGTTCTGCGGGTCGTGCGGAACCTTCTCCCGAACCGGGCGGCCGGTCCGGTCCCATCGTCGGCGTCAGCCCTGGAATTCGCGGCGGGAGCGCTGGACAATGTTGAGGTCGGGGACCGTTTGTCCGTACAGGGAGATTCGAGGCATGGATGGAACTGGCGGGCGATTCAGACCCTTTCCCGGTGGCCGGTCAACCTTTTCCTGGCGGTTCTCTGGAGTAGCTTCGTTCTCTCGCTGATTCAGAGCCTGTTGCAGGGAGGAGGAGCGGTCAGCCTGGGGCTGCTGCTGGTCAACACGCTGTTCATGGTTCTCTTTCTTACCCGGCGGGACAGCCATGAAACCACGAACCGTCCGCTGGACTGGTTTGCGGCGGGTTTAACGGTCATGGTTTCGCTGACACTCCGTCCCGCTCCCGCGGCCGTTCACGCCCTCATCGTGGCGTCCTTGGCATTGCAGATGACCGGCATCGCCGCCATGTTCTTTTCCCTGGCCTGCCTCGGAAGGAGTTTCGGGATTGTGGCGGCCAACCGTTCCGTGAAATGCGGCGGAGCCTACCGGGTTGTGCGTCATCCCCTCTATGCCAGCGAACTCGTTTTTTACTTCGGGTTTCTCCTGGGGAATCCAGGCGTGTACAACGGGTTGGCCGTACTTTTCATACTGGCGGGGCAGATGCTGAGGATCACCGCCGAGGAACGGCTGCTGAGCCGGGACTCACGCTATACCGCGTACATGAACGAAGTCCGTCATCGTCTCATCCCGGGTGTCTACTGATGCCGTTCCCCCCGGCGGCAGGACACGGTTGTCATGCCGTCCCGTCGATACGAAGCACCATTCCGATTACCGGGCGGAATAAGCTTTCTGAACGATTGACGTCCGGTCCGGACATTCCCACATAGCCCTCTCATTATCTTCCGCGAATACATTCCGCTGTTATAAATGCCGCGGCGGAAGGATATTCCGGCGAAACCATTCCGGAGACCAAACCGCATGGATAAGACCGTTCTGATTACCGGTGGCGCAGGATTCATTGGATCGCATCTTGCAGACGAGTTGCTTGAACACGGATACCGGGTACGGGTTTTGGACAACCTCTCGCCGCAGGTGCATGGCGGGATGGATGGACCTCCGGACTATCTGAACCCTGAAGTCGAATTCATCAGGGGGGATGTACGGGATCCCGCTGCCGTTCAGCGGGCGGTTGATTCGGCGTTTGGGGTTTTTCATTTCGCGGCTGCGGTCGGAGTCGGGCAAAGCATGTACGAAATTACCAAGTACACGAGCACGAACAATCTTGGCACATCGGTTCTGCTGGAAACGATCATGAACCGTCCGGTGGAACGTCTGATCGTGGCCTCAAGCATGAGCGTTTACGGGGAGGGTATGTACCGTGATGCGGACGGCCGACTCCATCCATCGGCGGAAAGATCGATCGAACAGTTGCGAAACGGCGCATGGGAACTCCAGGATGAACAGGGACGCGAGCTGACTCCGATTCACACCCCGGAATCGAAGCCGCTTTCCCTTTCGTCGGTATACGCGCTGTCAAAGTATGACCAGGAACGTCTCTGTCTGCTGGTCGGGAGAGCATATGACATTCCCTCGGTGGCGCTTCGTTTCTTCAACGTGTACGGCCCCCGGCAATCGCTTTCGAATCCGTACACGGGGGTTCTCGCCATTTTCGCTTCACGTTACATGAATGGACATTCACCCATGATTTACGAGGATGGCATGCAGAAGCGGGATTTCGTGAGTGTTCATGATGTGGCGAAAGCATGTCGTCTGGCGCTGGAAAAACCGGATTTATCGGGCGATGTCCTGAATATCGGAAGCGGTAACGCGTATACTATCCTGGAAATCTCACGGAGAATG
Organism: Candidatus Latescibacterota bacterium; assembly: GCA_041690195.1. GTDB lineage: Bacteria > Latescibacterota > Latescibacteria > Latescibacterales > Latescibacteraceae > JAWLHT01. The sequence goes on from JAWLHT010000296.1 coordinate 6,232, forward strand.
GGTTCCGCCATGGGATTGAGCCGTCTCGAACCGCAGATCACAGGAAAATACCGGATGGGTGACATACGGCATTGCTTCGCTGATATTTCTCTGGCGCAAGAGCGGATAGGATATCGCCCCGAGATTATCCTCGAGGAGGGCATGATCGAACTTATGGAATGGCTGGAGGGGCAGCTTGCTCAGGACCGTTTCGATACTGAATTGGAAGAACTGGCCAGGAG
>JAWLHT010000297.1:0-6420 GCA_041690195.1 Candidatus Latescibacterota bacterium
GGTGAGTTAGATTTCCCGGCCTGAATCGCAAGACACCCGTTCACCAAAAACCGCTTATGTTTACGACAATGGGAACGAGGGGTAAGCTACTCTATCCAACCGGAACCACCGATTCTTCACCTGCGCCCGCATTCACAGTTATACGCGTGAAACATATAACATTGTGACACTTTTCACGAATTAGCTGTTGCGCCGGGATAGGGGATTGATTATACTGCGCATGGATAACGGGAACAGGCCGGGGGATCAGCCCCGACCACGGGAGGAGGGGGAACGCCGGTGCGGAGATCGGCCGCACGGCGCCGGTTCCGGTTCGGCGCCCGGAAGCGCACTCATCGCCAATGGAGGAAAACATGGGAACACTGCGAGTGATATATGAAGCGGAGGACGGCAGGCCGGTGGTCATCGAAGGAGTGGGAATGTGTCTGGGCGATGAAAGCGGGTTGCTGCATTTCCGGGGTGATGACGGCGCGGTGGTGGCGTCGGCGCGGGCCGGACGGGTTGTCGAAGTCAGGGACATGACCGAGGGCGGCATGCGGGGCGGCCATTGTCGCGCGCACTGGGGTGCGGCACGGTGATCCGATATCCCGGGAGAAAAGAAAAACCCCTTCCCTGAATGCTTTCGGGGAAGGGGTTTTTCTTTTCCGTGCGTTGGTTTCGGGCGGGCCGGAAGTTACTCCGCGGCAGCCGCTTCGGCCTGGGGACGGACAACAGCGATGGCATTGGATTCGACGAGCTGCTGGGGACCGTAGAGGTTGCTGATCTCGACGAAGGTCATGGCCTGGAGCCCGTTGGGGAAGTACTCGCGGATCAGCGGAGCCGCGACGGCGTTATAGTCGCCAGCCTTGAGGCCGCCCGCTTCGGCGTCAACGAAGTTCTGGAGGAACACCACATCGTCCATGGTGGCGCCGTAATTGGCGAGGACCTTCTTGACATTCTCGAGAGTGGTGCGGAACTGCTCCTCGAAGTTCTTGCCGGTCATGAGGTCTTCCGTGGGCATGCCGGAGGCATCAACATCGGTACTGTGCGCGAGCTGACCGGCGACAAAGATCATGTTGCCGACCCGGGTGCCCTGAGAGTAGGAGAATTCTTTTTCCCAGGCGACGCCGAACCCGAACTTCTCGGGATTGGCGGTCTGCATGTTGATGACCTTCTGGGCTTCTTCGCGGGCGATCTCGCGAACGCTCGCCTCATCGGTACCACCGCAGCCGCTTGCAAGCACACCGACCGTCATGGCAGCCAGCGCCATTCCCATTGCGTAACGCTTCATGTAAAACCTCCCGTGTGTGTGGAGCAGGGGATTGTTCGGTGCTGGGGAAAACCCCCGGCACCTTTTCTGGGGTGCAATCACTGCAGGAACAAAGAGTAGTGGCCTCTATATACAAAAAAAACGCCGGGAACGCAATGTGCATTTCTGAATCCGGCTATCCGAGCGGACCGGCGCTGCTTTTCACGGCCGCCCCGAAAAGCGGGGAACAGGGGTACAGGACATATCGGGCGACTCGTATGCGGCGGCGACCCGGTCTGCCCCGCCAACCCGACCCGCCGTCTCCCTTAAAAAATGGCCGGGCATGGAGCCCGGCCATACGGTGTTTCGGAGAGGGCGGTTACTCGTCCCGCGTTCCGGCGATGAAATCTTCGACCATCTGGAATGCCTGCTCGTCGGTGAACTGACGGGGCGGATGCTTCATGAAGAAGGAGGCCGGGGAATAGAGCGGGCCGCCCAGACCGCGGGTGAGCGCGAGTTTCATGCAGCGGATGGCGTCAATGGCCACGCCCGCCGAGTTGGGGGAGTCTTCCACGGAAAGCCGGAGTTCTATATTCATGGGCACATCGCCGAAGAGTTTGCCTTCCATGCGGAGGAAACAGACCTTGTTATCCTTCTGCCAGGGAACCCAGTCGCTCGGGCCGATATGGATGTTCTCGGGGTCGAGACGGGTGCCGCAGACAGACTGGACGGCTTCGGTTTTGGAGATGCGTTTGGACTGGAGGCGGGACTTGTTGAGCATGTTCAGGAAGTCGGTATTGCCGCCGGTGTTGATCTGGTAGGTCCGTTCCAGCTTGACCCCGCGCTTGCGGAAGAGATCGGTGAGGACGCGGTGGGTGATGGTCGCTCCGAGCTGAGCCTTGATGTCGTCGCCGATGATGGGGATGTTTTTGGCCCGGAATCTTTCCGCCCATTCGGGATTGGAGGCGATGAACACCGGCATGTTGTTGATGTAGCCGATGCCCGCCTCAAGGGCGCACTCGGCGTAGAACCGCACCGCCTGCTCGGAACCCACCGGGAGGTAGTTGACGAGCATCTCGGCGCCGGAACGCTTCAGCTCATGAACGATATCTTCCTTGGTTGCCTCCTTCTCATCGCTCAGGGCAAAGGTACAGGATTCGGGATAGTCTTTCATGTGCTCGGAGCATCCGTCCAAGACCCGGCCCATTTTGACGTTCACCCCGGCTTTCGGCAGATCGCCGCAGAATACGCAGGTGCAGTTCGGGAGCGCGAAGATGGCGTCGTTCACATCCATCCCTACCTTCCGCCGGTCGATATCAAACGCCGCCACGACCTCGATGTCGGAAGGACGGAACCCGCCCAACTCCCAATGCATCAGCCCGATAGCGTCATCCGGCGTCTTGTCCTTATAGTAGTGAATGCCTTGGATGAGTGAACTCGCACAGTTGCCGATTCCGGCAACCGCGATCCTGATTTTATCCATGACCACCTCCTGTAAGTATATTCATAACGCCTTATCATCGCGCTGTTATCAGGGGGAATGGAAAAAACCGCCGACCGGCCTTCCCCCGGCAATCACCTTCAGGATGCCGCGGAGATTTCGGCTGAACGCGCCGGAATCCGTAATGAATTAAGGAATATATAATATAACTATTCCACAAAAAGCAACTGTATTCCGATTCGATGGAACAGAATTCACGGTGTTCGTGCATCGTGAACCCGTGCTCGGGAATATGCCGCTCCTTCTCTCCGGGTCCGCGATAACGGGGTGGGGTGACCGGTTGGCCGGACGGTGGTTCGCATCCGGGAAGCTGCGCTGGAAAATTTACACAAGCAAGAATAGAACTGCAAAAGAAAATATGAGAATTGGGTAAAAAAATTGTTACGATTGGACGATGTATTTATAAAAATGCGGATATTTCCGATCATAGACGTGCGAATGTGCACGGTTTCCTTTCCGGAAGCCAAAAAAAAGTTGTTTTGGGTTCATTTCGCGATTATTATTAGCGGTTAATCATTGTTTTAACTGCGGAATGCAGGGGATGACGGCCGGGATGTCGCAAGATGAAATGAAAACGCTGCCGCGGTCCGGTTCCCGGGGTCCGGACCGGGTGCGGCCCCGGAGGCGTCTTCTTCGCCGGGAGTCCCGGGCCGGGGTCCGTGACTTGACAAGCCGAACGCCGGGATTGGCCGGGCATCTCCGCACCGAACGGCTTTTCCCCGAAAGCGGGGATGTACTTCGATCCATACTGGATCTGCTCCCCGATCCGGTCATGCGCTGCCGCTCCGACGGGATCCTGAGTTTCGCGAACCGGGCGTTCCGGCGACGGTTCGGAATCGGGGAGAAGTCTCCTCTCGAAGGGTACCGGATTCTCGATCTGCTCACGAAAGACCGTCAGGCGGTGGAACTCGCGATCACCTCGCTCGAACATGATCGCCCCCAGGCCATCCTGGAGTGCGTTCACGGGCGATTCGGCTGGATGCAGTGGACCATTCTGGCAATTTACGGTCCGGACGGCCGGGTGCGGGAATACCAGGCTTCGGGCCGCGATGTCAGTTCGTACCGGCGGGCGGCGGAGTGCCTGCGGAATTCCCTGGCCGACAAGGAAGCTCTTCTGGAGGAGATTCATCACCGGGTCAAGAACAACCTCCAGATCATATCGAGTATTCTTGACCTGAGCGGCATGGAGGCCGCCGAACCCCACACGGTGGAAATCATTGACGATGCCCGGTCGCGCATTCATACCATGGCCCTTATACATTCCCAGCTTATGCGCAGTGACCGGGTGGATCACATTGATGTCCGGCAGCATATCACCGAGTTGATGGACTACCTGTTTCACATGCACGAATACACCCGGAACCAGATCATCCCGGTGCTGGAGATCGGTGATGTGTACCTGAACATGAACCGGGCGGTCCCCTTCGGCCTGGTGATGCACGAAATTCTCTCCAACACTTTCAAGCATGCTTTCCCCGGAAACGCCGGCGGGGTGATCCGAATCCGGATCACCGTGGAAGCGGGTATTGTAAACGCACATATCGCCGATTCCGGAATCGGATTCCCCGAACAGAACGAGGGGGATCGAACCGGCAAGTTCGGCATGAAACTGATCGAGCTTATCGTCCTGGAACAACTGGGCGGAACGCTGTCCGTGTCCGGAGTCCAGGGCGCGGAGTACCGGATTACGTTTCCGCTATGAATGAGTCTCGGGGCTCAGGTGCGCGGAAGGGATTCACGGGAAGTGGCGGCAAACACAACGGCAATCCGTTTGGACGCTTCCTGTAACGGGTAGTCTCCCATTGAGTCATTCCCGCTCTTTTGAGAGGCGGGGCAGTACTTCTCAGACCGGTCAGACAATCCCGGCGGCCCGAGCGTCAGTCATGTTGTGCTGATTCATACACAAACGGGGATAGAGGGATCATGCATAAAATCATGGTGGTTGATGATGAGGTGATCATTTCCGCCCAACTGGAGCGCCGGCTGTCGTTGATGGGGTATTCGGTGGTGGGCAGGGCGAACTCAGGGGAGCGGTCAGTATCCATGGCCAGGAATCTCCGTCCGGACCTCGTGCTCATGGACATTGTCATGCCGGGACGTATTGACGGGATAGAGGCGGCGGGCCGGATACTGGACGAGACCGGCATTCCGGTCATCTTTGTAACCGCCTATGCCGATGACCAGTATCTCGCGCGGGCCAAACAAGTGCAGCCCTACGGCTACATCCTCAAGCCTTTTCACGAAAAAGAGGTCCGCGCCGCCATCGAGATCGCGCTCTCCCGCCGGGAACGGGAGCGGGGAGTGGTCCGGGCCATAAAGCAGCTGGAAACCGTGGTGAACATGTTCGATAATGCTGTCGTCTCGCTGGATGACGCGGGAGCCATTGTCTTCTGGAACCGGAAGGCGCAGTTGCTCTATGGCTACTCCCCATCGGAAGTGCTGGGGCAGCGGTTCTCAGATTTCGTGGTTCCGGACGACCGGAGAAACCTGGAACGGGTGATCGGCCCGGGCAGCCGGGCGGGCAATTCTCAGCGGGCGGTCGAACGCCGCGTTCCCGGATGCCGGCTGATCACGAAAGATGGAGCCGAGCGACCCTCCGACTTGCTGCTCTTCGTACACCGGGTGGAAAACGAGCGGTTCACCATCTGCCTCATCTGCGAACATGGCAGCACTCCTGTTGTCAGTGGCGCTCCATCCGAAGAAGAAATCGTCCCCATCTGCTCCTACTGCTGCAAGGTCAGGGATGACGAGGGGTCCTGGCTTCCCATGCCGGACTACCTGGGCGAACGGTGCGGTCTCCGGTTCTCCCACGGCATCTGCCCTTCCTGCCTGGAGACCTACTACCCGGATGTTCCGGAAGGCTGATGTCGCGGGAACGCAGGCCCCGGAAACGGTCCTGTCCGCGTCATCGGACGGTATGCCCGGGGACAAGCATGGACAATTTATGTTCCAAAAGCACTTTTTTGCAACCCCGGCGCTCCGCCGGGCGTGAAATAAATTAGAAGGCCGGGCGAATGGTCCGTCCGGTACCCGGATTTTCCGGGGAAGACAGGCCATTCCCCCAATACAAGCACCCCTGGAAGTAGACGGCGCCGGGAAACCGGCGGCATCGAAACCAGGGGTGTGTTTTTTTGCCCGGCACCCGGCATACGAAGAAACGTCAACGGCGGGTACGCATGAGTACTAAATATAATCAGTGGAGGTGCTGGCCGGTAACTCACCCCCTGGCCCCATTGTCGTAAAGATAAGGCTGGAAGCGGAGCAAATGAAGCTCATAGGTGCTCTTGTCGCTGCTGAACCCTCTGTCGCCTCCGGCGACATCTCCCTTGTCAAGGGAGATAAAAGAGAAAAGGCACCTTCGCCCTGTCGTGGAATGCTTTATCAGTTGTCCCCCTTAACAAGGGGGATGTCCGGAGGACAGGGGGTTCATCTCCCCGTGAGTGCCCATACGATACATCCGTTCCAGTATCACCCCTTAAGTTTACGACAATGCCCCCTGGCCCCCTCTCTCCCGAGAGAGGGGGAATCAAGCCACAGGAAGCACCGAGACGGCCGATAACGAGTCATCCCCTCTCTTGCGAGAGAGGGGAATGAGGGGTGAGTTAGACTCTTACAGACTGACTCTGAGAGAATCTCTCTCAGAAGGTTACGCTGCGATTAAATCGATGATACGCTGAATAGCCTGGTCTGC
>JAWLHT010000298.1:0-6415 GCA_041690195.1 Candidatus Latescibacterota bacterium
GCCCTTTTCTCTTAAGTTTACGACAATGGGGCCAGGGGGTGAGTTACCGGCCAAAGCCTCCACTGATTACCTTTTGGTATTCATGCGTGACAGTGGTTTTCCCTTATGTTTACGACATACGGGACGCGTGTTTATCTTTGATGCGCGGACTGGTTTCCGCACATAAAAAAAGCGGCGGACCCGAAGGTCCGCCGTCTGCCGCGGAGGGATAAGAGGGCGTGGTTTCTCACCGCCCGCCGGAGCGTGCCGTCTACATCGCGGAAACAGTGGAGGCCAGGTTGGCTATCGCCGTGAAGACGTATCCCGCGATGCCGAAGAACGAGGCGAAGACGCTCCAGAACAGTACATCGTAGATGTTGACTTTGATTGCGTTCATGGTAATTTCTCCTTGCGTTAGAGAGCGGTGGTTATCTGGTTGAGTTGTACCGCCGCGAGTCCGGCCGCCGTGAGCAGGAATCCTATCCGTGCGATGATCAGGGTCAGAGTCTCAATTTGTGCGGTATTCATCTTGTCCTCTTTTTCTCATTGTTCATTTCGCTTGTAATAAATGCAACAAGCGTGCCAACTTTTTGGCTTGCGGATTCTCGTTGTGTATCGCATTGATTGGCAAATATTTACAAAAAAGCGGCGGGATGCGTGAAGTGTGTTGCTGGATGCATGTATTGTGAGACGATGAGACTAGGCGCGCGTTATTTTGTCTCATGCTCTTGTAATGTGTTATGCAATAAAGGATAGCGACTGTATCAGTAGTGATATGGCATTGAGACTGGCGGCATTGCCGCCCGACGGATTCTTTTGTGGAGGGGTCGGAACCGGCGTTTGATCACCGGAGTCCCCGGTGGTGAGACAGCCGCATACGGCGGATGGGCGGCCATTCTGAGCGGGTGCGGCCCGTTGTTGAGGATGAACGGGGGAGGCGGACGCGAAAAGGCTTCTTGCGTTTGGTTTTCCGCTCTATTAAATTATCAACGAATGGAGTGGATGCGGTTCGTATATACACTCCTTTGGCGCGCACCAAAGAATGCGCATTCCAGGAGGTACGGAGGAAGAGTGGTGGGCAGGTGAAATCACGGGAAATATTTCTGATTGGAGTTCTGTTTTTCGCGGGGTTCCTCGTGTCGGAATTCCTTATCGAGCACATGGTGTTTGAGAGCCCTCTCCAGCGGCTCATGGCCCGTATCATTTTCCAGGCCCAATTTTATCTGACCGTGTATCTCCTGTTTGCGTTGCGGGACACGGGCAGGCGGATCCGCCTCATCGAGGCGCTGTATTCCCGCGAGAAACGGCTCCGGCGGCACGCGCACCGATATACCCGGAGGTGGAGATTTTTTAGCGGAAAGGAACGTTATGGAAAATAAGAAAGATGGTGTCCGGCCTGATAACGCCCGTCCGGTCGGCGCCTGGAAAAGCCAGGCGGACCGTTTGGTGAACAGTACCGGGTTCAGCTATACCTTTATGGTATCCATTCTGGTTTATATTCTGCTCTGCGGATACTTCATGGTGTTCGCAGGCTCCCTGTTCATCGAGGCGATTCTTCAGGGCTGGTACCGGGCCGACGCCACCGAGACCGACGCGACCTCCTTTCTGCTCGGCTATCTCTACGGATTCCCGAGTCTGCTCGGAGTGGCGGGGGGTATTGCGGTAATGTCCACCTCCCCCAGGACGTGGTTTCGGTTCAAGGTGCTCCTGTTCGTTCCCGCGGCGGTGTGGGCGACTCTCCTGGTGCTGGACCTGCTCCGGCATCCGCTCTACTGGTCACAGTTCATCTATCACATCCCGGCCATGCTCCTCTGCCTTTTCGTGCTCTTCGGGGTGATGAAGAAGACTCCCATACCGTACATGAACACCACCGGCAGTAAATAGCCGGGATTCATGGATAGTCCCTTTGCCCGGAAATCGGGGGGAAGGGACTTCATTTTTTCCCACCGGGCCATGTTGTTCACCTCGCGCCCATTCGCGTCTCCATGCACGTTTCCTCGGCACTCCGAAGGTGTCCCGCCGACTTTTTGGTTCTTCGCTGTATTTTACTGGTAAGTGAGAGTGAAAGGGGCAAGGAAACAGAGGCACAAGGGGAAGACCGTAGGGGCGAGGCATGCCTCGACCGGTCTGAACGGTACGCTACGGCATGAGCGGCCGTTTCCCTTCTCCTGACTCCCGACTCCTTCTTTCTTCACTCGTTTCCCATATACAAACAGCGAAGCGCCGACATTGTCTCATCATTACGGCCTGCAATCCCCTTGCAAAGGAGTTCCCCCATGGAAGATCTCACCGCCATTCTGGCCCGACGCAGCATTCGCTCATATACAACGCGCGCTGTTGACCCTGAACAGATCGAGGACCTTCTCCTGGCCGCCATGAGCGCACCCTCCGCCGGAAACGAGCGCCCTTGGCACTTCATCGTAATCCGCGACCGTCATCTGATGGACGCCATACCGGAAATTCATCCCTATTCCCAAATGCTGCGGGAAGCACCGGCCGCTATCCTGGTCTGCGGCGACCCGACTCTCGAGAAGTATCACGGATACTGGATACAGGACTGCGCCGCCGCGACCGAGAACATTCTCATCGCCGCGACCGCGCTCGGGCTCGGCAGCGTCTGGCTGGGCATCTATCCCGAACAGGACCGGATTGACGGTCTGCGGGCGCTGCTCGGAATTCCAGAGTACATCATCCCCTTTTCCTTGGTGCCGGTGGGGTATCCCGATGAACGGAAAGAATCGGCCGACCGGTACGAGGCGGAGCGGGTGCATACGGAGCGCTGGTGACTGAACTGCTGAATTGCCCCTTCGCCGGGGTTGCGGCTTTTTTGCGGAAAACATACATCCAAAACGGGGAAGGACGGTTTTCCCGGTATTCGTGTTCTCGCGGCTTTGTGCCCGGAGTATGACCGCTGATCTCCGGTTTCGGACGCCAACAGCAGTTCGGGATGCGTGTGGGAAGGGAGGAATGATGGAGCCGGATGTTTTGGAGTACACCGTTAACCGCCGGGGGATTCTCCTAAAGATTTCCGGGCCCTGGGACAGGTTCGCCTGCTTCAACTCGGGGGATGCGATCCTGAAAGAACGGGTGCTCGGAAGAAGTCTTTTTGATTTTATCGCCGGAGAGTACGTTCGGGGAATCTATTCCGCCATGCACGAGTTGCTCCTGGCCCATCCGGGGCGGCGGATACGGTTCGCTTTCCGGTGCGACAGCCCTGATACCCGTCGGCTGTTCCGGATGAACGTGCAGTCAGACAGCGGTGCCATCCGGTATACTTCCAAAATTCTGGGCGAGGAACCCTCCCCGTTCCACACTTCCATAGATTATGAAAGCGCAGACGGGGAATTTGTAATGATGTGCGCATGGTGCAAGCGGTATCGTTTCCCGGTCGACTCCGGTCCCTGGCGATGCATTGACACCATATTTCGGGATTTACCGGAGCCGGTCACCCTCAGCCACGGTCTTTGCCCCCGGTGTTACACCGTGTATTTCCGGGAGATGGGCCGGGTCGAGGGAGGGGGCGTGCGCGGGAACCGGGAGGGGTGACGCCGGAATGCCGTCAGACCGGGGGTGCTGGGTGTGAACCGGAGCCGCGGCTTGACCGCAACAACCGGATGCCGTTCCGGAGTCCTCCCGGTGAATGGCGCGTTGCGCATTGCGAACTGGCCGCTGGGCGCGGCGATGCTCGTTGCCTGTTCATGGGAACGGATTGAACCCGGAGCACGGATATCCAGCGCGTATGCCCACGGGGTTCTTTTCGTGAAGGAGCGGTCTGAAGGGGGACAACCCGCTGGTGTTCCTCGCCGTTTACCGGATATTATGCCACATGATTACATGCGGACAGCATATCCGCGGCGCGCTTGTGGATCGTGTGGCGAATAAATAGGAAAAGGTCCGGGGGGGAATGGGCCCGAACCTTTTCAAACGCATGCCCGAAGGGGATGTAAGGGCAGTGCGATCACACAAGTGAAAATACGTGATTTTAACGGGAATACAATCAGGAAATTCCTGATTGTGACGGGGAAAAACCCTGATTTGGGCATCAGGAAAAACCTTGTGTGTTGTATATTAGTGACAAATATGTCACATACGCATTGGATTGACAGGTGCGAAGGGGCGGTAATTGTATATTAAATATAAACATATAAATATAATGCCACAGTCGACTATGCGTTGGGGGGTATTTTCCGGTTGTTTCGGGGAGTGGTTGATTGCGCGAAACCGGCGCTGGGGTGCGCAGGAATGCGAGTGTTTCGGGACAATATGGAGCGTGGAGGCCGGAACCCTTTTTTTCGGCGGTATGGCGTTGCGGTCAGGCCGGGTAATATGCTCCTGTCCAGACATATCCCTTGACCCCGGGAGCCAAAAGATGTTTATTCATCAGGTATACAGCGGCGATGCTGAGGGCGGTTCCCGGGTGGGTGTAGTTTCCCGGCGGGCGGCCCGAATGCCGTCAATGGTCTCCAGAATTCACCGGAATGCCATATAGCAGAGGTGCAGCATGCACAGACTCAGGATAACCATGTTCCTGCTGACCGCAATACTGTTGTCAGCGTCCGCCCATTCCCAGCTTCCGCTGGAGTTTTTTCTCCCCGCCGGGGCTCCCCAGGGGAAAATCATCCGTCACACCGGCTACACCCTCCATTACAGTCCGCAATACCGTCAGGCCGCATGGACGCTCGTTCAGCTCACCCGGGCCCGGGCGCAGGGGACCGTTGAGACGCCGGAAGATTACCGTCCCGACCCCGAGGTGACCGCCGGGGCGGTTGCACCTCTTGACCTGCAGGGTACGGGCTTCGACCGTGGCATGCTGGTTCCCCCGGGGAATCTCCGCTGGTCGAAAACCGCTGCCGGGGAAGCGTACCTGATGAGCAATGTGAGTCCGATGCGGCCTGCGTTCCGACGGGGGTTGTGGGCTGAATTTGAAAAGATGACCCGTGCCTGGGCGGTTGCCAACGAGGAAATCTACATTGTCACCGGACCGGTTCTGAAGGAGGGGCTTTCTCCGGCCGGAAAGAGCGGAGTCCCCGCCCCTGAACAGTTCTTCGCGGCGGTTCTCGATAATCGTGAACCGGAGATCAAGGCTGTCGGATTCGTTTTTCCCAACGGGCAGTCAAAGAAAGCTCTCCTGGAATACGCGGTGAGTGTGGACGAGGTGGAGCGAATCACCGGCTTGAATCTTTTCGCCAACCTGCCGGACCAGATGGAGAATGCGTTTGAAGCGGTGGCCGATACATCCCGGTGGTCTGCCGGCGAGACCGTTCCCGGCGGCCCCTTCGCCGCACCGGGAGCGCCGGGCCAGCGCAAGCTCGGGGGAAAGGTGTTTACCCCCGCGGTGATGTGCAAGGGGGTGACCGCCGAAGGCAAGCGGTGCGTGCGGATGACCACCAACCCCAACGGGTACTGCTGGGAGCATCAGGACCAGGCGAAGAAAAAAACTCCCGTGAAGAGATGATAAGACCTCCTGTGCCTGCCACAGCCCGACTCCCGAATCCGGATGTGTTTCCGGGCGGTTTTCACCCCTGCTTTCACCGGTTTACGGCAGAAAGCGGGGGTGTTCTCGTTGTGCGGGAGGGGTGAAGAGGCAGACATGTACCGGGTGATTCGTGGAAAGTGAATACCATACGGATGCGGCGGGATGAGATATTCCCACGCCCTATGGGTTCATGCGGAGTGCGCGGGGTGACAAGGTGGGGGTCAAAGGGCAAGGACGTCGAGATGCCTCTCCGGCGCTTTCGTATGTTATGCTGAAATTGAATCAAACCGGGAAGCGGCAGGCTGTTCCCGGTGCATGATGTTCATCCAGAGGATCAGTTTGTTCTTTTTTTCTCTTTAGCATCAAATCTTTGTGATTGCTGCGGGTGGCATGCAGTATTTCCCTGACGACTTCTTTCTTTAACTGGTCCGGAGATGGAATGAAACCCCTGAAACTGATCATGCGCGCGTTCGGTCCCTACGCCGGGGAGCAGGTCGTGGATTTCCGCGAACTGGGCGGACGAACGCTTTTTCTCATTCATGGCCCGACCGGATCGGGAAAAACGAGCATTCTGGACGCCGTTTGTTTTGCACTGTACGGTGATTCATCGGGTGGTGAGCGCGCTGTTGACCGTCTGCGGAGCGATTACGCGGGACCTGATGTGCTCACCGAGGTGGAACTGGAGTTTTCCACAGGGGCCGCGCGGTACCGGGTGCTGCGCCGCCCGGAACAGGAACGGCCCCGCCAGCGCGGCGAGGGCATGGCCCGGGAGCCCCAATCCGCGACGCTCTGGAAAATTACCGGGTCCGGCGGTGATGTCGAAGAAGTGATCGCGAGCCGATGGAAAGGGGTTACCGGCAAAGTGGAGGAACTCCTGGGGTTCAAGTCGGACCAGTTCCGGCAGGTGGTGCTTCTCCCCCAGGGGAAATTCCGGGAACTGCTCATGGCTGATTCGGCCGG
>JAWLHT010000299.1:0-6377 GCA_041690195.1 Candidatus Latescibacterota bacterium
ACCGGAACGACCTCCATGCCTTTGCTCCGGAGATAACGGGGCAAGTCTATTGCGCCGAGATACCCTTTCCGGTAGAGCCGGGCATTGAGAAAGGCGGGTAAATATGCGAGCGCGAGGTCGGGCCGGATACGATTAAAAACGGTATCGGGATGCATGTAACGCCGTGCCTTGGGGACATCCACAAGCACAACCTCCTCGAAATATTCGAGCGCGGCGGGTATGAATTTCCGGATGGATTCCGTTGAATGCCGTTCCGTATGGGCGACAAGAACGGCTTCCGGTGAAAGGAGCAGGCATCCCTCAAAGGCGTCGGAGGGCTCCGGAAATTCGATTATTATTGGGATTCCAAGATTTTCGAGCGCCTCCCGAACCACTATTTCCTCTCCCCGCCGTCCCTCCCAGGCCATACGGGAAAGGATGGCGCCCTTATCCGAAATTACCGCGACATCGTGCAGATAAACGAGATTGGGAAGCAGGGGTAGCAGGTCACGATTTACCCGGACTTGGTCGGCGAGATCATACACCCGAACTCCGAGCGAATGGAGCAGTTCCCGGTACCGGGCGTGCTCGTCTCTGAACCGTGCCGGGTCCGGCGCCGAGTCGAAGAGCCAATGACGGCAGTTCATGTCGTTAATGCATTGAAGCGCCCCGTCGGGGTCGTGCAGCAGCACCCGCTCCAGCCTGCCGAGTGTCTGGCACCCATAGGGAACTCCCCTGCAGATATCTGCGGTGTTCAGTTCTATCATGTCATGAGTCCTCTTGTGTACTTTTTCTGGCCAGCAGGAGTATGTTTTCATCGTCATCGGAACGATGGAGGGCCAGCACGGTGAGCCCGGCCCGTTTCACCAGCGTGTCAACCTGTTCGGCCGTATACTTGTAGGTGAAGCCCAACCTGATTACTTCTCCGGCCTGCAGCGATACGGACTTTTCCCTGAATTGCACCGCGCAGTTCTTGCAAACGTAGATATTCTTGGAGGTACGATACACCATGCCCGCGGAGGTCATGGCAGGAACAAGTTTCAGGTCGAATCTCACGTCTCCGGGACGCAACCCACGCCGGATCAGCGGATTAAGGTTGAACCGCACATTTCGTCTGGACCGGTAGGTCCGCTCAATACGTTCCCGCGCCGACTCAGTAACCCCGCCAGGCCCCAAAAGACTGCAATCAAACATGAAAAGGCCGTCCGCTCCGATACTTCGAGATACCCACGAGAGAATATCATCCGGCTCGAAATTGGAAAACGTGTTTCCCAGAAGACAAAGTACTACAGGCGGCCTCCAGTTGTGCACGACCCTGTCCAGATCGCTGAGACGGCCCACAATCCCCGTCTTTTCAATTGAGAGATGCCGAACGGCGTCCAGCGCCACCTGAACCATCCGCGCATTGACATCAACCGGGTAATAGACGGGAGAACAGGCTGCGACCAGTTCCTCCAAAACGATACGCTCCTTTTCTCCGCTTCCAACCCCGATACTCACCAGAGTCGGAGCGCGGGGAAGGAAAGGAAGGAGCGCAGGCATGCTGTTTTCGAGCAGAACAGTGAGTCTCCGGGCAACAGGAAATTCTCTGGCACGGTCAAGCCTGAGCCAGTTCTTGGCGCCCTCATCGCCGGTGTAAAGGAAAAAATCAGGCATTCGGCGGTCCGTTATGTTTTCGCAAAGATCGGCTTCCAGCGCATCATCATTCACCAGTTCAATCATATTCATGTCCACCCCTTGCTGGAAAGCATCACCCGTGTGGGCGAAAGGGTTCCGCACATCAAAGCGCTTCGGGTGCATCAGGATGAAAACGTATCAACTGATTATCGGGTTTGGTCAGCAGTGTTTGTATAACGAGAATACTGGCGTGCATTTGGGTTTCTCCCTCCTTCGCCCGAAACATCAATACAAGGATTGGGCTACCTCCTCCCCCGACAGAGAACCCGCGCAAACTCTGGCGACAGGAGTGACAGAAGGGGATAAGTAACCGGCGGGCATTGATCCGCTCCGGAACTGCCCTGATGCGGGGATGTCCGAAAATTGTAAAGGCCCGAAATAGAAGGACGAGCCGACCCGACAACCGGATTTTTCGATGTGGCTCTTATTACGCGGGACTTTCAGATTCACAGCCGGTGAGCAGTCCTCAACCAATGTCCGGTGCAGTGCATGCTCCTGGATGCCGCATAAATTTGATTGCGGGAAGGAAATCAGGAAAAGGGCTTTTCCGCTGTTTTCTATGGGTAAATGTGGGCGAATGGTGCAACGTGAAGAGGCAAAGGGGCAGAGACAGAGGCACACAGGGAAAACCACAGGGGCGAGGCATGCCTCGACCTTCCGGATCGAACACTCCGGCATCGGCGGCCGTTCCCCTTCTCCTGACTCCTTCTTTCTTCACTTGTTTACCCATGCAAATCTGGGAAGCGCCGGGAAAAGGATATCTGGGCAGTACTGGACCTCCCTCTCTTTTCGTGAATGAGCGTATCAAGAAGGTTCGTCCTGAACAGGCGCACAGAGGGTGGGTTGAGGAGCCGTCCTGTCGAGCATCCCCTGTTTTTTCGGTTGTGAGCTGAATACAGTTGCAGCCAGGCGGTAAACCTGCCACCGGAAAGATGATTACCGCACGAATGGGACAGATATTGAGGTCGCTTCCGGTCGGCGGTACGGACGGAAACACTGACGGCATTCCGAACGAAGCGCTTCCCTCGGGTCCATGCCAAGGTTCACCCCGACGCTGTAGGCGTATCCGCGGCATCCCATGCATTCGCGAAGGTGCCCGCAACCACCGCACTTTCCTTCCAGGTGACGGTCTATGGAGCGAACGTAGGAAAAAAGTTCGGAGTCATAAATTTCCCGGAGATTCATCCGGTATATGTTATACGGATACACACCATTCTCCAGAAGAGAGGGATGTTCTTCAAATTTCACCGGGGCGCAGGGGCGAACGTCGCCGTCGATCGTGACATACATGCTGTAGAGATGCTGCAGACAGCCGCTGGCGGCTAGCGGAGTATAGGGCAACCAGTCATGGCCGTAGCGGATACGGTCGATTTCGAGGAGGCGCATTTTGTACCCGCGGATGGTTTCACTGTCCAGCGTCCGCGATGACAACGCATCCCGCGCCCGTCCTGTCGGGGTGAGTATCTCCATATTCGGGAAAATATTGTTCTCCCGGCAAAACTGCCAAATTGATTCAATCTCATCCACATTCAACCGGTTACTGACAAAAGAAACACCGAGCCGAAGCTTTCCGGGACCGGACGGAGCACCGAATCCCGCCGCAAGAAGGGTGTGGAGACCGCGCTTTATCCGCCCGGAAGCGTCCCGGACGCCAGCCAGCCAGTCCTGGGTTTCCGGACGAAGGGAATCAAGCTTTCCCATAACCGAAGCGTTATGCCGGAGAAGAAACTCTGCCAGATCGCGGGTCATGGTCATGGTGTTGGTAAACACCATGGGGATGATCCCCTCGTCGTCAATTTTGGCGATGAGATCACGAAATCGGGGATACAGTGTCGGTTCCCCGCCTCCGATCACCACAACCGACCGCAGCCCCAATTCCTTTCCCTGGCGAATGATATCATGGAGCGCCTTGTAATCGGCGGTCCGGCTCTGGGAGCCGCTCCGTGCGTAGCAGTACCGGCAGCGGAGATTGCACGAGGTATTCGTTTCCAGACGAAGCGCGAGCAGTCTCCCCTCATCCCTTGCCGTATACGCGTCCGCCGGGCTGTAAGTATACCCTATCAGAACTGGCGGCGGCGTATATTGGTCCTGTATCAACGCTTTTGTGTTCACTATCCGCACCATGCCCTAACCCGTTCCTTTCCCCTGCACTCGACCGTTCTGCCGAGAAAACGCCAGTGTAGTCCGACGACATTATTCGTCTTCCCCATCACGCGTACAACAATCCTTCGTTCAACGCACGGGTTGGGCGGGTTCGGAGATACGGCGAAGTACCTCTCCAATTTTTCCCTCACCGATTTCAAACGCAAGATCGCCGAGGGAGAGGATGCCGACAGTACGCCCCTGTGCATTCTGTACCAAAAGCCGGCGCACCTGGTGATTCTCCATGATTTCCGCAGCCTCTTCGATATCCTGATCCTCGCGGCATGTGAGAATATCACCGGTCATTACCTCTCCCACCCGGGTGGTTTCCGGATCGCGGCCAACAGCGACAAGGCGTACCGTAATATCACGGTCGGTCAGGATCCCTATGGTATCGTTTCCCTTGAGCACGGGGACCACGCCGATATTCATGCGTTTCATTATTTCCGCCGCCTGCCGCACGGAATCGGTGTTCTGCACGGACTGCACATTCCCGCTCATCACTTCACGTACTTTCATTGCGTCCTCCTGTTCCTTTACGCGCCCCTCTCACGAACGGACCACAATGCGTTCCGGCGAGTACTCCAGAGAGAGGTTATTCACAATTTCAGTTACACCGGCAGTAAACCGGGCGGTGTCCTCCGCCATGCGGCAGGAATCCCAGTTGGGCACTGTTCCCGTGAGAGAGACCCTGCCATTTTCAACTCTGACTTCGATCCGCTCGGCATCGAGGTTGGCGTTGCGTTTGAACGCCGCAACGATTTCTCCCGCGATACGCTCATCCACCACATTACCGGTCGGCACCACGGTGAGGGTATTGTTCACGCCGACAACTCCCCGCACATTGAACACCATATCCTCGGCCCGTCCCCGTTTCCAGTAAGAGTCCACAGTCCCCTCGAGCGTTACCACGCCGTTATGCACCGATACTGATATTTTTGCGGCGTCGACCGTAGGATTCCAGGCCAGGATGCTTTCGATACGCTGCCTGATATCATCATCGCCGGGTATATCCTGCTCTCCCGGAACACGGATGCCGATCTGGTTATCCACAGAAACAACATCCTGAACCACCCACGCGTCAATTTCAGCCGACCGCCGCGCCACGGGATCAGGCACTCTTCCCGACAGACGGACATTCCCGTCGCGCACATCAACAAAAATTTCCCGCGCGTTGACACTGTTGTCCCAGGAAAGATGGTCGAGCACATCCCTCCGAATATCTTCATCAGATCGAGCCATGAATACAACGCCTCCTTTCCGCCCTGCCCTGTCATCCGGATCGCCGGTGCGGAAAAACTGATGTTCCGCCCCTGCATCACCCGCCTTACACATACGAGACCGCGATTGCTACACCAAGAACGAGCAGCAGAAGCCAGAAAATCAGATTGAACGTGATTCCCGACGGGCGCACCGGCTCTTTGGATTCCTGTGTGGTCAGCGCCGGTCGTGAAGGCGGCGCAAAAGCCGCGAGAAACAGGGCGAACACCAACCCGATCACCAGGAACGGCATCCACCTCTGCCCCCATCCTGGAAATTGCACCGGATTCAACCAGAGCGCTCCCGCCCAGGTTGCAAAAAACAGAACCAGGAAATACATCAGGAGCATGATCTTGTTGCGCTGGCCACGGAACCCAACCATGAACACCATGGTAAGCAAAAGGGCGACAGCAAAAACCAGCAGCAGGTCAGCGAGCATGAATCCCTCCTTTCCCATGACCGGATACTGATGCGCTTCCGTCTCAACGATGGCACAATACCCCATACAACCGAATGCATCAAAGTGATCGTACTGAAATACCTACTCGACAGCAACTCCAGTTTCAGGCTCAACCGGCAGGAGAGGGATGGATATTTCCCCGAAAATATTCCCGTTCTGAGCGTTAACCAGATCCGCCCTGAACCGGACAAGCTCCAGTTCGGAAGGAATTTTTTCGAAGTAGAGGAAGCCAGCGACACTCCCCCCCGGCTGGATCACCCCTTCCGGCAACACCCGTTGCAGCATTTCCGCTGTGGGCAGCTCAATCTCGTTCCAGTAGGACGAGTAGTAGTTGTAGTAGTACCGGTCAGTGTAAAAAGGACCACCGTATGCGGATAACCCTGGATATACCGGCGAGTAGTACGGAGCCACATCGAAGCGGTCGTATTCGAAACCCGGCTCGTTGACCGGATTATAGTTTCCCAGCCGCGGTGAATCAATCTCCCCTTCGATACGATAGGGTGGCAACGCGGAATACCGCACACCGGTCGGAGAGACCATTGCAAAGGTGTTATAGCGTATCACGAGCGGATTCTGGCTGTTGTTCCTGATAGTGACCCGAAGCGGCGTGACCTCGGTCAAGACTTCCGGCCGTCCTGTCCAGGCGTCCGTCTGTACTACAACGTTCACGCCGTTCACATCCGAAACCGCCGCCCCCGGCATCCCCGGCTCCTGTGTGGCGCCCGGAGCGGGTTCGAGCTCAGTTCGCTCTTCGCAGGCAAACAGCATGACAACGGGAACAAGCCCCGTCACAAATAATCTTTCCCACTGCATTCAAAACCATCCTTTCAAGTCGTCCATTGTGAACATTTATGTTTTT
>JAWLHT010000300.1:0-6376 GCA_041690195.1 Candidatus Latescibacterota bacterium
CGCCGGGGGAAGCGTACCGAACAGCGCCATGAGTCCCACGGTCGCGGGTACGACCGCTCTGGTCATCTGCCTGCTTTCCAGCCACTCGCGGACATCGCTCAGGATCCCGAATATCCCCATGCCGACCCAGATCATGATGATCTGATACGATCCCAGGAAGAAGTATCCGCGCTCGCGGACCTGAGGATTGTCCATATTCAGATACAACACCAACCCGACACCGTTGGCGAGGAAGAGAAGCAGGAATGCCGCAAATCGACGCCAGTCTTCGCGGGCATGGGTGTAGAATCCGTAGAGCAGCACCGACAAAATGAATATGGAAAGCGGAACCACTTTGACCAGCCTGACCGGGCCTGCAGAATCGGGAGTGCGGTCATTGGTGAAGGTCATATCCAGGGTCGGTCCCCACTTGGGGAACTGCTCCATGAGGTATCGAAGGTACATGTATCCGAACTGGTACCCCGCGCTCGCCTTGCGGGTGAACATCCCGACGTACATGTTTCCCTGCCCATACTGTTCGCGATCCAGATAAGACTTGTACCGGTCCCAGGTTTGGGGATCGCCTTCATTGATAGATGGGTGCTTCGAAGCCCGCACCATCACCGTGGGGTACACCGAGTACCCGATGGCATAGAGCGACCCGCAGAGCATCAGACCGATCAGGGTGATCTGCCAGACCTCGCGGCTCTTCCGATACATGACATGGAGCACGAAGGGTGCGGCGAGCGCAAATACGGCAATGGTCAGATAGAGTAGCTCGTAACCGGCGAACAGCTTGACCCCGAGCGCACCGGCCAGAAACAGGGCCGCCGAAAGCCAGAGTTTTCCGCTCCGGAACCAGTCGGGACGGGTAAATAGCACAAGCAAGAACACGGTCGGCGCGGCGAGAAGCACGGAAAGATGGATGCCGTTTCCCAGACCCATCAGATACGCCGCAAGGAACAGGTTGAGCACTGCCTTCGGCTCGCGGTTCCGCTCGCTCCAACGCATGGTCAGCCAGATAGCCAGCATGGAAAGAAAGAGACTCGGCATATAGGTTTCGGTCTCGATGGCGTTGTTCCAGAACTCATCCGAAAACCCCACCATGAATGCGGCCACCGCGGAACTGAAGAACACCATGGCGGCCTCTACCCGCGACCCGGTAGAGGGTCTGAAACGCCGGATAAGCTTCACCACGACCAAATAGGTGAGCACGACCGTAAGCGCCCCGAGCAGAACATCGAGCAGGTTCACCCGGTATGCAATTTCAGTCGCACCGTCGCCGCGGTAATCAAAAAAGGGAACAAGCGACATCACCCGTCCGATAATCGAAAGCAACGGCGATCCGGGCGGATGGGGAATGCCCATGATATGGGCTGTGGCAATAAACTCGCCACAGTCCCAGAACGACAGAGTCGGAGCCACCGTCTGCAAGTAGATGACCAGCATCACCGCAAACAGCACGGCAGCAACGATTTTGTTCACTTTTCCTTCGGTCAAATTCAAACTCCCGGATGTGGTATGGGAATAATCTCAATTTCTCGCAAGTGACAGAATATCCCGGGAATATACTGACTGGCACACAGGTATTGCAAGTGCATTATGAATTCGGGATAATCGCAAACACTCATTTAAACGCACGACGGGAAAAAGGGAGGCAGAAAAATGGAAGGAAAGTGCCAAAGATACAAAAGAACCGGAGCACCGGAAGGGTAAAGGGGCAAGTGCGCGGAGATATACGAAAAAAAGACTCCGAATTGGGATGCGCGGGGTAGACGCAGCATGAATACGATGAAAGACAACGGCGGTGAGCAAGCCATTTCATCCCGCTCTACATGTACTTATCACGCACACCCCGATTCAGACTGTACTTTTTATCTTTCACTCCGACGCTCCGACGCTCCGGGTCTTTGGAGCTCCGCTACCCAACCTCAGCCAGCACGGCGATCCACTCGTCCCGGTGTTCCACGGAGCGGACGCGGAAGCCCTTCTCCCGGAGCGCGGCGGTGAACCGTTCTTCCTCCTCGGCGAGAATGCCGGAGAAGACCACGGTCCCGCCCGGACTGAGTAATGCCCGGAAGTTTTCGAGGTGCGCAATGAGCACGCCGGAGATGACATTGGCCAGTATGATGTCGGCGGGTTCGGGACGGACAGTGGAGAGATCGGCAAGTTCGATGGTCACCCGATCTCCGACGTCGTTGAGAAGGATGTTCTCATTGGCGTTCTCGACGGAGAAGGGATCGTTGTCGAAACCGTAGGCCCGCGCCGCGCCGAGTTTGGCCGCGGCGATGGAAAGCACGCCCGAGCCGCATCCGGCGTCGAGAACGCTCTTTCCGGAGAGGTCGAATCGCTCCAGCGCCTCCAGGCAGAGGTGGGTGGTGGCATGGCCGCCGGTGCCGAAGGCCATCTTGGGGTCGATGATGATCTCGATCCTTTCATCGCGGTTGTCGTAGTCCACCCAGGAGGGGCGCACCACGATCCGCCGCCCCGTCTCCACCGCGCCCAGTCCCTCGCGCCATTTTTCCTCCCAGTCGGCGGCGGGCACGGATTCGTCGACGAGAACACGGACCGCATTCCGGTCGATTCCGGCGCGGTCCAGAAAGGCAAAAAAAGTTTCCAGGGGGTCGGCACCGGGCTCCGGAGAGATGAACGCGGTGAACCGGGTGCGGTCCTCAACCACGCGCTCCTCCAAACCGGAAAACCCGGACTCGAAGAGCATGGTACTCACCACGTCTTCCAATCCGGGTTCACACTCGACCAGCACAGACCTCCACGATAACGCCTTCGATTCGTTCATGGAGTTCGTATGTTATCCCTTCGTTCCGGGGTTGACCAGGCGGAGGGCCAGGCTGCCCAGAAATTCCTCGCTGTTGTAGTATCCGGACGCAGCCCGCTGCCGGGCAAGTTCCACCCGCTCGGCGCGGGGCTCGTCGCCCGTTTGCTCCACCGTTTGGGCCAGTTCCTCGATCTTTCGGCGGTCGTTCGAGGTGCGGAATACGTCGCGGGGCGCGGTTTCCCGGGCGTCTTCCGCCTTCGACGGCGCGGTCCGTCCGTTTTCGGCGGTCCCGGCGGTCTTTTCCGTGCTTTCCGCGCGGTCCCGTCCGGAAACTTCGCGGTTGCGGCCGAGTGGGTCGCCGAGCGGTCCCAAATCCCTGATATTCATGCGCTCACCTCGCTTTCGGTATGCACCGTTTGCCCGGAATATACGCTCACAGCAGAAAAAAGCAACGGAAATCTTGATAGCATCGGAGTGCCGGAGTAATAAAAGATGTCTCACGCAAAGACGCAAAGGCGCGAAGAAAAGATAAGAAAACGAAAAGCCGCAAACAGAAGACGATTCTCCGGAGTTTTCAACGGAGCTCAATTTCCTGCCGCAATCAAACCAGCGGTATCTCTCGTACGAAAGGGGCGAAGAGACTGCGCCTCGCGGGAAGGCGGTGCTGCTTCCGTGATTCGCCCGCTCACCCTTTCTTCCACACCGTGCCGTCGGGACGGTCTTCCAGGGTGATCCCCAGTTCCTTCAGGCCGTCGCGGATACGGTCGGAAAGCGCCCAGTTCTTGTCCTTGCGCGCCTGGGCGCGGAGTTCGATGAGGAGCTGCATGAGGTCTTCGGCGAGCCCCTCGGCGGGCGCTTCCGCCTCCAGCGCGAGCCCGAACACCCCGGCGGCGAAGGAATCGAAGACCTCTTTCGCGGCGCGGAGCACCGCGGGAGTCTCCGGCGCATCGGCGGGCGCGCTGTTCACCGCCCGGGCGATATCGAAGAGGTGGCCCATCGCTCCGGCGGTGTTGAAGTCGTCGTCCAGGGCCTCGATAATTCCGGTGTGGGCCTGCTCTACCGGCCGCAATGCGTCGGACGAGGTTGTTCCGGAATCGGGGCTTTCGGCGTTCCCGAGCGACAGGACGATATTACGGTAGGCGTTCCGGAGCCGCTCCAGGGCGGCCTGAGCCTCGCGGATGCGCTCCTCGGAGAAGTCGATGGGCGACCGGTAATGCTTCAGGAGGAAGAACATCCGGATGGCCATGGGGTCGTACTTCTGTAGAATGTCCTTCACCGTGAGAAAGTTCCCGAGGGATTTGGACATCTTCTGCCCCTCGATATCGAGGAATCCGTTGTGAATCCAGTACCGGGCGAAGGGTTTTCCGGTCGCTCCCTCGGACTGGGCGATTTCGTTTTCGTGGTGCGGGAAGACGAGGTCCTGCCCCCCGGCGTGGATGTCGATCGTCTCCCCTGCGTACCGCATGGACATCACCGAGCATTCGATGTGCCAGCCGGGCCGTCCCGGCCCCCAGGGGCTGTCCCAGGACGGCTCGCCCGGTTTGACGGATTTCCAGAGGGCGAAATCGAGGGGATTGCGCTTCCGGTCGTCCACCTCGACCCGCGCGCCGGCCTGCATCTGCTCGATGTCCCGGCCGGAAAGCTTGCCGTAGCCGGGGAAGGAGGAGATGTCGAAGTACACATCGCCGTCCACCGCATAGGCATGCCCGGCTTCTACAAGTCTGCGGATCAGTTCGATCATGCCCCCGATATTGTCGGTGGCGCGGGGGTGTACGGTGGCCTGCCGCACCCCGAGCTTCTCCATGCCGTCGAAATAGGCTTCGGTGTACCGGCGGGTGATTTCGCGCCAGTCCACGCCCTCTTTCGCCGCGCGGTTGATGATCTTGTCGTCGATATCGGTGATGTTGACAATGTAGTTCACTGAATAACCGCGAAATTCCAGATACCGCCGGAACACGTCGAACATGATGAGCGGGCGGGCGTTGCCGATATGAAAGTAGTCGTAGACGGTCGGCCCGCAGGCGTACATGGAAACCTGTCCCTCGCGGAGAGGGATGAAATCTTCCTTGCGGCGGGTCATGGTGTTGTAGACTTTCAGCGCCATGGTCAATGGGTTCCTTTCCGCCGGAAGGCCATTCCGGCGATGGTGTCCACCAATTCCGGGAAATCCATGCCGGCGGCGGCGGCCGATTTGGGAACGAGACTGGTCGAAGTCATTCCCGGGAGGGTGTTCGCTTCCAGGCAGAGGGGACGGCCCTCGGTGTCGAGCCGAAAATCGATCCGCGCCACATCGCGCAGCCCCAGAATCCGGAACGCCCGGAGCGCCAGGTCCTGCACCTCAGCCGTGACCGCTTCTGGAATCGGAGCCGGAACAAAGTATTCTGTCATGCCGGATGTATACTTGCACTCATAATCGTACGTCTCGTGAGAGGGACGGATTTCGATGACCGGGAGCGCCCGGCCGCCGAGCACGGGAACGGAAAGTTCCTTTCCGGGAATGAACGCCTCGGCCATGATACGGTTTCCAACCCGGGCGGCGGATTTTACCGCTTCGGGGAAGCGGCCCGGGTCCTTAACGACAGTGAGCCCGATGGTGGATCCCTGGTCCACCGGCTTCACCACGCAGGGCCAGCCGACTTCCCGCTCCACACGGTTCAGGTCCATTTCACCGGGACCGCCGGAAAACCATGCCGCCGTCGGGATGCCGTGATGCAGGAAAATGGTCTTGGAGATATGCTTATCCATGGCAACCGCGCTTCCGGCGATGCCGCTCCCGGTATAGGCAAGTCCCGCGGCTTCCAAAATACCCTGCACGCCGCCGTCCTCTCCCAGACCACCGTGGAGAGCGAGAAAGACCACATCCACATCCTGCTCCCGCGCCTTTTCAACCGCGGAGAAAAGGGTTCGCTTTTCGAACCACTCCACATCGTACTCGGAAACCACATGCCCTTTACTGCGCAACGCCTCCGCGACCGCGGCGCCGCTGTTGAGGGAAACATCCCGCTCTTCCGAGGAGCCGCCCTTGAACACCGTAATTTTCATGAACCCAGTACCTCGATTAGGCAGACCGCGTGAGCTTCGATGCCTTCCCCCCGGCCGGCGAATCCCATGCCTTCCGTTGTCGTTGCCTTGACCGAAACCAGCCCGGCGGGGATACCCAGCGCCGCGGCGATATTGGATGCCATCTGTTCCTTGAAGGGCTTGAGTTTCGGGGCCTGCGCCACCACAGTGCTATCGATGGACTGAACACGGCCCCGGTTGTCGACGATCATCCGGCCGATGCTCCGGAGTATTTCCAGGGAACTGATCCCCTCCAGCAGGGGATCGGTATCGGGGAAATTTTCTCCGAGATCGCCCAGATGCATGGCTCCGAGCAGGGCGTGAGCCACGGCATGGGAAAGCACATCCGCATCCGAATGGCCAAGCAGCCCCCGTTCCCAGTCAATTTCAACCCCGCCGAGGATAAGTTTCCGTCCTTCCACCAGCCGGTGGGCGTCGTACCCGTGTCCGATTCTCAGCATGCTTCCGCTCCGCGCTCGAAAAGTGGGAGAATGGCCCCGGCGATCCGCAGATCGGCCGGAGTCGTGATCTTGATGTTCATGTCGCTCCCCTCGATGACTC
>JAWLHT010000301.1:0-6376 GCA_041690195.1 Candidatus Latescibacterota bacterium
AAAACAAAACAACATCGGAAACATCACGTCAGCAATTACTTCAAACATCCTTTGATCGCCTATGCAGCCAGTTTACATATTTAATCGCCGGAGCAATAAAAAGGCAGGGGACGGCTCGTGAACCGCCTCCCGTCCCGAGTTCATTCAGTCCCCCCTGCGCGGTGCGGTGGGCCACTCGTCGCGGAACCAGTCAAGGAGATCGCGGTTCTCGCCGTTACGCTCGATTTCCTCCTCGTATTTTCTCGCTGTTCCGGTCAGGTCCCTGACAATATCGGGATTCTGTGCCGCCAGATCAAACCGCTCCGAGGGGTCGTTGTCGAGATCGAACAGGAGCGGACGGTCCGGGGTCATCCAGTGTTTCGGATTGGCATATCCGCCCCTGTCGTGGTCATAGAAGCTGAAATGAAGCTTCCATTTTCCTTTGCGAACCGCTCGCAGCTTGTGTTCGAAGTAGTAGAAAATCGTGCGCTCCGGCGCGGTCTTCCCTTCCATTGCGGGCATGAGGTTGACTCCGTCAAAGGGGCGGTCCTCCGGCATACGGGCTCCCGCGAGGGCGCTGAAGGTCGGGAAAAAGTCGAGCACCGATCCCACCTCCGTGCAGATCTGTCCCGCCGGAAGCCGTCCCGGCCACCATGCCACCGTCGGCTCGCGCATACCGCCTTCCCATGTATCGCCCTTCGCGCCGCGGAGCAGCCCGGAACTTCCCCCGTTCTGATTCTGGGTAATCCAGGGACCATTGTCGCTGGTGAAGAATACCAGGGTGTTTGTGTCCAGGTCCAGCCGTTTGAGCGTATCGAGAATCTGTCCCACACTCCAGTCGATCTCCTCGATGACATCTCCGTACAGCCCGCGCCTGGTCGTGCCGAGGAACTTTTCGGAGGCGAAGATCGGGACATGGGGCATGGAATAGGGGAGATAGAGAAAGAACGGTTTGTCCTTCGAACCCTCGATGAAAGAAATCGCCTCTTCCGTGTACCGTTTTGTCAGCGTGGTCTGGTCGGTGGGATGTTCGATGCGTTCGTCGTTCCGGAATATATCCGGATTGTACATGTCGTTGCTGTAGAGAATTCCGTAGTAATAGTCGAATCCCTGCCGTAGCGGGCGGTACTCGGGGGTGCTGCCGAGATGCCATTTGCCGATGCAGGCGGAGGTGTAGCCGAGGGGCTTGAGCTGCTCGGCGATGGTGATTTCGTTTGGCGACATGCCGCGGCCGTTGCCGGGGAAAAAGACGCGGACCACGCCGGTTCGGATGGCGTTTCTCCCGGTCAGGAGCGCAGACCGTGAGGGCGAACAGACGGGATTCCCCGAGTAGAACTGGGTCAGGTGAACTCCTTCGTCCGCCATGCGGTTGAGGTTCGGTGTCCGGATGGTCGGGTGACCGCCCCGCGTCCAGTCCCCGTATCCCATGTCATCGGCAAACAGAACGATGAAATTCGGCTTGCGGGTTTTGCCCAAAGTTTGGGCGCCGGCATTCTCCGCCGTGCTCATTCCCAGTGCCGCCGCGCCGACGGAACCGGCCAGACAGTCGAGAAACTCACGGCGGTTCATTTTTTCCACGGCATTCTCCTCGGGTGGATTATTGTTGGGTATACGCGTATTATTGGACTGGATGAACGCCTGTCTCCTGAGAAATCCGCCGTCCACTTCGCTCGTACCGGTGGGAGTGAAGTGAACGGCGGGAGCACGTGACGGTCAAATTGCGGGTGTTTTGTCCCGGGCAGCTTTTCCGCTGCCCTGTCCGGACGTTTGCGCAAAACTACTGGATTTCCAGGTAGTCCTTGTCCGGCAGTTTGGGGAACGTCGCATGCGGTTCGGTCTGATACCAGAATGCGGTTGAGGCGATGTCGTCCTGCAGCGGCAGGTAACGGCCGCCGGAACGCCAGCCCAGCGCATGGATGGTGACCCGCAGGTCCTTTTCGAACCGGATGGGGTCCATGACATGCCAGCGGTAGAGGCTGAACCGCTGCTGGGACTGGTAGAGGCCGTCGGGACGGATCACCTGGGCCAGCCCGGAGTAGGGTGTGGTGAATTCCTGGTACTTCCCCCCGTTGTCGAAGTTGTACGAGCCGCAGAAGTAGTCCTCGGTACCCGTGCCGCAGATGGTGGGGAATTGGGTGTCGCCGTCCATGTAGAACTTGATTTCGCCCTCTCCCCACCAGCCGTTGTTGTTCACCCCCCAGGCCATGTAGGTTCCCACATACTGCCCCCATCCCTTCACGCCGTCGAGGATGGTGTAGACGTCCTTGTAAGGCAGGGGATTGACCCGGCGGAACTGGGCGTGGAAGTAGGCGGCGTCCTTTGGAATTTCGGTGAGGGTATAGTCAACCTGGTAGTAGAGGGTCATCTGGTTGTCATCGAGGTTCTCCATGGTGATCCGGCAGGACTTGCGGAAAGGCATCTCCCAGTAGCAGTTGAACGCACTGCCGGGGTTGACGCAGACAGCCAGTGAGGTGAGCTGGGCGTACTTGCCCCAGCCGCAGGCGAAAAAGTCGCCCACCGGAGCCTCGACCGAGGGCTCGGTTTCGCCGTCCCAGTAGAACCGGATGATGGAGTAGCGCCAGTTGCCGGTGGGGGTCATCCAGATGTGCTGGATGGCGCCGGGTCCCTGGATTTCCGCCAGGGTGAACGTGGTTTTCGGCTGGATGCGGACATAGGGGGAGACTTTCCAGCCCTGGCCGAGGTCGCGGGCCGCGTTCAGCGCGGGACCGTCGGTGGACATCCCACCCTTGCCCTTCTCTCCGGTGAAGTTTTCCGGACTGATGGAGCGGGTTTTCGCCCGGGAGAGACGGGAGAGGTTTCCCATGTTCATGCCGAGACCGTTGAAGGAAGAATCCTGGGCCGCAACCGCGCCCGCCGCGAAGCCAACCACCGCGAGACCGCTCAGGAACGCACGTAACCGCATGGTGCTCCTCCGTGTGAGAACGTGATGGCTCAGGCGCGGCAGAAAGGCCCAATCATCGCCGCGCTCCCCGTTGTGAAGGTGTATCACTGCATGCCGTCATTGCCGTTCAATCGACTTCCGTGCCGCGCAATCATGCGAACCGTCGTCGTGTCGGTCTGCTATCCTTTCACCAGCGGTTCCGCCGCGCCGATGATTTCCCCGAGATCCGCCATGCGCCCCATGCCGGGTCGGCCGTCGGCGAGCTTTCCCTCCACCGGGCCGATAAACCGCACCCCGTGTTCCCGTAGCGTCACAATATTCCGCTGCAGGATGGGGTTGTCCCACATGCGGCTGTTCATGGCCGGGGCCATGAGCACGGGGACTGTGGTGAGCATGGTGAGAATGGCAGTGCTTACCAGGTCGTCGGCGATGCCCGCCGCGGCCTTGCCGATGATGTTGGCCGTAGCCGGGACCACGAGCAACAGGTCCGCCCGGTCGGCCAGGGCGATGTGCTCCATATCCCAGTGGTTGGCCTTGTCGAAGGTCTCCACCGACACCGGGTTGCGGGAAAGCGTCTGCAGGGTGAGCGGGGTGATGAACTCGGTGGCCGAGCGGGTCATGATGACGAAAACTTCTGCGTTCCGGGCTCTGAATTCCCGGACGAGAATGGCGCTTTTGTAGGCGGCGATTCCGCCGGTCACCGCGAGAACGATGGTCTTGCCGGTCAGCATGGGGGCTCCTGAAAGAATGTCTCACGCAAAGTTCGCAAAGTACGCAAAGAAAAGATAAGAAAGTGAGGAGAGGGGGAAAGCGTTTTTTTACATAAGCACTCAGAGGCAAATATTGAATCAATTTGGGAAGAGATTGTCTGAATTGGGATGCGCGGGATAAAGACAGGATGAAAACGGAAAAAAGAATCGCGTACCCACCTGTTTTGTCTTTTCATCATCTTTTATCCCATACATCCCGCGCATCCCCATTCAGACAGGTAGTTCGGGGTGTTTCCGCGCATCCCCATTCAGACAATTTCTTCCCAAGTGAGGTGCGAAGAGGCCGGAAGCGGGATTATTCCAATTCCTCCACCCGCTCGACTTTGAACACCACCGGACGGATACCGTCTGAGCAGCAGACGATCATGACATTCCGGTCCTTCATCCAGCCCTGGAACATGCCGTCGGCAAAATTCCCGCCCCGGGCGAGGGTCACCACGGTTTTGTAGATGTCGTCCCAGGCCCAGGAGCAGAAGCCCTCCGGCTTGCCCATGTCGGCGGGAACGAAGAATTCCTGGCCTTCGTGAAAGCACTCGCAGGGCCGGGCTTCCATTTCGACGTATTCGGCGGCCAAGTCGGCGTTGAGCGTCCGTTTCAGGACGGTGATCCTGCAACCGGGCATGAGGTCATCCTTTCCATTGGGTGTGCCGCGTTTACGGGGCGACCGGGTCGGGGTCCTTTTACGGTTTTAAACGAAGCCGGTTTCAGTCCTCTTCCATTCCATACATTCGGAACACCTCGCCCACGAGATAGAGCGATCCGGCGGCGATCACCGTTCCCTCCGGGCCAGCAAGCTCAATCGCCTTCCGCAGGGCGTCCACGGGTTCGGGCTCGACGAAGGCTTCCACTCCCTCCGGCGCGAGGGCGGCCAGTTCCCCGGCGTCCATGGCCCGGGGATTGCGCACATGGGTGAACACCATGCGGGAAGCCGCCTCCCCGAGGAGAGCGAGGACATCCCGCATGTCCTTATCCCGGCACATGGCGACCACCGCCACGGTCCGGTCCCGGCCGGAACGGGAATGGAGCCAGTCCCGCACCGCTTCCATCGCCCCGGTGTTGCAGGCGCCGTCCACGATCACTTCCGGATGGTGCGCTAAGGTTTCCAGACGGCCGGGCCAGCGGGTTTTTTCGATTCCCCGGCGGGCTGTTGCGGAGTCGAGCGGGAAGCCCGACTCCGCCAGAATTTCCAGCGCGGCGAGCGCGGCGGCGGCGTTTTCGTACTGGAACGCTCCGGGCAGGGACATCTCAACGGTGTCGAGCGTCCAGGCGCGACCCCGATAGCGGAATGTGCCGCCGGGATTGGGAGAGAAGGTGACATCTCGCCCGACCCGCACCAGTTCCGAGCCGGTGTGACAGGCCCGACTTTCGATCACGTCCAGAACGCCGGGGTGCTTCTGCGGCGCGGTGACCGCCGGGACGCCGGGCTTGATGATTCCCGCCTTCTCCGCGGCGATTTCAGCCACGGTGTTGCCCAGCTTGCCCCGGTGGTCCATGGAGACCGGGGTGATCACCGAAACCGAGGGGGTGATGACATTCGTCGAGTCGAGCCGTCCGCCCATGCCCACCTCGATCACCGAGACGTCCGCGCCGCTGCGGGCGAAGAAATCGAACGCCAGCGCGGTCCAGACCTCAAAGAAGGTCAGCCCGGGGATGTCCCAGGCGGCGGGACGGAGCCGGCGGACGCCCTCGATGACCGCTTCCCGGGGCATGAGCGCGCCGTTGAGCCGGATGCGCTCCCGGAAGGTGACCAGATGCGGCGAAGTGTAGAGCCCCACGGACAATCCGGCTTCCCGGAGGGCGGATGCGGTCATGGCGCAGACCGAGCCCTTGCCGTTGGTACCCGCCACATGGACAAAGCGTCCCCGACGGTGCGGGTCGCCAAGCGCCGCGAGAACGGCGTGCATCCGCTCCAGGTCGAAGTGGTCGCCGTCGTATTTCCATCGCCCGCTCTTTTCGTAATCCACGAAACCGTAGAGATAATCGAGGGCGGCCTGGTAACCGGTATCGGAAAACGTATGGGGCATGAATGAGTGCCTGAGTGCCTCAATGCCTGAATGCCTGAGTGAAAAGAAAAGGCAGGGGCATGGAGGCGCCGAAAAAAGGTGCGGGGGCGGACTTCGGTCCGCCCCGTGGCGTATACGCGGAGAGCCGGACATAAAGGGGTTTCGGGCTTCCCTTTTTCCTTCTGGCTCCTGACTCCCGGCTCCGGACTACTTCTTTTTCATCACGTATTCGTGGATGCTCCGGGCCGCGATTCTCCCCGCGCCCATGGCCTGGATAACCGTGGCCGCGCCGGTCACGATGTCCCCGCCCGCGAAGACGCCTTCCTTGCCGGTTTGGCCGGAGTCGTCCGCGACGATGTTTCCGCGCCGGTTCACCGGCAGGTCCGGGGTGGTGTGGGGCACGAGGGGGTTGGGGAGGTTCCCGATGGCCACGATGACCGTGTCGGCTTCCACCTCGAACTCCGAGCCTTCCACCGGCACGGGACGGCGGCGGCCGGAGCTGTCCGGTTCGCCCAGTTCCATGCGGAGGCATTTCACCGCACGGATCATGTTCCGTTGATCGCCGATGAACTCGACCGGTGTGGTGAGGAACCGGAACTCGACCCCCTCTTCTTCGGCGTGGTGGATTTCCTCCCTACGTGCGGGGAGCTCCTCCGCGCTCCGGCGGTAGAGGATGGAGACCTTTTCCGGGCCGAGGCGCCGGGCGGTGCGGGCCGCGTCCA
>JAWLHT010000302.1:0-6350 GCA_041690195.1 Candidatus Latescibacterota bacterium
AAAGCCGTGGACTGGCCGGCCGGAGTGGGAGGTAAGGGAAATGAAGGCGTGGCGGCATACGTTCAGCGTCTGGACGGTACCATCGGGTATGTGGAATACGCTTATGCCCTCCAAAACAAGATGAGCCACGTGCTCCTTCAGAACAGCGCGGGCGCCTTCGTGGCTCCCTCCATGGAGAGTTTCCGGGCAGCGGCTGCCAATGCGGACTGGGCCGGAACCCCCGGGTTTGCCGTGGTCCTGACCAATCAGCCCGGAGAGCAGAGCTGGCCCATTACCGGAGCTTCCTTCATCCTTGTTCACCGGGAGCAGCAGAATGCCCGGCTCACCACGGATATGCTCGAATTTTTTGACTGGAGCTACCGACACGGAGACCAGACCGCCCGCGAGCTGGATTATGTTCCCATACCAGCCGATGTGGTGACCCTGGTCGAGGCTATGTGGACGAGGGAAATCACGGTAAACGGTCAGCCGGTATGGCCTCCCGAGGAGACGCGATAGGGAGCCGGCTGCGGTGATGATGCGGACCTGTCAAGCTTACCAAACCGGCTTCCCATCCTCCGGGATCCCCACCGGCAGGCCGTCATGTACTCGGCGGTTGCATTGAAGTTTTCCGATTTTTTTCACCCATGCAGCGAGGGACATTGTTCATGGCTTCACCTATGGAACAATCTCAACCTGGAGAAAGAGCTATCCCGGCCCGGCGGCTATCTTTCTTTTTAACCATACCCCGGCTTACCGGCTCCGGAAGCCGTCACAACACAATGGACCTGATCTTCCGGGGAATTGCGGCGTTTTTCGCGTTCCTCATATTTGCAACGATGGTCGGCATTCTGATTCAGCTCGCAGCAAACTCAATGCCGTCAATCCGTCATTTCGGGCTGGGATTTCTCACCTCAACCGCCTGGGATCCGGTGGCCCGTGAGTTCGGGGCGGCGAGCAGCATCTTTGGCACACTGGTTTCCACAGCCATCGCCATGACCATTGCTGTACCTCTGAGCCTGGTCATAGCCCTGTTCCTTGTGGAACTGGCCCACCCCACGGTCAGCCGCTTTGTCGGGTACGCCATCGAGCTTCTGGCGGCTATTCCGAGCATTATTTACGGTATGTGGGGATTGTTCGTGTTCGCCCCGTTCATGGAACGATACATCCAGGTCCCCCTTTCCAATACGTTTGGATTCCTGCCGCTTTTTTCAGGCCCCCCCATGGGGATCGGAATGCTGACAGCCGGAGTGATTCTCTCCCTGATGGTGCTGCCCTTCATCAGTGCGGTCATGCGTGACGTGTTCAGGATGGTTCCCTCGGTAGTAAAAGAGGCCTCCTACGGAATGGGCTCGACCACCTGGGAGGTAACACACAAAGTTACCGTCCGTTACGGAGTACAGGGTCTTGTTGGTGCGACGTTCCTCGGTCTCGGCCGGGCGATCGGGGAAACGATGGCGATTACCTTCGTGATCGGGAATGTGCACGATATTTCCGCATCGCTTCTGGCCCCCGGGAACAGTATCGCATCCACGTTAGCCAACGAGTTCGCCGAGGCTTCCGATCCCTTGTACATGAGTTCGCTCATTGAGCTGGGCCTCATTCTCTTTATCATTACTCTCATGATTCAGATTTTAGCCCATTTCTGGCTCAAGCGCATCCGGAAGAACATGGGAGGCGGATTATGACCGAACGGAACTCCCGTAACCGGAAAATAGCCGACTTCATTGTAAAAATCGTTTCCAGCATCGCCTCTTTGGCTGGAATCATCGCGCTGGCCTGGATTATTCTTGTGGTGCTGAAACGGGGAGCAGGCGCCATCAACCCCGGTTTTTTCACCAGTTCGACCACTCCCGCGGGTATTGAAGGAGGGGGAGTCGGGAACGCCATCCTGGGCACGCTCATGATAACCGTCCTGGCCTCCCTGATCGGAATCCCCACGGGAGTGTTCGCCGGGGTGTATCTCTCCGAATTCGGCATCCGTTCCCGCTGGGCTGCACTCACCCGTTTCTCGGTGAATGCCATGATGGGGATTCCCTCCATTATCGTAGGCCTTTTCGTTTACACATTACTGGTTCTTCCCTTCGGCCATTTCTCAGGCTACGCCGGTGCGGTAGCGCTCGGGATCATCATGATGCCGGTAGTAGCCCGAACCGCAGAGGATATGCTGAATCTGGTGCCCAACTCCCTCCGTGAATCCGCACTGGCGCTTGGCGCGCCCCGGTGGCGGGTAACCGTGGATATCGTGTTCCGGGCCGCGAAAACAGGCCTCATAACGGGGACGCTTCTGGCCATGGCCCGGGTGAGCGGAGAGTCCGCCCCGTTGCTATTCACTGCGCTGAATAGTCAGTACTGGCCGCGCAGCCTGAACGAACCCACCGCCAACCTGACCATCACCATCTTCCAGTATGCCATGTCACCGTACGATGACTGGCAGCAGAAGGCATGGGGAGCCTCTCTCCTGATCATGAGCGGAGTCCTCGTGCTGACCGTCATCGCGCGTATGATACTCAAGGAGACACGGAAATGAATTTCCCCCCGGACAAAACCCGAGAACCTTTGCGGGAACAGGGCGCCCTTGACACATCCCTGAGACCGGAATTTGAACCGAAGCCAAAAATCAAGACACGGAACCTGAAATTCTTTTACGGTTCCCATCAGGCGCTGTTCGATAACAACCTGGAGATAGCCACCAGCCAGGTAACCGCGATCATCGGTCCTTCCGGCTGCGGAAAATCCACCCACATTCGGGTTTACAATCGTATATTTGAATTGTACCGCGATCAGAAGGCAAGTGGCGAAGTACTCCTTGACGGACAGAACATCCTTGCTCCCCAGGTGGATATCATTGAACTCCGACGAAAGGTCGGCATGATTTTCCAGAAGCCGACACCTTTCCCCATGAGTGTTTACGACAATGTGGCATACGGGCTCCGGCTACACTACAAACTCTCCCGCTCCGAAATGTCTGAACGGGTGGAGAAGGCACTGGTGAGCGCCGCACTCTGGGACGAAGTCAAGGACAAGCTCGATCAGCCGGGAATTGCACTGTCCGGCGGGCAGCAACAGCGTCTCTGCATTGCCCGCGCCATCGCCGTGGAACCGGAAGTGCTCCTCATGGACGAGCCAACGTCCGCCATTGACCCGGTGGCGACAGCGAAGATCGAGGAGTTGGTCGAGGTTCTGAAATCCAGGTACACCATCGCCATTGTTACACAC
This sequence comes from Candidatus Latescibacterota bacterium, assembly GCA_041690195.1. Lineage (GTDB taxonomy): Bacteria > Latescibacterota > Latescibacteria > Latescibacterales > Latescibacteraceae > JAWLHT01. The sequence goes on from JAWLHT010000302.1 coordinate 3,199, forward strand.
AACATGCAACAGGCGGCGCGCATCTCCGATTTCACCGCTTTCTTTTATGAAGGAACCATTGTCGAATTCGGTCCCACCCGCCAGATATTCACCAACCCGAAGAGCAAGCAGACCGAAGATTACATTACCGGCCGGTTCGGCTGAGCGTCCAGGAGACAGCATGATCCGTATACTGCAGAAAGAAATAGAGAAGCTGAAAAAGCATATTCTGGCACTTGGCGCCGTGGTGGAAGAGCGGGTTCAGATGGCGGTGCAATCAATTGAGGACAACGACCCCGAACTTGCCCGCGCGGTGATACGGGGAGACATTGAGATCGACCACATGGAAGTTGATCTGGAAGAAGAATGCCTGAAAGTCCTCGCACTGTACCAGCCCGTTGCGACCGACCTCCGCTTTATCATCGCAGTGCTCAAGATCAACAATGATCTTGAACGGCTTGGGGATCTGGCGGTAAATATTGCCGACCGGGCCATCTGTATTCCAGCGATGGTAACCAACGACATGATCACCGATATTACCAGCATGGCGAACAAGGCGCAGGTCATGCTCCGGAACAGCCTGGACGCCCTGGTGAATATGGATGCCGGTCTGGCCCGCGAAGTCTGCGCCAGAGACGACGAGGTAGATGAAATCCACGCCCGGCTTTTCACCAAGTTCGAAACAGCGGTGCGCCGTCAGCCGGACCGATTGCAGTACTACACCCATCTCATGGGAGTCTCCCGCAATCTGGAGCGGATCGCCGACCACACCACGAATATCGCGGAAGATGTTATCTATATGATCAGCGGCGAGATCGTCCGCCACCGCACCAGCGAATTCCGTGAAAAAGACAAGGGACATTCCCATATCAAATGATAAACCGGGACGGACGCTCCGGTTCCCCCCCGGATACAATCACGCCATGAGGGATTGCCGCGCGGCGATCCCTCGGCCGGATTTCCTTCCGTTTTGCGATTCCAATAATGAAAATCGGTTTTTCCCCTGCGGCCCTCTCGACCGGCTTTTCGGCTCTCCGGACAAACCTGTCTCACTGCCCCCAACACTTGGGAACCCACACTCCTGAATTCCAGGTTTATGCTCCCGGTTCCTTTTTCACCAATGAGCCGTCGGACCAACAATCAGCGTCCCCCCTTTTTCATCAAACTGCCCGGTGTATCATGTTTTCACATACGTTCAGGTAACACCACGCTTTCCGCCCTTCCAAAGCTGGGGGTCGGCCCGTATCATTGCATTTGACAGCAGGCGGGTTCACGTTTCCAGGCAGGTTTCCCGGGTGAATATTGCTCATTCTGCTCCCTATTCAGTTGCAATCCAAGCCGTCAGTTCCTATCTTATGGAACTCAGATGTTACAACCTTCCCGATCAGGAAGCACCGCTCACTTTGTTTGGAGGATTCCATGAAGCGCACACCGGGCAGATTCATCATTACCGCCCTTCTTCTCCTTTCCGCGGGAGCAATGCTCGCCCCCCGGGTAACCGGTGCGGCCAGCTCACCGAAAACTCAACAGCCCGTAATCCGGCTGGATAATTACGCGGACCTGTATCTGCGCGGCAGTTACGATGTCCTGAAGACCTTCCGGATTCGTGAGGTAGAGAAAGTCGGTCAGGCATGCAAAATCGCAACTCAGCGGAAACTGGCCGGCGGAAAGATCGTGTCCCATATTGGAACGCCGCACATCATGTATGCGGGAGCAGGCGCGGAAGACATCCCCGGCAATCCCGGCATCGCCCCGGACCCGGTCGGCGGCTGGCGCCTCTACGACCGTCTGGACAGTCTGGGAGCCGGTGATTTTCTCATCACCGCAAATCCCCACGAGCAGGTAAAAAAGGTGCGGGACCGCGGATGTTACGTGGTGGGAGTCGGCTTCCCCATGACCACGAACAAATATTCTCCGCCAAACTTTAATGACTATCCCGATACGCCCATCGAAGACTATGTGGACTTGATGATTTACGACTGGGCACCCAAGGAAGACGGCCTTGTCCAGCCCGGACTGGACAAGCAGCCGCACCTCCGTATTCTCCCCACCAGCCCCATCACGGTGGTGGAGTACTGGACCCTTATGGCCCAGATTGCCCATAACCTTGCCTACAACGACACTTCCGGCGCGTACGGCATGGCGACCGCTTACCTTGACACGCTTATGGGGCGTCTCGACGAGTTCCATGCGCGGAATATCGTGGACGTGAATATCGCCGGAGAAAAGATGGCGGAGAAAATTCTCGCCGGAGGTAAGATGATCCCGTGGAGTTCGCGCAACGAACTCTTTATCGAAGCATCCGGAACCGCCGGCGGGCTCATGGGGATATACACCCTGAATCCCGATTCCCTTACGAAAAACGACGTGGTCATCATCGCCACCGCTTCGGCCACTCCGGAAAAAGAAATTGAAATGGCTCGAAAGGTCCGGGCGAAAGGGGCGTTCCTCATCGGCATTTTCCCTTTCAAAACCGAAAACGGCGTTTCCACCGCCCCGCTCCGTCAGCTCTGCGATATGAGCTTCGACAACCTCAGCGGTGATGCGTACGGACTCTTCCGGGTAAAGGGATACAAGGATAAGATTATTCCGACCACCACGATGATGAACAATTTCGCCTACTGGGCGCTCACCGGGGCTTATGTTCAGGCCATGGAAAAACGAGGTGTCGAACCCTGTTTCTGGATGAGCTTCCATGTTCCGGGCGGAGAGGCCTACGACAATGCCATCAAGCCGCTTTTCCTGAAACGCGGCTACTGAGCGGAATCAAACGGACGGCAACGGAAGAGGGATGGGGCGTTCCCCCATCCCTCTTTTCGAAATACCCGGTCTTTCCAAACATCGCTTCATACGAAAACGCTTTCGATCTCAAAAGAATGGGTTAACCGAACCAGCTAATACACCGCATTTCACCTTGGGAAGGGACTGCCCTCAGGCTTTCTTTATATATTGAACGCGTTTTCGTATCAAAACCCGTAACAAAAGCGCCTATCCCGTCCGCCCCTGCCCTCACCCTCCCGACGCGCATTGGTTTATAACCATGGCAACTGAACTTCCTGATGCTGCTCCATAATTGGTATCATACGCAAGGTGAATCAAAACGGGAAGAAAGCCGGAAAACCTTCTTTTCCCATGTTGTTCCGATTTCAGTATCACACCAGAGACTCGGTACG